>CAJXYP010000005.1 GCA_913063225.1 uncultured Cellvibrionales bacterium
TTTTTCAAGCAGAAGACGGCATACGAGATCTAGTACGGTCTCGTGGGCTCGGAGATGTGTATAAGAGACAGTGCTTGCGCTGGTGTAATGCTGAGCATTAAGCCCAAAGTCAGAGCGCAAAGTATTTTTCTTATCAACATGGTCTTAAATCCCAAGAATGTTTATTAACTTTCTGTAATTATACGCAAGAAACCTTGCCGCTGAAAGCTCAGATTCGAGTTTTAAATTGATTAGAATCAGGGTATTAGATCGAGTTAACAAGAGTTTACTGAATTGTGCAGAAGTCCTTAAACTATCGACTTTTTAACAGCACCCATAAAAACCGCCCACAACCAAATGGTTATAGGCGTTTACATAAATAATATTATTGTCTAGTTTCTGCCTAGTTCCGCCTTTAGTTCGTTAACGGAGCCTCACATTCAACTTCGATAAATTCGTAATCGTTCTCCGCGTATTTTTCCCAGCGCACTGTCCAGGGAGTTAGCAAGTAGCCGGGATCGGTAGCGACCATATCCATAGCTAAAACGGCCCGTCCGTCCGTAGTATCTTTTCGATAGTAGGTTTCCACTGTGGATGTTTGATCCGTCAACGCGTTACCGGTGGTTGCGGATAAATTTGGTAAAAGGTTGTTTGATTCTATAACCAACGTCTGGCCCTCATAGCGAGCCCAAGATTGCCCCAAATGGGTTTTATCGCCGCCGACCATATCGCGCTTATCGAAGTAAACCGTTCGCATGCCTGCATATTCTTCATAGGAAATAACTACATGGTCATCCAATTGCTCTATACGAACTGGGTGAGGAGAAAAGCCCGCTTGGCGAACTAGCCCAGGCGGTTCGCACCAAACCTGAGGATCATTTACTGCATCAAAAACCGCGTGAAGTGCTGCACCCGCTTCGTTGTAGTCCATGGGTGGAACGTTATCAATCGGACGCCCCACTCGGCCCGTTGCTTCGCCAGTCCAGGCTCCAGAAAAATTAGGTAGGCGGCTGGCAAGCTGAAGCGGCATATTAAAAGCACCCTCTTCTGCCTCTACTGCATGTCCGGGCATACCGACTACAGCACCAGTAGTGGGGTTAATAAACTGCACACTGCCATTATTAACCATAGAAACCATAGTTGAGCCGTTGCGCGTTGACTCACCTGTGATTCGAATATAGTCACCTTCGGACAGCGTATCGCGGTCCCAGCCTTGGTTTCGCATTGATGTGGCCGAACCACCTTCAGCAAGCCACTGTTGTTCACCGCCATTAGCGTCAGTGCTATTGAAATAGACAATCACATGAGGATTACTAAATTTAAGGCGTTCAACGTATCCCTCAACCACGATAATTTCATCGGTAAAAGTTGCTGCGAACGAATGATGTGCCTGAACTGGTAATACGGTTGCTGCTAACACCGCAACTAGAGCGATGCCGATTAACTTTTTCATTAGATCTCCAATAAATTACATAATTCCGAGTTGCGCTTAGTCGTTTCGCGCTTCGATGACGTAACTATATGCTACCTCACCACTAATTTGCTCTTGGCTTTCATCTTCTGGCAGATAGGTCCGAACATAGTCTACCTGCACTTGCTCCGGTGATACGCTGACTCTGGTATACCCGGTATTTGGAAGTATCACACTGGACTCATCCTTATAGGCTACTGCCCAATTGGTAAGTTCATAGTCCGAATCCGCCGGAGAACTGACTTCCTGATAGACAACACCATCGAGTTCTTGTTTTACCCATACATGGTCATGAGCATGGAAAAAGACAGTCACTTTGGTATCAGCCATTAACTGATGAATTGGTTTTTCCCAGTTAGGGCGCTCGATATCAAACTCATAATCGCCATTTTGATTTTCGCCGCCCCACTCGTAAAGGTTTGCTTGATCTACGCCGCCACGATCACCGCCATGCATCATATATGGGTGAAGATAAACTTAAAAGTGGCATCACTTTCTTCAAGTGTCTTCTTTAGCCAGTTATATTGGGCGTCACCAAGACTGATATCCCATTTGTTGACAGTCTTACCCTCGGTCCGCGAAGCTCCGCCCTGAGATAAGCCTTGACCGCCGCCGCGGGGCCCTTCAAAAAGATTATCCACAACTGCCTCTGAAGACCAAAAAGGATCTAAGGTTACAAAGAGTGCATCGCCCCATTCGAAGGCGTAATAGGTGCCTTTAAGGCCCTTGTCGATGTACTCAAGTTCTTCATCGTTGCCCGTATAGAAATCGTTTGGCTCTGGTTGAGTAAAATACTCATTGCGGGCGTTCTGTACCCAGACTGCGGGATTTTCTGGCACTGGGTATTTGCGGTAGTCGTTGTAAAGGTACAAAGCGCCCTGCTCGTGATTCCCGTTTACTAAAAATACCGGCGCCTCGTTTCCTACAACCCCTAAAAAGGGTCGCTGTATCTGGAAGCGTTCTTTAACACCATCTTCGCTAATTCCATCCGTAAAATTCACATCAATACTAAAATCATCTCCAGTGGTCAGGTAGAAATCCACGCCATCGTTCTTGGCTTGAGCAAGCGTTCGCTCATACAGCTCTGGAATAAAATCGCGCGGTGCTCGTTCTGGATGGGAATCGCCCTGTACTCCAAAAACAAAGGAGCTACCCTTATCGCGAGGCGTATGAAAGCTTAGCTCGTCAGTGGCTGAATAGTTGCTGCCGCCTTCGTTATAGTTCAACCGGTAGTAATAACGTGTATCAGGCTGTAGGCCTGTTAGCTGGATTTCGTCTGGCTGTCCCGCAGAAAAATTGGCGACCAAGGTTCTTTCTAAGTAGTCGCCAGATTGAGTACGGGCTTGAAGGCCGTAGGACAAATAAATATCTTGGCTGGTGGCCGTCAATACGTTTGCCGTAATACTTGTTTCGGTTGGCGCTCCCAGCACGATATTGCCATCAAAGTCTGCGGCAAGTAGCTGTGAGCTAGCGGCCATAACGAATATGGCTATAATAGGCGTATTGTTATTTTTTTGGCTTAGAACTCTGGCAATATTCATTTACGTCTATTCAAAGTCTATTTAGGCCTATAGGTTTTGAATATAACCGAGTCTTTAGAAGATATCTATGGGGTTAGCCATTCTTATCAAATTCTCACTATCGCCGGATCACTTATGAGTCGCTGGCGTACTCCAATGCCCTCTAGCACGGCGGTTATTAGTCCCGGTGGGTTTGCCCTGTTAGAAGCAGAGCTACACCAACTTTGGAAAGTAGAACGGCCTCAAGTAACCGCCGTAGTTTCTGCGGCCGCAAAAAATGGTGATCGATCAGAAAATGGTGACTATATCTATGGAAAGCGTCGCTTAGCCGAGATTGATAGACGTGTCCGCTACCTGCAAAAACGGATCAAAAATCTTCAGGTGATAGACGAAAAACCTGCGGATCCCAGCAAGATATATTTTGGCGCTAGAGTTGAGCTAGAAGACCCCGAGGGCGAAGTTTTGGTGGTCTGCATTGTCGGTCCCGACGAGATCGAGCCGGATAAAAAACATATTAGTATTGATTCACCTCTAGCCAGAGCTATATTGGGTAAATCCGTGGACGACGAAGTTAAATTTGAGAGTCCGTCCGGAAGTAACATAAAGTACGTTATCGCCATCGAATACGACTGGTAACCACTCCAACAAATAGTTAGTAACTTGTCACTAAATTCTTATCTATTTAGCCATTAGCTATACCCAAATTTACGGTAAACTTGCTAGCCTTAAAACAAGCCATTAGTTACTCACTAGGAAACCTCTCTAAGTGCAACCCTTTAGTCCATTTGTAAAACGTCATATCGGTATTTCTGAAACTGACGAATTGTCCATGCTATCCAAAATAGGTGTCGCCAATCGAGACGAACTTATTCAAAAGACAGTGCCGGAAAGTATTCTAAAAAAAGACAAAATGGATTTGGCTTCTGGCATTTCAGAAGCAGCTGCACTAGCTGAGATTAAAGCCCTAGCTGATCAGAATCAATTAGCCAGCAATCACCTGGGCCAAGGCTATTATGGTTGTCTTACGCCACCGGTAATACAAAGATTAATACTAGAAAACCCCGGTTGGTACACCGCTTATACACCTTATCAGGCGGAAATATCCCAGGGCCGTTTAGAGATGCTGCTGAATTTCCAGCAGATGATTTGTGATCTAACTGCCATGCCCGTGGCGAACGCTTCATTATTGGATGAAGGCACAGCCGCAGCTGAAGCTATGGCTATGGCCAAGCGCACACAACGAAAAAACAAATCAAACTGCTTCTTTGTCGACCAAAACTGTCATCCGCAGACCATTGCCGTAGTTAATACACGAGCCAAGCACTTCGGATTTGAAGTGGTAGTTGGCGATGTTCAGCAAGAAATACCTGCGTGCTTCGCGGTTTTGATTCAATACCCCGGTTCCTGTGGTGAGGTCATTGACCCTAGACCGGTAATTGCCAAGACTCATGAGGCTGGTGCACTGGCCATTGTCGCAACCGACTTATTGGCCCTAACTCTGCTTACTCCTCCAGGTGAGATGGGTGCAGATATTGTTATTGGCACTAGTCAGCGCTTAGGCGTTCCCATGGGCTTTGGCGGACCTCACGCTGCTTTTTTTGCCTTTCAGGATAGCTTTAAGCGTTCAGCTCCGGGTCGCATTATTGGCGTATCTGCAGATAGCCGCGGCAGGCCCGCACTGCGTATGGCCATGCAAACACGCGAGCAACATATTCGTCGTGAGAAAGCCACTTCGAACATCTGTACTTCTCAAGTGTTACTAGCAGTGATTGCCGCAGCCTACGCTGTCTATCACGGGCCTGAAGGTCTTAAGGAAATCGCTCTTTCGACACACAATCTCTGTAGCCGTTTAGCTGCGTCTTTGAAATCAGCTGGTTTTGAGCTAAAGCATGAACATGCCTTCGATACTCTTGAAATAAACACCGGGAGCCGAACCTCTGAGCTAGCGGCCACGGCAGAAGCTAAGGATATAAACCTAAGAGTTTTGGACCAATCCCTTTGCGTTAGCTTTGATGAAACCCATGGTGAATCGCACCTAGACGCGCTATGTGAAGTCTTTGCTGTATCCGTTGAAAAAGACGCTGGGTCCTTATTAGCGGATGATCTGGTTCGCACCAGTGGCTATTTAGAGCATCAGGTTTTCCACCGTTTCCGTAGCGAAACAGAGTTTATGCGTTACCTGCAGCGCCTACAAAGCAAAGATTTGGCATTAGACCAGGCCATGATTCCGCTTGGCTCATGCACTATGAAACTAAACGCTGCCGCCGAAATGCAGCCTATTAGCTGGCCTCATTTTTCTCAGATACACCCCTTTGCGCCGGCTTCGCAAACTCAGGGCTATTTGGAATTAATAAAGCAAATGGAGCAGATGCTTTGTGCCTGTACTGGATATGACGCCGTGTCAGTGCAACCAAATGCAGGATCACAAGGAGAATATGCGGGTTTGTTAGCTATTGCGGCCTATCACAAGAGCCGTGGAGACGATCAGCGCAAGATATGTTTAATCCCTGAGTCGGCTCATGGAACTAATCCAGCCAGTGCACAAATGGCGGGAATGCTGGTGGTAGTTGTAGCCTGTGATGACAATGGCAATGTCGACCTATCCGACATGAAAGCCAAAGCAGAACTGCATAGCAATGAATTGGCAGCGGCAATGCTGACCTACCCATCTACCCACGGTGTATTTGAAACCGCTATTCAAGAGATATGTGAGGTACTCCATAACCATGGAGGCCAGGTATATATCGATGGCGCTAATTTGAACGCAATGGTTGGTTTGGCAGAGCCGGGCAAGTTTGGCGGCGATGTATCTCACCTCAACTTACACAAAACCTTTTGCATTCCTCATGGCGGTGGTGGCCCAGGTGTTGGCCCTATAGGCGTGAAGCAGCATTTGGCAGAGTTTCTGCCTGCAGACCCCAATGATCCTGAATCAGGTTCAGATTGCGTTTCCTCAGCGCGCTGGGGTTCGGCTTCAATCTTGCCAATTCCCTGGATGTATATTCGTATGATGGGTGGGGCCGGCCTTAAAGCTGCTTCGGAAGTTGCCATTCTGAGCGCCAATTACATAGCCACTCGCCTGCAAGATGCCTACCCGGTGTTATATCGAGGGGCCAATGGCTTTGTAGCTCACGAATGCATATTGGATATTCGTCCACTTAAAGCGCTAACGGGTATCAGCGAGGAAGATATCGCGAAACGCCTTGTGGATTATGGCTTTCACGCTCCAACCATGTCTTTCCCTGTGCCGGGCACCCTTATGATAGAACCGACAGAATCGGAATCTTTATCGGAGATAGACCGTTTCTGCGAGGCTATGTTGAGTATTCGCGCTGAAATTGAAAAAGTCGCTCAGGATGAGTGGACTATTGAGGATAACCCCTTGGTTAATGCGCCCCACACTTTAGACGATATAACCGATAATGAGTGGCAACACCCTTATACAAGAGATGTCGCGGTTAAGCCCAGTCCATACCAAAGTCAGCACAAGTATTGGCCGGCAGTTAATCGAATAGACAATGTATTGGGCGATCGTAATCTAGTTTGTAGCTGCCCACCTCTTAGCGAATACCTATAGGTTAAATGCCATGGAAAGAGGCTAAATACAATGGGAAAAGGTTTAATGCAATGAAAGCACCTGCCAACTTCATCGTTTCACCACGCTGGCTGGTATCTGTGGTACCCAAAAGAGCGCCTTTAGAGAATTATTCTCTGGTGGTTCAGTCGGGAAAGATTTCAGACGTTCTGCCCGCACCAGAAGCGGAGCAAAAGTATCAGGGGCTACCCAAGTACGAACTCAAGGACCATTTGCTAATCCCCGGACTGATTAATATGCACGGACACGCCGCAATGACGTTACTTCGAGGCTATGCGGACGATTTACCCCTTATGCAATGGCTGCAGGAGGAGATATGGCCAGCCGAGACCCGCTGGGTAGACGCACAGTTTGTGAGAGACGGCACATCCCTTGCCATAAGCGAAATGTTACTGAGCGGTACCACCACTTTCTCAGATCAGTACTTTTTCCCCGGTTCCACTGCCGAAGCGGCCATTGAAGCCGGCATGCGATGCCAAATTGCTTCTCCCGTGTTGGAGTTCCCATCAAATTGGGCCAAAGACGCCAAAGATTATCTTCAAAAGGGGCTGGATCTAAGAGACGAATTTCGTCCTCACTCTTTGATAGAAATAGCTTCCGGCCCCCATGCACCTTACACGGTTTCAGACAATACTTTATCGGAGATAGCTAAGTATTCCAATGAGTTACAGTCCAACATTCAAGTACATCTGCATGAGTCGGCGCAAGAGATTGAAGACTCAATAAAGGAATTTGGCAAACGTCCGATCCAACGCCTATATGACTTGGGGCTACTGGGCCCCAATACCCAATGCGTACACATGACTCAGTTGATTGCTGATGATATGGATTTGCTAGAAAAGACTAATACATCGGTAGTGCACTGCCCTAGCTCCAATTTAAAGCTCGCCAACGGTTTCTGTCCCGTGAAAGAACTTACCGATAGAGGCATCAATGTCTGCATAGGTACCGATGGCGCGGCTAGTAACAACTCTCTTGACCTACTCGCCGAAATTCGAATGGCGTCTCTACTAGCGAAGGGGCATAGCGGTGATCCAACGATTCTAGACGCCGTTAGCAGCCTAGAATGCGCCACTATCAACGCAGCACGGGCATTGGGCATGGAAGATCAACTCGGATCCCTAGAAGTGGGTAAGCAGGCCGATATGGTCGCCATAAAGCTAGACAGCCCGGAATCCACACCAATCTATAACCCAATTTCCCAATTAATCTATTCGGCCAACTCGTCAAACTTCAGCCATAGCTGGATACAGGGCAAGTTGGTGATGGAAGACCGTAAATTAACCAACCTGCATCTACCCAGTATTACCAAGCGAGCGCGTCACTGGGCCGAACGCATTAGAGGCGCATCCAATGATTAATGTCGATCCAGCTGAAATTAAAAAGTTTAATGACCTAGCGTCACGCTGGTGGGATCCAAGCGGTGATTTCAAACCTCTGCACGACCTAAACCCCCTGCGATCCAGCTATATCGCTGAAAAAGTGGACCTCCAAGGAGCTAAGGCTCTGGATGTTGGCTGTGGTGGTGGCATATTGACTGAAGCTTTAGCGAAAAGCGGTGCCAGGGCCTCGGGTATAGATATGGGCGAAGCGCCCTTAGCTGTTGCTCGTATCCACGCAGCAGAAGCAAATTTAGATATTGAGTACCGGCAAATTACCGCAGAAGAGATAGCCGTGGAAAGCCCCGGAGCTTTTGATCTGGTTTGTTGCATGGAAATGCTCGAGCATGTTCCAGACCCAGCCTCAGTTATTCAGTCATGTGCGGACCTGGTAAGGCCTGGCGGCACACTCGTTTTCTCTACCATTAACCGCAATCCCAAGTCTTTTCTGTTTGCTGTGGTTGGCGCTGAGTATGTTCTGAACTTACTACCAAAGGGCACGCATCAATATAAAAAGTTTATTCGCCCTTCTGAGCTTTCCGGTTGGTGTCGACAGGCTGGCTTACAAGTCGAAGAAGTTCTAGGGGTTACCTATAACCCGCTAAACAAAGAGTTTCAGATAAGTCAGACCGACGTATCCATTAACTACATGATTCGAGCGAGTAAGGCCCAGTTATGATTAAAGCAGTTCTCTTCGATCTAGATGGTACGCTTTTAGATACCGCACCCGATTTCAAAACTGCGTTAAACCTGCTTCTCGCAGAAGAAAGCAAAGCACCTCTTAGTGAAGATGAGGTGAAGGTTATGGTTTCTCATGGATCTGCAGACCTAATTGCCAATGCCTTTAATATCAAAGCTGACAACCCTGCCTTCGAGCCTTTAAGAGAAAGACTGCTGGCCTTCTATTTAGCTCATCTAAGCGACAATACCCACTATTATCCAGGCCTTGAAACCAGCTTGGACTTCATGAAAGACAAGGGATTGAGCTATGGGGTAGTTACTAACAAGCCCCTCCTCTATGCAGAAAAAATTCTGACAGATTTAAATATTGAAGTGGACTGCCTTGTCTGCCCAGATCACGTGGTTAATCCGAAGCCCGATCCGGAAGCGCTTTTCTACGCTTGCGACAAGCTCAACTGCACCGTCGCAGAAGCGATCTTTATTGGTGACCACTTACGCGACATTATTGCTGGCAAGGCAGCAGGTATACCCACAGTAGCGGCTGCCTACGGTTATATTCCGGCGGGAGAGTCTGTGACAGAGTGGAATGCCGACTACATTATTGATCAGGCCTCCGATCTGCTAGCGATATTGGAACAACTATCGTGATATCAGTTACCAGTCTAGATGGCAGCTACCAGCCGAAAGCAGACCTTCTTAAAGGCAGGACTATCTTGATCACTGGTTCTGGGGACGGCATTGGCAAAGAGCTAGCCTTATCCGCAGCACAGCATGGTGCAAACCTTGTTCTACTGGGCAAAACTCAGGCAAAGCTGGAAGCTTTATACGACCAGATTGAAACTTCAACCCAAAGCAAACCCATAATCTGCCCGGTTGATCTAGAAACCTTAGACGACAGCCAGGCAAAAGAGATCGCAGAAGCTATACAAGCTGAATTCGGGGCTTTAGATGGTCTGGTACATAACGCAGCCATATTAGGACAACGAAAGCCCATTCAGTGCTATTCAACAGCCGCTTGGCAGTCAGTAATGCAGGTTAATGTGAATGCTGGCTTTCTATTGAGCAAAGCCTTAATACCCCTTATGACCGAGAGCAGCGACGCACGTATGCTATTCACTTCATCTGGTGTTGGCAGGACAGGTATAGCTTACTGGGGCGCCTATTCGGTATCTAAGTTCGCTGTCGAAGGACTCGCACAGCTTTTAGCGGACGAACTAACAGAAACCACCAATATCCGCGTGAATGCAGTTAATCCCGGTGCTACCAGAACCTCAATGCGCGCTACTGCCTTTCCTGCGGAGAATCCAGCGGGTGTTCGATCGGCTGAAGACTTGATGGCTGGTTACCTGTACCTACTGGGGCCTGATTCGAAAGATATTTCTGGGCAAAGCATCGATATTTAGGGCCGACTTTCTCTAAATACGACATTCTTATCACTAAAACCCCCAAACTTTAGTGTGAAACCAGTTCCAAAAAATTCCCAAAAAAAACGAAGTAGGTCACAAACCGAGACCTTTTGGGTAGCAAAAGTTTGGCTTGGCGGCAAAGATGCATTCAAGGTTAAACGAAACATTAAACAAACACAGCAACAGGCACACTTAACTAACTATTTAGCCCTTATCGCACTAGCCGTATCGGCTTCTACCATTGCCGAAGTTGATGGCAGTTTGGACGGAACACAGTCTCTGGGTTCTGCTGACGTAACTTTGGATGTAACCGAAGTGGTTCAGGTAACTTTCCCTAACGGCGATATTCCAGTGGCTTTTAGCACCACAGTTGATTCATCAACTACCGAAGAGTTCTGCATTTACACTAACGCTGGTGACGGCACTGTAGGCGTAGCCATAGGTGTATTGAACGATAACTCTGCCGGCGCAAGCCAGTCAGCGGTATTGAAAAGTGGTTCTGATGAAATTGAATACTCAGTTGATTTTAATGAAGCGGACGGAACTAGCATCGCAGCAGCAATCAACGAAGACGGCATGACCGAAGTTTCTACAGACGTAGCTAACAATACTTCTGCGGATTGCTCTACCGGTGGCTTAAGCCATTAATTAGTAGTAGCCGTAACGTCAGCCAACATGGCAACAGCGCCTGTAGGCAGCTACAGCGACACCATCACTGTAACGGTTCAACCAGCTCTGTAATACTTACGAACGTTGCTGTTGTAAATATTAGCAGCACGGAAAAAGGGGCTTAGGCCCCTTTTTTTGTGTCTGCGAATTTGATTAAAAAGCCTTATTAATACGTTCTATTTATTGTTCCTGTTAGCTCGGAAATCTAGTCTCAGATAACCGCTCCATCAATCTATCCATCACCTGAACACTCGCGCTTTCTGCTGTCTTACCTAAACGCTCTGAAAGAGTCCTCTTAGGCGTAAATCGAATTTCATAGATATCTCTATCCACCATCTGATTCAGCAGGTATTCGTCGCTGGTCATAATCTCATCAACAAGGTTCTGATCTATCGCTTGTTTACCGAACCATATCTCACCAGTAGCAACCTTCTCTAAATCAACCTGTGGTCGATGCTCTGCAATAAAGGTCTTAAATAGTTCATGGGCTTCTTGAAGATCTTTTACAAATTTCTCTCTGCCCTCTTCCGTATTCTCACCAATCATCGTCAATGTACGCTTATATTCACCAGCGGTATGCAGCTCTACATCTACGTCGTGCTTCTTAAGCAGTCTATGAATATTG
Source organism: uncultured Cellvibrionales bacterium (assembly GCA_913063225.1). Taxonomy (GTDB): domain Bacteria; phylum Pseudomonadota; class Gammaproteobacteria; order Pseudomonadales; family GM7GCV1; genus JABJGI01. The sequence goes on from CAJXYP010000005.1 coordinate 11,326, forward strand.
GGCATTTGTGCCACCACACCTATTGAACCCAGTATGGCGAAGGGAGCTGCGACAATATGATCCGCAACACAGGCCATCATGTAGCCACCGCTTGCCGCAACTTTATCTACCGCTATAGTGAGTTTTATACCCTTTGATCTAACCCTGTCTAATTGGCTAGCTGCTAAACCGTATCCATGGATAACGCCGCCGCCACTCTCTACTCGAACCACTACCTCATCATCTTTATTGGCAATGGTAAGAATCGCGCTTATCTCTTCACGTAGTCGAGATACTTGTTTGGCTTGTATATCTCCATGAAAATCTACTAGAAAGGTAGTTGGCTTTCGCTCATGAGTTTTAGCCTTGGCCTTCTCTTCTTTTTTCTTGTCCTTTTTCTCTTCTTTGCCAGACTTTTTAGCCGCCTTCTTGCCTTCCAAAAGCGCCGCCATCTGTTTACGCATATTTTCATACTTGTCGTTGAGTCGAGTGACTTCTAGCTTGCCCTTTTCCTGACCTTCGCCCTTTTTCAGAGAAGAGATCATTCCAACCGCAATTAGTATCAAAACAAGCAGAGTGACGCCCTTTGCCAAAAAGGAGCCGTAATCAATCAGGAATTCCAAAAATACCTCCAAAGCATTCTTATAGAAATGTAACTAGTGGGGAAAAAACGTTGGCTAGAATAGCAGATTAGCTAATCTTCGCCTCGGCCAATGTACGAATTAACTTACCACTGATGGTATAACTTGGCGGTATCTCTGGCAGGTCCGAAAGCTTGAACCATCGAGCGTCAGAAATTTCTTCTTCATCCGGCTTAATTTCACCTTCCAAATATTCAGCGTAGAACGCCAACATTAGTTGGCCGGGGAACGGCCAAGCTTGGCTGGAGAAGTAAAGTAGATTGCCAGTTTTCACCCCCACTTCTTCTAACACCTCTCTATATATTGCGTGCTCTGCAGACTCACCTGCCTCAATAAAACCAGCCAAAGCGGTATAGCGACTAGAAGCTCGTCCATGGTGGGTAGCCAGTAAACATTCATCGCCTCGAACCACCAAAGCCATTACACAGGGCATAATTTTTGGATAGAAAGAGCTATCGCATTGCTCACAACGCATCGCATGCACGGTAAGAGAAGGTTTTGTATCCCCGCCACACTTTCCGCAGAACCGATGATTGTGTCGCCAATTTATAAGCTGCACTGCCCGACCCATCATGGCAAAGCTAAGTTCGTCTTCTGCCCCAATAGCTCTTAAGTGAATAGTTTCTAATCCAAGACGCTCCGCGGTACCGGGTTTCAGCTCCTGGGCGAAGTAAAGGTTTTCGGAATATGAGCCGATGTAAAGGGGACTGCCTACTTGATCTAACTTGGTGATATCCAGGGCATCTACTTTGGAAAAGTAGTCATCACTAGAGCCAAAAATAACCAAATTACCATCTTCGAAGAAGTAAAAACTACCTTCCAAGTGCTGCTGTTCAGTCGCCTGAATGTAGTCCAAGGATATTTTGTAATTATGCATAAATAATTTTGATCAAATCGAGCGTCACAGTTTACTGTTTTTCTTTGCACAATTTCCCAACAACATTAATAATCGCCACCTAATTATTATAAGAGCGAAAAATGGCCACTAAAGATTCTGTATTTCATGCCTTTTATATCAACTTCCTTGGCAACTCTTCCGGCTGGTATAAAAAGACAATCATTGCCTTTCTTATACTGAACCCGATTATTGTATATGCCCTGGGCAATACGGTTGCAGGATGGGTGTTGATCGCTGAGTTTATCTTTACTCTGGCCATGGCGTTAAAGTGCTATCCCCTTCTACCCGGTGGGCTCCTGGCGATTCAAGCTATATTACTTGGCTTGACCAGTACTTATTCTGTCTACCATGAAGCAGAGGCAAACTTTCAGGTAATACTGCTACTTATCTTTATGGTCGCAGGCATTCACTTTATGCGCGACCTGTTGCAATACGTCTTCACTAAAATATTGTTAAAGGTAAAGTCGAAACCCTTACTGGCGTTCTTATTCTGCTTTGTGTCTGCCTTCCTCTCGGCATTCTTAGATGCATTAACCGTTACTGCGGTACTAATTAGTGTCGGAGTGGGCTTCTACAGTATTTATCACAAGGTCGCTTCCGGAAAGACTTTCACCCAAGACCACGACCACAACCATGATGGTGGAGTACACGAATACCATCGAGAAGATCTCGATCAATTTCGGTCCTTTTTGCGCAGCTTAGTAATGCATGGCGTTGTGGGCACAGCCCTCGGCGGTGTTTGTACTATTGTCGGCGAGCCTCAGAATTTGTTGATTGCCGAGCGAGCCGGCTGGGAATTCATGGAATTCTTTATGCGTATGGCTCCGGTAACCATGCCAGTGCTAGTTGCAGGTTTAACCACCTGTGTCTTGCTCGAAGTTTTCAAAGTTGGCGACTACGGCGCCCGTATTCCAGACAATGTGCGATCTGTTTTAAGCGAAACCGATGCCGATCGAGACAGTAAAAGAACCGCTTCCCAAAAAGCCGCACTGATCATACAAGCCATTGTTGCTGTCATTCTTATCCTTTGTCTGGCCCTTCATCTGGCAGAGGTTGGATTAGTTGGATTGCTGGTGATTGTTCTGCTGACTACCTTTAACGGCATCACTGAAGAACATCAAATCGGCCATGCCTTTGAAGAGGCCCTACCCTTCACCGCGTTATTGGTGGTCTTCTTTGCCATTGTTGCGGTTATCCATGATCAGCACCTTTTCCAGCCGGTTATCGATGCTGTGCTGCATATGCCGATTGATCGACAGCCCACTATGTTCTTTATCGCCAATGGCGTACTTTCTGCAGTCAGTGACAACGTCTTTGTGGCGACGGTATATATCAACGAGGTTAAAGCTGCACTCGATGCCGGAGATATTACCCGCGAGCATTTCGACAAATTGGTAGTAGCTATCAATACCGGGACTAACCTGCCAAGTGTTGCTACTCCAAATGGTCAAGCCGCCTTCTTGTTCCTGCTGACTTCGGCTCTGGCTCCCATCATTCGTCTTTCCTACATGAAGATGCTTGTGATGGCCCTTCCCTACACCATCGTGATGTCACTGGTTGGTGTTTGGGCAATTGCTACCTTTATCTAGCCTTGAACCTCAGTCAAAAAAGCCGGGCAAATGCCCGGCTTTTTTATTGGTTTGTCCGTCCTGAAATACGTTCGATCTAGGTAGGCGACACCAGTTTAAGACCAACTATTCCTGCCACAATAAGCAACAAGCATAGAAGTCTTATCGTCTCTCGCGATTCACCAAAGAGAATGATACCCAGCACCACAACTCCCACGGATCCGATACCTGTCCAAACTGCATAGGCTGTGCCAACGGGGATTGTTTTCATTGCCATAGACAGCATCCAAATACTAATAACCATCGCAGCGATAGTAAGAATCGAGGGTACAAGCTTGGTAAAACCCTCGGTATATTTGATACCTATTGCCCATCCGCATTCAAGCAAACCAGCTGCTATCAAATAGATCCAGGCCATATCTCTATCTCCCTATTGACACTATTGCCCCTACTACTGTTCATATAGCTATTGCGCACCGCTTTCATATCCACCGATGGTGTATCCAAGAGGATATGCACTCTGATATTCCCCAGCCCCATCGGAATTAACATTCGGTTCACGGTAACGATACATTTTGTCCCACATGGAAATCACATTACTTCGAAACCAGAGATCATAGTTACCGTAGTCTGAATACTCTTCCATGGTTACCCTTTCGAGAATTTCTTCGATGGAAGCGCCATTGATCATTTCATCCAGCACTCTATCTCTGAGAGCAACAAGGTAATCACGATAGGGAAGAAAACCATCCTGGGTAGTAGTTCCCCAGTGGCCTGGTATAACGATATCAACATCGTCCAGCTTCGACAGAATGCCCAGTACATCTATCAGGTTATCTACATTTGAGTCTCTAAAATCAGGCATTACCAAGGATGTCCCTGAGCGTGAGATATCCGGAGCAATTAATACGCCCTCGTCGGGCACATGAATTTGAATCAAGTTATCGCTATGGGTGGGTCCAAAGTAGTACAAAATAAATTGCTTGCCGCCAACAAAGAATTCCATTCGATCTTCGAAGATTACATCAGGAATAGAAGTATTTCTGTTTTCCCTAAGAATATGTTCGCGGGCATTGGCGTGAGAGATAGTTACGGCCGTATCGTCGAAGACCTGCAGGCCGCAGATATGATCTTCGTGGTCATGACTTAAAATAACGTACTTAACCGGTACATCGAACCTTCGAGCCAGCTCTTGTTTAAGCCAGGTCGGGTCCGCTGCACTGCGACAGGTTCCATCTACGACCACCAGGCCTTCGTCTGTTGCGATTACCACACTATTTGCAGCACCCGGCCTATCCTGAGTAAGGAATACATTTTCTGTTATATTCACAAGCCGTGGACCGTCACCGGCTTGATCCTGTGCGGCAGTTGTTTGGGCAAATACTGCAGCAAGAACTATTGGTAGTAACTTCAAGATATGTTTTTTCATCTGCTCTCCCCTTTCATATTTATGCGATCTACTGTGCCGTATAGACCCTTGCGCCACAAGAGTTACGCACAGCCAAACCTTGGGTCAGGCCTAACGATCTCAAATAGTTGGTATGGGGATTATTCGCTAATTGCTTTGATGCGGTCCGTACTTAGATCGGTTACGTCCCTAGAGAGCGAAGCAAAATCAAACAAGCCAGTATCCGCAAGCTGCGAGGGCGCTACATTACCGATAGCGGCAAAGATTGTCTCGACCCTACCCGGATGTTCCCTATCCCAGTCCGCGAGCATACGTTTAATTACCTGGCGCTGAAGGCCATCCTGAGAACCGCATAGGTCGCAGGGAATAATGGGGAATTGTTTAGCGTCTGAATAAGCTTGGAGGTCGTTCTCTTTGCAATAGGCCATGGGCCGGATCAATATATTTTTCTTATCGTCCGACAACAGCTTTGGAGGCATCGCTTTAAGCTTACCGCCATGAAAGAGATTTAGGAAAAGCGTTTCAACGATATCGTCTCTGTGGTGGCCTAGAGCGATCTTAGTGGCGCCAATCTCTTGGGCAAACCCATACAAGGAACCCCTGCGTAAGCGTGAGCACAGGCTGCAATAGGTTTTCCCTTCAGGCACTAAGTCTTTAACTATTGAGTAGGTATCTTTTTCCAGAATATGGAAGGGCACGCCTATTGACGTGAGGTATTTCGGAAGCACATGCTCCGGAAAATTCGGCTGTTTCTGATCCATATTAACCGCAACAATTTCGAAGTCTATAGGTGCAGTCTTCTGCATGCCCAATAGGATATCGAGCATAGCGTATGAGTCTTTGCCTCCTGAAAGGCAAACCATTATCTTATCGCCCTCATCAATCATATTGAAGTCGGCAATGGCTTTGCCCACATTGTGACGAAGACGCTTCTGAAGCTTATTAAACTCTAGTATATCTTTGCGTGAATCTTTGCGCGTGTTTGAGGTGGTAGCTGCAATATTCATAAGACCGTGTCTTAACCAAGCGCCCGGATGCCAACCGCGTCGCGCAGTTTTTCCAACAACGGTGCAGCCAATACACGAGCTTTCTCGCCGCCTTCTTGCAGCTTCTGCTCTATGAGCTCTGGCGTTTCTAGCAATTCCATATAACGCACTCTTGGCTCTTCCAGTTCAGTATTTACCAAGGCAAAGAGTTCCTTCTTGGCCTGTCCCCAGGCAATGCCATTGGCAAACTCATCGGCCATCCACGTCTTTTGATCGGCATCCGCGAAAGCACACCAAATCTCGAATAGAGCAGAGTCTTTCGTATCTTTAGGTTCTCCCGGTTCGAGCAGGTTGGTTTTGATCTTATTGATATGTTTTTGCAGCTTTTTTTCAGTCAAAAATAATGGAATAGTATTGTCGTAACTCTTACTCATTTTACGGCCATCTAAGCCCTTGAGTACGGAGCCCTCTTGGCCAATCACCGCCTCGGGAATATTAAAATGCTTGCCGTATTGATGATTGAATCGCTGGGCTATATCACGTGCCATTTCGATATGTTGAATTTGGTCACGGCCTACGGGCACGTGGGTAGCGTTAAATACCAAGATATCTGCCGCCATCAAAATGGGGTAGCTAAACAGCCCCATAGTGACAGCAAAGTCGGGATCTTGATCGGCGTCTAAATTCTTCTGTACCGCGTCCTTGTATGCATGGGCGCGGTTCATCAGCCCTTTTGCTGCAGTACAGGTCAAGAACCAGGTTAGCTCCGGAATCTGAGGTACATCCGACTGGCGATAAAACACCGCTTTGTCGGTATCTAAGCCAAGGGCCAGCCATGTTGCCGCAATCTCGCGAGTGGACTGATGCACTCGTTCTGCATCTTGAGTCTTAATCAGGGCATGATAATCCGCCAAGAAATAGAAATACTGTCCTTCGTCCTTACTGGCCAGAATCGCAGGTTTAATGGCACCTACGTAGTTGCCTAGGTGCGGCGTGCCCGTCGTGGTAATGCCAGTAAGAGTAATATGGGGTTTGCGCATAAAATTATTGTTGCTTGTTGAGTTATCTAACTGCGGTAACGGGGTTTTGATAAAAGGCGGTCATAGCCTTAACCATATATGAAATATCCAAGCTTCCGGCGGTTTCACGAATCGAGTGCATCGCCCATTGGGCGCAGCCAATGTCTATGGTGCTGACGCCTATGCTTGAAGCGGTAATCGGGCCAACCGTGCTGCCACAGCCCATATCGCTGCGAACCACAAACTCTTGAACCGGAATACTCTGTTGATCACAGATCTGCCGAAACACCGCCGAATTCTCACTGTTAGTTGCATAGCGCTGATTGGCATTTATCTTGATAACCGGCCCTCCATTAATTTTTGGCCCATGGTTTTCATCATGCTTGTCGGCGTAGTTAGGGTGCACCGCATGCGCATTGTCTGCAGAGATCAGCAAAGACTTCCGAATAGCCTGCTGACGCGTCTCTGCGTTCGGCATTAACCGCTCTAAGGTGTCTTTTAGGAATGGGCCTTGAGCGCCACAGGCCGACTGACTGCCTATCTCTTCATGATCAGTACAAACCAGCAGTTGCGAACGCTCAGGGCTACTGTGGGCCGCTTCTGATAGTGCCGTCATGCCGCAAAAGCAGCTGAGTAAGTTATCCAAGCGTGCGGCGCTCACATAATCACTGTTTAGCCCCACTAGACCGGAGGGTTGCGTGTCGTAGGCGTAAATCTCGTAAGCAAACACTTTGGACTTGGCTGGCAATTTTGCCTCCAGTAAATCTCTGAAGCTTTGCTTGTCCTCTTTTGCGCCCGCTAATACTAATGGCAAGTGTTTCTGGGCGTTTATGCCACGGTTTTTATTGGCATCTCGATCCAGGTGGATGGCCAAACTGGGAATACGCGCGATGGGTTGCTCGAAATCCACTATGGCATTTTGCAGCTGCCCCTGGCTGTCTTCATAAGTAACACGGCCCGCTAGGGAAAGGTCCCGGTCAAACCATGGATTCAGCAAAGCTCCGCCATATACCTCTACACCTAGCTGGCTTACGCCCTGCTTAGTTATCTCAGCATTGGGTTTGACCTTTAAACAAGGGCTATCTGTATGTGCACCAACCATAGCAATGCCAGCATCAAATGCATCTGCATCGCCCGTAGTAAAAGCGATTACAGAAGAATCATTACGGGTAACCACATAGCCAGTGCGCTGCTTAAGCCGCCAGGAGTCAGTTTCGCTGAGCAGCTCAAACCCTGCACTCTGCAAGCGTTCTAGCATCTGCTGCACAGCGTGGTATGGCGTTGGAGACGCGTCGATAAATCGGCACAGGTCTTCCGAAAGATTGGCGTTAGGCATTGGCTAAGATAATTTCCATTTTGGAGTTTGGGGTCAGCAGACTACAATCTGCATCCCTTATTTAAGCAGCAATTCTAGGCCGTTCAGCCCGGCTTTTAAATCGAAATAATTAAATCGAACCAATTAAGTCTAAATAGTGAACGCCAAATAATGAAATCGAAAATCGAAACAGCAAGTCTTAGTTGGGATGCGAATGGGGTTCCACTGAGTCTTCGTTTCGACGACCCCTACTTTTCTCGTGATAATGGCCTTGAGGAAAGTACCCAAGTTTTTCTAGAGACCAACCTTTTGGCAGAGCGGTTTGCGGCACTAGGCGAGCATGAAAGCTTTGTTGTGGCAGAAACAGGCTTTGGTACGGGGCTTAACTTTCTGCTGACCTGGCGTTGTTTTAACGAGTACGCACCAGACACCGCCAGGCTTATCTATATCAGCATAGAAGGCTATCCCTTAAGGCCTACTGATCTGCATAAATGCCTAGAGCAGTGGCCTGAACTCAAGGGATTAAGCACTGAGCTCGAAAATCACTACCCCGCTCTAGTTCCAGGCCACCATTGGCGTTTATTTTCCGGGCGTATAGGGCTACATCTGATTTTTGATCAAATAGAGCCCGCTCTGCAGTCGCTTCACCCCAAAATAACTCATCACAACTTCGAGCAAGAACTGCCCAGTGTTGACAGCTGGTTTCTGGACGGTTTTGCGCCGGCTAAGAACCCGGATATGTGGCAGGACAGCATTTATCCTTCAATCGCACGGCTTAGTAAGGCCGGAACCACGCTATCCAGCTTTACCGCTGCGGGAGCAGTGCGACGCAACCTGCAAGATTGGGGTTTTAAGGTCGAGAAGATCCCCGGCTTTCGCGGAAAGCGGGAAATGATCAACTGCGAGTTTGATGTCGATTGGCAGCCGACCAAAGATCAAATCCGGGCCCATGCGACTAAACACGCACAAACCTGGCATTTACCTGACAAGAATGTATCTAAACCCAAGGCAGTCAGCATTCTTGGTGCAGGTATCGCCGGGCTCAGTCTGGCTAGATCACTGGCGCAGCGCGGTATTTCGGTAACTATCTATGATCGACACGCAAACCCGCTAGAAGGCACATCCGGTAACCCTCAGGTGGCTATATTTGGGCGACTTTCGCCCGATAGCGGAGACTTGGAAGACTTTGTTTTACAGTCCCTCGCGTACTCTGCCGATTTTTATAAGCCCTTTTGGCAATCGAGCTGTGGCAACAACAGCGGATTGCTGCAGTTAGCACGCAATCCCAGCGAACAGGAAAAGATGCAGCGACTTGTGAAACTGCTACCCGTCGATAATGGACTTGTTGAATACGTAAAAGCCGAGCAAAGCCTTAAATTCTCGGGACTGCAGTTGGATTCAGATGGACTCTGGTTTGGTAAATCCGGCTGGATATCTCCACCAAAGCTGGCCAAAGAGATCCTTAGTCACGAATTGATTCAATTCAAAGGCGGATTAGACTTAGATCCAAGCTTTAAAACGGATCACTGGCTGCTAAAAGACCGCCAAGGCAAGCTTGTCGAGCGGTGTGAAATCCTTGTGATATGCAGCGGTGCCGAAGTGCTAGAGAGCTCCAATTTCGATTGGTTGCCAATCAAACCGGTGGCGGGTCAAGTTAACCTCGTTACGGTATCCAAAACTACGCAGCCTTTAACCACAGTTATCAGTAAAAGCACCTCTATATGCCCCGCAAATGAAGGCGAACACTGTTTGGGTGGCAGCTATAGACTGGGTGAAACTGCATTGGATATCCGAAAAAAGGATACTGAAGATAACTTAAATAAAATCAAAGATATGCTAAATTTTCCTAATGCGAAAAGTGAAGATAACAAGGGGCTAAACCAACCCGCTACCTTTACTGAAGAGCCCGCCAGAACCGGCGTTCGGGCTACTACTCCGGACTACATACCCATCTGTGGTGCCGCTCCTGATCTAGACCAGCTAAATCGCGATTTTGAGCCCCTAAGACGCGATGCAAAAACCCCCATAAACAGGGTTGCTCCCGCGCAAAAAGGTCTATATCTAAATGTTGGGTATGGTTCACGCGGTTATGCCTACGCTCCGCAATGCGCGGAACACCTTGCCTCTATCATCTGCGGCGATAGTTCGCCGCTGCCAAATCATCTGCAGCGAGCAGTTCACCCTGCCCGCTTCCCGATACGGAATATTATTCGCGGAAAATAATCTAAAGTTGGAGCATCTCGGTACGAGTGCCCCAACCTTGGTAGCGCAGTGCTTCCGCGTCACAGCGCTGCAGAGTAAGGGTTCGCGCCTGATTTTCGTTGTATGGACCACCTGCAGGGCCGCCCAACCAGCTAGTAGGGCCGGCTGTGAGGCACAGCTCGGGATGCAGGGTTGGGCCAAAATGACCGTTTTCTTTAAGTTTGAAGCTCTGTTCTTCTATATCGGCGCACCCGGTAAGAGTAATGGTGTCGCCAGGCTCAGCGCCGTCGAGCTGCGCGCACAGGTCCACTGACACAATACGTATTTTGCCCCTAGCGATATCGTCCGAATGCATCAGCTGATCAGCGGTTAGATCGCCTTGATAGCTATAACAGGTGTGAACCTGAAGGGGGCCGCGCAGCTGCATACCCTGGGGTGGCCCGTTAACGTCTATGCAGTAGTTGTTCAAAATGGCGTCGATGGGATCCAATAGATAGAGCTCCACATCCTCGGCCGTGGACTGAACCGATAATGTAGAGACAGCTAGTGCTGAAAAAGCCAACCAGAACGCTCTAATAAGACTCATGTAATTTCTCCGAAAATTTAGCAAGTGTTTGATAGGTATGCTTTTCAGCGAGACGAAACCATCCAGGAAAAAGTACTACCGCGCCGCTCTCCCTAAGCAATCGATCGGCACAAATACTAACCAAATCCTAATAAAAACACCCGATATAGTTTTCTATCTATGCAATAAAAACAAGGGCATACAAGCGGACAGGTCGGTGTGATGAAGTTATCATGTACACCGAATTGTAGGATACGCCTTTTGATAACTAAGCAGATGCCGACTAAGCCCTTTTATATGAATCGCTGCCTTATTGGGCTCATAAGTCTATTTTTTCTTGGCTGCGCAGATGCCGTAACTCCCCTCGAATACGAACTAGTTAATACCTATAACCATAATCCAGGTAACTGGACGCAGGGGCTTACCTTTTACCAAGGCAATCTCTACGAAGGTACGGGTATGACCGGGGATTCTCGATTAATCCGTTACCGAAGTGATTTTGAGACTCCTGGATATACGCGGGCTATGGCCAATAGGTATTTTGGCGAGGGTATCTCTATCCACCAAAACACCCTTTATCAACTTACTTGGAAATCAGGCACTGCTTTTGCCTATGACCCAAACGATTTGTCGCGACGAGGTGAATTTTCTTACGAAGGTGAAGGCTGGGGCATCACCTCAGACGGTGAGCGTATGTGGATATCCAATGGCAGCAGCAATCTGGTTCAAATATCGACATCTGGAGAAATCCTGAATCACTTACCCATAACGCTAGAGGGTAAACCACTAAATGCTCTAAATGAGCTTGAATGGATAGATGGCACTATTTACGCAAACCGTTGGTACGACAACAATATTTATCTTATCGACCCTGACAATGGTGAGGTAACTAACTATATAGACCTTGACGAACTGTCGTTACCTCATCAGTCGGATCGAAATAAAGTCCTTAACGGTATTGCTTGGAACCCTGACCGGCAGACGCTTTGGGTAACCGGGAAGTACTGGGATGAAATGTACGAGCTAAAGCTAACCCACTAGGCTATCCATCTAGATATCTAGATATCTAGCTTTCAGATTTCTTGGCTTTTGGTGCTCTTGAAATTTTTGGTGCTTTGGGCGTAACCACCTTAATCAGTGATTTAATCTGAGCATCAGTACAATCATCAGCTCGACCTCGAATAGTTTTAGAGGGTAATAGGATGGGGCCAAAACGCACTCGTTTTAAGCGACTCACCTGAACATCCTGAGATTCCCAAAGGCGCCGCACTTCACGGTTTCTGCCTTCCATCAGCGTTACAGTAATCCATCGGTTACTGCTGTCGATTTCTTCATCCAAAGTAATATCAGTGAAGCGCGCCACACCGTCTTCAAGCTCAACGCCCTTTATCAGACGATCAATCATAGACTGGTCGACCTTACCGAAGATTCGCACTCGATATTCACGGTCAATTTCTGAAGAAGGGTGCATTAGCTTATTGGCTAAATCTCCATCCGTGGTAAGCAACATCAAGCCGGTAGTATTTATATCTAACCGCCCTACCGCTACCCATCGGCCGTTAAGCACTTTGGGTAAAGAATCAAAGATGGTTTTGCGCCCTTCAGGGTCTTTGCGAGTACAAACCTCACCCTCGGGCTTGTTGTACATAATTACGCGCGGCGGTTCCTTTGATGAGGCCGTCGTGACCACGATATTGCGCCCATCCATTTGAATTTTCTCGTGGCCGCTAACCCGATCTCCCAACTTGGCTGGTGTGCCATCTACCGTGACCCGGCCTTCGTTGATAACGGTTTCTAGCCCACGACGCGAACCCATACCTGCACGAGCCAATACTTTCTGTAGTTTTTCGGTAGTGTCAGTTTCCTGTTGTTCAGGAGTTCTCGGGGTATGCTTATTAGGCCGACGGACTGGTTTACGCCAAACTTTGTCATTCATACGCTTTTCATTCCTGCAGACTTTTTATCAGCTACCGGCACTTGAGCCGTTTCCGGCAGCCAAATTTCATAGCTGTAATTAATATTAGATTGGAATTCTTGTGAAAAAACCCGAGAGAATTTACTGGGTATTTCAGGGAAAGAGATATCGCCTTCAACTTCTTTGTGAATGCGAGTTAGGTGTAAAACTTCGGCTTTATCAATTAGCTCGCAGTAGATCTGCCCACCACCTGCAACAAAGGCATGATCAGTAAGCTCTGAGAGCGCCTCAAGGGCCGAATCTATGGAGTTAAACACCGATACGTCTGGATCATTCGATTGGTAGCCATTCGCGGAAATAACCGCAAATTTGCGATTGGGGAGCTTGCCCATGCTTTCAAAGGTTTTTCTGCCCACTATCAGCCATGAATTAAAGGTCAGGGCCTTAAAAAGTAACTGTTCGCCATTGGCGCGCCAGGGAATATCTAGGCCATTGCCAATTAGGTCGTTTTCAGACCGGGCAGCTATTAAAGAAAGTTTCATCAGTGGACTGACTCATCCTTGGGTGGCTCTTCATCAGATTCGGGTTCTGATTTAAAGTCTTCAGTAGGCTCTTCATAGGATTGAGGAATCTCATCCATTTCTTCTTCAGCGCGGTCTTCTGGCAATTCATCAGAAGAGTCAGACTCTTCATTTGATTCTGCTTCCGACCTTGCTTCCGGTCCTGTCAGGGCACCGGCCTCGCGTTCGGCGTCTTCTACTGCAGCAAGTTTTTCCAGTTCTGCTTGCTCGTGCTCTACTTCTAGTGCGAGTTCGGGGTTTATATCCGCTAGATCTTTAATCTCACTAAGCGGCGGTAAATCTCCGAGACGAGTTAGATTGAAGTAGTCAAGGAACAGACGTGTAGTGGCATACAAGGCTGGCTTGCCCGGTACGTCTCTGTGGCCTACTACCCGCACCCATTCACGCTCCAGTAAGGATCTAACGATATTTGAACTTACCGCAACACCACGAATCTGCTCGATATCGCCACGAGTAATGGGTTGGCGATAAGCAATAATGGAAAGCGTCTCTAAAAGAGCTCTCGAATATTTTGGCGGTTTCTCGTCCCATAACCTGGAAACCCAGGGTGCCATATCTTCACGTACTTGCAGGCGATATCCACTAGCCACTCTTTTCAGCTCATAGCCTTTATCGGCGCATTCAGTATCCAGGTCTTCTAGAGTTGCCTTGACTTCATCGCGGGCAGGACGCACTTCTTCATCACCGAAAAGATGAAGCAACTGATCTATAGACAAAGGCCGGCCTGCCACAAGCAGCGCACCCTCAACAACTTTTTTCACTAAATCCATATCGGACATATCAGGATTCTCTGAACTCTCTATTTTTTCTCAATTGGATCAACCCTCACGAGCTTTTATGTGAATCATCCCAAAGGGTTCGCCCTGAGTGATTTCTATCAGGGACTCCTTAATGAGCTCCAGTATCGCCAAAAACGTAACCGCAACACCCAGTCGACCCTCTTCTGCTGTAAACAGTGACACAAAGTCGACAATCTTACCGCCTTGTATTTGATCCAAGACCATTGCCATGCGTTCTCTGGTAGATAGCGGCTCCTGGCTTATCTGGTGGCTGCGGTACATGTTGGCGCGATGCATAACCTCACTAAAAGCCAGTAACAACTCACGCAGATCTACTTCCGGGTGAGGAATCTTCTTAGGCATATCCGGCAGAGATATTTCCGCGGGAAATACATCCCTGCCTTGACGGGGCATCTGGTCAATATCTTCAGCAGCGTCTTTAAAACGCTCGTACTCCTGAAGCCGCCGGATCAACTGTGCACGTGGATCTGCTTCTTCGTCTTCTTCCTCTGTATGACGAGGCAACAACATTCGGGATTTTATCTCTGCCAGCAAAGCTGCCATTACCAAATACTCAGCCGCCAATTCAAAACGCATGGATTCCATGGTTTCGATGTACTGGATATATTGGGTAGTTATCTCACTAACATTGATTTCGAGAATATCCAGGTTTTGACGCCGGATAAAATACAGCAGCAAATCCAAAGGACCTTCAAAAGACTCTAGAAACACCTCAAGTGCATCTGGCGGGATATATAGATCTTTTGGTATTTCAGTGACCGCTTCGCCCTGCACTACCGCAAAAGGCATCTCACCCTGCTGTGGTGATTTACGATTTGTTGCTGGAGATGGCTGTGGCTCTTCGGTCATGCTGGAATTATACGGCAGCGAAGTCAGAAAAATCGCCCTTTCCTTGACGAATAAGCTGAGGGACGGCATCAGACAAATCAATTACCGTAGTTTCCTCTATACCTGCGTATCCACCATCGATAATCAGATCAACCTGCTGCTCAAGTATTTCACGGATTTCCCAAGGCTCACCCATTGGAAGTTCGTCCCCTGGCATCAGCAATGTACTTGAAACCATTGGCTCTCCTAAGTCCGCCAATAGATCCCAAAGGATCGGGTTTTGCGGCACGCGCATTCCAATTTGTTTTCGTTTACCTGAGTGAAGGCGTCGCGGAACCTCTTTTGTCGCTTCTAGGATAAAAGTAAAGGGCCCTGGTGTGTGCGCCTTAAGCTGTCGAAACACCACATTGTTTACCCGCGCATAGGTCCCGAGCTCGGATAGATCCCGGCAAACCAAGGTAAAAAGATGTTTTTCATCGAGCTGTCGGATTCGGCGTATGCGATCCAAAGCATCCTTGTCCCCGATATGGCAGCCAATGGCATAGGCCGTATCCGTTGGGAATACCACAACGCCACCCTGACGAATGATATCCGTTGCGCGGTTAATCAAGCGCTTCTGGGGGTTTTCAGGATGAATAGAGTAGTACTGGCTCAAAGTAGAATTGATCAGAATTAGAAGCGGCGGATTATACCGACACGGAGACGAAAATATCTTTTTAAAAAGAGTCAGGCTATTCATCGATTAAATACAAACTAGCTCTGACACCGCCGTAAAAAATCCCTAAAATAGCTCGCCTTCCAATTTAGAAACTCCAGTAATGACCGAAGACGCACCTAAGCGCGAAAACCTACTGCTGAACCTACTGTTCAATATAGTGATTCCAACGCTGATATTGACCAAATTTAGTGGCGAGACTCAACTCGGGCCGAAGCTTGGCATCGTCGTTGCCCTGAGTTTTCCCATTTTCTATGGCGCTAAAGATTACTTTCGCCTGCACAAGGTTAACTTCTTCTCGGCCTTGGGAGTCTTTAGTGTCTTAATGACCGGCGGTATGAGCCTGTTAGAAATTGATCCTAAGTACATCGCAATCAAAGAAGCAGCTATTCCTGCAATGTTTGGTATAGCGACACTTATATCATTAAAAACTAAATACCCTTTGGTTCGCGTATTTCTTTTTAACGATATGGTTATGGAGACAGAGAAGATTCACACCGCATTGGAGCAGCGCGGTGCAGAACAAGCATTTGATCGCGCACTATTAGTCGCCTCAGGAATGCTTGCAGGATCATTTTTTCTATCCTCCGTCCTAAACTACATTCTTGCCCGGGTAATTTTGGTTTCACAGCCCGGCACAGAGACCTTTAACGCAGAACTGGGTAAAATGACCGCCCTTAGCTTTCCGGTTATTGCCCTACCGGCTATGCTGGTAATGATGGCCGCTTTGTTTTATCTGTTTCGGCAAATTAAGCTACTTACTCAACTCGATCTTGAAGACATTCTAAGAAATACCGACTAGGACCTTACTAATATGCTCTACGCGATTATCGCCGAAGACAAAACCGACAGCTTGGCCGAACGAATTGAAAATCGTCAGGAACACCGAGATCGTTTACAGGAATTACATGAGCAGGGTCGTTTAACCTTTGCTGGTCCCCACCCCGCTGTAGACGCCGAAGACCCTGGTGAAGCTGGATTTTCCGGCAGTTTGGTACTCGCTGACTTTGCATCCCTTGAAGATGCAAATGCGTGGGCTCAAGCCGACATTTATTCAAAGACAGGCGTATATTCGAAAGTTACCGTTAAACCTTTAAAGAGGGTATTGCCATGACAAGCCTATTTAAGATCGTTGCTTCTGGAATTTACCTAAGCCTTCTATGTTTTCTATCGATTACCGCGGCCACAGTAGTTGCTCAAGATGATCTGCCACAGCTCTACGTATCGGATAGCTTTGAAGTGCCTGTGCGTAAAACCGGTTGTAACAGTTGCATCATCGTTCACTACGGACTTCAGAGTGGAACTATGGTTTACGGTCTTGGTGAAACTATCGAAGATTGGACACTAATCCGCTCTCAGGGTGGTATCGAAGGATGGATGCCTAGTCGCTTTCTACTAGACCAACCTGTTGCCAGCGCTCGTTTAGAAATCGCTGAATCTGACGCCGCCCGTATCACTACTGAGAACCTATTTCTGAACCAGCAGCTTGATGGGCTTCTGGAAGAGCTTCTTGTAATGGGCCTATCTGTTGAGACTTTGGAGTACGAAGGAGAAGAAGGTGGGGAATCCGTGCCCGTCATGTCTATCTCTGGAGATGTTATCGGATTGAATAGCCAGAATGACGAGCTGATTCGACGCAATCAATTTCTTCAGCAGGAAATCGATATTCTGACCGCTCGCAATGACCGTTTAGAAGATAGTTCTTGGAGAGCCTGGTTTATCTACGGTGCTGCAGCTGTGTTAGCGGGGACGTTATTGAGCATTGTATTGCCAAAAATCATGCCTCGTCGAAAATACTCCGAATGGGGCTAGTTCATAGCGATTCCTCAGAGGCATAAACTATGAGCGTAGCTCTTAGTATCAATCTGAACAAAATAGCCCTGATCCGCAACTCACGTCCGGGCAATAACCCGGACGTGCAAGAATACGCGCAGCAGTGCATAGACCTTGGCTGTCAGGGCATAACTGTGCATCCTAGGCCCGACCAAAGACATATACGTGTATCCGATATAGCGCCTCTTACGGGCCTTTGCCGTCAACACGCAGACATCGAGTTCAATATAGAAGGTAATCCTCTTGAAGGAGCTCTTGGCGACTACCCGGGCTTTATTACCCTAGTAGAACAAGCATTGCCTGATCAATGTACTTTGGTCCCTGATTCTAGTGATCAGCCGACTTCGGACCATGGTTTTGATTTGACTAAAACAGGAGCCCTACTTCGACCAATAATTGAAAACCTAAAGCAGCGTGGCGTTCGAGTAAGCCTTTTTATGGATCCGGACTTGGAGCAAATCAAGCTGGCAAAAGCAGTCGGCGCCGATCGAATAGAGTTATACACGGGCCCGTTTGCCAATGCATTTGTTGACGGCGGTCATGAGAAATTGCTAGCCCAGCACATAGCCGCAGGACAACTCGCCAATAGCATTGGCTTGGGCATTAATGCCGGCCATGATCTAAACCTAAATAACCTACCGGCGTACCGTTCGGTGCCTCATTTAACTGAAGTATCTATTGGCCACGCTTTTACCTTGGATAGCCTACAAATGAGCATTGATAAAGCTATGGAATGCTACTTATCCGCTCTGGCTTAACTAAGTCATCCAGCATAAAAAAAGGCTCTTTTCAGAGCCTTTTTTTTATTTTACTTTTAAACTAAACTTTCAATTTTAACCACAAATTAAAAATTGTAGCTGTACTGCAAGCTAACACTTCTAAGTGGGCTAGGAGATTCAATAGTAATGCCCTGATCTCCAGCTGGCGCACCAAAGATCGCACCAATTGGAGCCGCTGGAGGACCATTAAAGTCAGCCGATAGCTCATTCGTGATATTAGTACCGATTAAACTCAACTGCCAATCCGCGTTGTAGCTTGAGAGGCTGAAGGTTAAATCAAACGAAGTCATGCTTTCAGATGGGAAAGTCTCGTTGATTTGGCTAACCATCTCGTCTCGGTAACGGCTGTAGCCGTTTGTAGTTAGCAACAAATCAGAACCTATTGGAGTTTCCAATACGAAACCAACGCTACTAGTCACTTTTGGCGCCTGAGCTAGATCAGTACCGTCATCAGCGTTTATCGCGTCCGCATAAGTTATACCGCCGACAAGCCTTAATGCATTTGTTGCCTGCCACTGACCATCAACCTCAATGCCTTTAGATTCCGCATCGATATTTCGAGTTAGAAAGAAAGCCGTTGTTGGCCCCAATACTTGGAAAGAGGTTTCCTGGAAATCAGTAATTTCGGTCTGAAATAATGCAATATTCAAATTTGCGGCACCACCTGCTAAAGACATTTTGGTACCTAATTCGAATGTTCTCGCCTCTTCCGTCTCTACTCGAGACCCACCGATGTCTACCCCGAGAGAAGGATCCGCGCTCTGTACTTCAGCTGATTCCGCAAAACCACCGGTCTTGCTGCCAACACCATAGGAGGCATAAATCATTGCGTTATCAGTCGCATCGTATTGGACGTTCAAGTTTCCGTTTACAAAGCTGTCGTCAAAACTTAGGGGCATATCAAAAGGAGGATTAAGAATGGTATTCCAAAGCGTCGCTTGGGTACCTTGTATTCGCTCGAATACCGCATCTTTCTGTTCGTCGGTATATCGCAGCCCCAGAGTGGTACTCAGACGATCAGTATGCTTAACCGTAACCTGACCAAATAGCGAAATAGTTTCCGTATCCTGAGTGAAGTTATTGGTATAAGAACCATTAAAGGCCTGCTGAGAGAAATCTTCGATAGCGGGTGGCGGAAAGTTAGGCGTACTAAAGTTTTGCTGTTCTGCAGACTCCCATTCGCTGCTGAAGTAAAACATCCCAGCCATATAGGAAATATCATCCTCTGCAGGAGAAGCTAAACGGAACTCTTGCGAGAATTGGCTATAGTCCTCGTCGCGCTCAAAATAGGTGCTGTAGTAGGAAACGTCACCGGGATTAAGGATCGCCCAGTTAACTTCATCGAGAGCATTACCAAAATCAAAGTCATCGAAAAACTTGATTTGGTAGTCCGCTACCGAAGTTACCGAAGTCAAAGTCAGGTTATTGAACTGATAGTCAATATTGATACTAAAGCTATCCACTGTGGTGTCGTGATTGCTCTCGCCACCAGGACACTCTGAACAAAGTGCGCTCTTAGTATCGTTAAAATCTACTTCACCAATGGCGCCCACTACTGGTGGGGGCAAATAACCGCCCTGATCTACATACTGAAAGCCGTTACCAGACCGAATGCTTTCTGAATGTTGGAATATCGCAGTGGCTGTAAGGTCATCGTTAGGCGTATAAACACCCGTTAGTCGCATACCGGTTTCCTCATCATCCGGCACATCTTGGCCGGTCAGAATATTTTTCACCCATCCCTCTTGATCAGATAGTTTGATTGCTGCGCGAACCGCAAAGTTGTCAGTCACCGGCAGATCAACACCCGCATCAATACCCCATCCGCCGTTTTCAACTTCAGCACTAGCTCGGAAATTTCCGCTTACCACATCACCGGGTTTTCTAGTGACTATGCTAATTGCACCTAGGCTAGTATTTTTACCGAGCAAGGTACTTTGGGTACCCTTAATGACTTCCATTCGCTCAACGTCAAAAAAGGCGGCGGAGTACATACGGCCTTTACCCATAAAGGTCCCGTCAAGGAAGAGTGCTACTGACTGGTCAAACGACTGCGTTCGAGCCGGTGTTCCAAGACCGCGAAGCGTCAAGGCCAAACCATCATCGGGAGCGCGTGAGAAAACCATACCTGGAACCAAGTTGGCCACTTCAAACAGGCTATCTACTCCAAATTCTGTAAGATTTTCTTCAGAGAGCGCGTTCACCGTGACTGGCACATCTTGCAATGACTGAGCGCGTTTTTGCGCGGTCACAACAATCTCTTCCAGTACACGAGGACTGCTAGTGTCTTGAGCGACGACATCAACTGCTGCGCCGGTGCTAAATACAACGGCGAGCGCTGCGGCAAAAATATTTCTACGAGTATTCACGTTATTAGTATCCCCAGTAATATTATTTACTGAAACTACTGAATAGCGGCTACTGTCGACACGTATTGCTTCTAAGCCTGTATCTACAACAAGTAACTGTAATGCATCCCAAACTAGGTACTCGCCATTTACTTGCTTTGTTCGAATACCCTGAACAATCTCGTAATCAAATAGCATTTGTACACTGGCTTGTTTTGCAAATTCATTCAGCGCAGTTCCAGCATCTAACTGGGAAATTTGAAATTGGATTGGGTTTTCTTGTGCACCCTGTTCTGTATCTTGGCTGTAAACAGCACCAGTAAAGAGCAGCATTAACAATGATAACCAAAATCTTTTTACAAACTTCCCAAGCTTAGGCATCGCTAGTTTTGCGATTGCCTTAGGGATAAAGACAGCTGAAAATGAAAAAACCACTAGTACGTTCCGAGAAACCAAAAATAAGTTAGCCCCAATCATAAGAATCGATGCCAAGGCCTGCTTGCAGAACCAACTCAGCCGACTAATAGTCTGGCCCGCGGGATATTTGAATTAGTTCGTCTGAAACCACGGCAACCTGAATATTAAATCCAAGCTCTAAGGTAGAAGCTAAGCCTTCAATATCGCCTATTTTGAAATAGCCGCCTAACCGAACGTCCTTGATATCCTCATCGAGGATTTCGATGCGCGCGTCGGTATACCGCCCTAACTCAGACACAACATAGTCGAGAGATTCGCCTCTGAACTCCAACATTCCACTTTGCCATGCTAGGCGTCTCTCCAATACATCCATGGGCTGAGTATCTAAGGAGATTTGATCACCGCTATAAAGCGCCACATTGCCTAAAGCCGAACCTTCGAAGAGGTTTTCGGATCCGGGTTCTTTAGCGGAAACCAAATATTTCTCTCCGCCACTGGTGAACTCTACGGTTCCCTCTGTCACGGAAACCTGAACTGTCCCATCAATCAGGTGCACCGCAAAGGCTGTACCCACCGCTCGAACCGAAGTTTCACCAGCATAAACCACAAAAGGCCGATCTGATTCCGGGGCGACGTCAAAGAAAGCTTCTCCAGTTTTTAGCTCAACGCTACGCTCTTCCCGTGTATAGGTGATTTCAGCTATCGAGGTAGTATTCAGATGCAAAACCGAGCCGTCCGGCAGTGATTCGCTTATTTGCTGCCCTACTTCGGTGCTGATACCCAGATCAACTACTGCCTTGGTTTCTGAAGCGGGATTTAAACTAAAGTCCGTCGGGGTAAATACCAGGACGATAAGTGCCATTGAAGCCAAGCTCGCCGCATAAGCAACGGGTCGGTTCCAGTCCCAAAGCAGGGAAAGGCGACCCGACCAACTCGTTTTATTCTTAGTGATAGCCAAATCGAGATGAGCAAGCTCACTCAATACATCCATATCTGACCATTCACTAAGCTGATCTGATAAAGCCACCCGGTGCATCGAATGTTGTTTTAACCAGTTTGTGAGCTGCTGTTTTTCAGTATTGGAGAGATCGCCGCGGTCCAGCTTGGCAAGCCATGCGCTAGCGACGAGTTCCACGGATTCGGGAAACTGGGAGACGTTATCGAGATTGTTCATTTTTGCCTCCTTTTGTAGAAGTAGCCGGCTGGGTATCGCGATTCTTCATAGACTGCCGCATTTTCTGCATACCCTTTGTTATATGGGTCTCAACCGTACTTAGGCTAATTCCCAACTCTTTTGCAATTTCTTTCTGGCTGCAGCCATATACCTTACGCAGCACAAAAACCCGACGGCATTGGATTGGCAAATCACTAACTGCCATGCAATATTCCGCAAACTGCTGCTTGCGCTCGACATACCGTTCAACGGGCTTGTCATTTATTAAGACAGTTAACTGATCAACTTCCTCTACTGGCAAAGAAACTTCTAATTGATGGTAGAGCCTCGCCTTCTCATTTAAAGCGATATTGCGAGAGGTTCTAAATAGGTAGCCTTCCGCGTCTTTGATCGAATTCGAGGTGTTATTTGCAACAGCACGCAGGTAAGTCTCCTGCACCACATCATCAATATCATGAGAGGAAGACACAATTCGGCCAAGACTGCGCCTAAGCGCTGTTTGAATCGAGAAAAAGACCTGATCTAACTGCTGTCTATCCATATAAAGCCAATATTGGAGAGGTTCGAATCTGCGTCAAAGTAGCACTTGACCGGAACTTCACCAAGCTTTATAACCTTGGCTGAAGACTTTTCATCCTTGCTGTACTTTCAACTGCGTGAGCGCCCTGCGCGATTATATGGCAGCCCCGCGCTGAGCCAATTCCGTTTTTGTGCATTCAGACATTACCGACAAAAACCTCAAATAGGACTCAGGGCCAATCACAAAAGGATGCTCTTCACCCGTTTGGCGATCAGCCAGTGCATCGAGACGAACCTCGAGGTTATTAAAGTATGGATGATTATTGAGCTCCACATCAGCGCCCATTTCTTCAGCTTTCTCAGCGAAGTGCGCTAAGGAGTCAATGTACTGCCGCAATCCATCATCTGAAATCCGGCCTTCGGCCAGAATGGTTCCACCAAACAAGGCGGCTTGGTGAGTTCTGCCTCCATCTTTTACTTCAAATATTAACCCTAGCCCTCCCGGTGTATGACCAGGTATTAGTATTGGGGTAATTTCAGTGTCTCCAAGCCTGAGAGGGATACCCTCGACCGCTGCCGTATCCTTGGTCGGGCCACCTGAATGACTAACCGCCTCCCAATCTGCCTCCGTCACAACTATTCGAGCGCCGTAGGTAGCCTGAAGATATTTGGCGCCTCCGAAATGATCTCGATGCCCATGCGCCACAATTACCAATTTAATATCCTGAGGATCCAAACCTGCTTGTATCAATCCAGGTATTAGTACCGACTCTTCTTGCCCCAGATATCCCGCATCAATTAACACTATGCCTTCAGACGTCGTAAGGGCGTAAACAACGGTCCGGCTTCGGCCAAGAATATACAAATTATCAAATAGCTGCGCGGACTCAAGTATGGGGGATACGCTGCCGTCTAGATCTTCAGGTGGTGGCCCGCAGAAAAAGTCGAATGCCTCGCGCCAGTCGTCTCCCGCCAATAACCGAGCCGCATTCCAGTGCTCTCGAACCAATACTGGGTCTGCCGCTGAGTTCGCCTGTTGTGCTTGGGCTGTTGCTACACACAAGTGCAGAGCCAAAAACAAAGTGAATATCGGTAGTAATCTAGATTCTTGATTCATATATCTCCGAACAATTCAGACTTAACTAACTTCTTGCGCTAATCCTACTCCTATTCCCCAAAAACACTCCGGCGAATATGGCTATGCCAATCAAATCGGTTACCAAGCCCTGTAACAACAGAAGTAAGCCAGCGGCAAATACCATTGCCCTAAGGGGATATGAAAGCTGGTGATTTATATAGCCAACTACCGACCCGGCAACTAAATATACACCGGTAATTCCGCTAACAACGGCAAGAGCAATATCGGTGACAGTGCCATCTAACAATAGAGCTGGACCGAAAAAGAACATAAAGGGTAATACAAAGGCAGTTATACCGTAGCCAAAAGCTGTCCAGCCGACCTTATTAATATCTGCACCAGCAATACCCGCCGCCACATAGGAAGCCAAGGCTACCGGCGGAGTGATGGTGGAAACACAGCCAAAGAAGAATACAAACATATGGGCCGTTAATAGCGGCACACCCAATTCGGCGAGAGATGGCGCCACTACCGTAGCAAGAATCAAATAGGCCGCAGTCGTGGGCAAGCCCATACCCAAAATGATGGCGGTAAACATAGTCAGCACTAGAGCGACAATAGGAATACCCCCCGAAGCAGAAATAATAATGCTGGATATTTTTATTCCCAATCCGCTTACCGCGAGATTGCCTGAGATTATTCCAGCAGCCGCACAAGCAATAGATATGGGAACCGTGCTCTGAGCGCCTTTCTGAATGGCTTCTCCGATCTTTCCAAGCAAGGAGAATCCAAATTCTCTATTCCAGATTGCGTGGGCTACAACCAATACCAGCATAGAAAAGAAACATGCTTTAAAGGGCGAGTAACCTTGCACCATAAGAACTATCAACAGCGCAAAGGGGATGAGGAAAGGAATTCCGTCCCAGAGTGTTTTGAGCAGAGACTCCTCTTCCTTTCTCGGTACCTCAGACGCTCGTGTAATACCGTTTTTCTTGGCCTGTAAATGAACCACGAACATTATTGAAGTGAAAAACAGCAAGGCCGGAATCAGCGCT
Organism: uncultured Cellvibrionales bacterium; assembly: GCA_913063225.1. Lineage (GTDB taxonomy): Bacteria > Pseudomonadota > Gammaproteobacteria > Pseudomonadales > GM7GCV1 > JABJGI01. The sequence goes on from CAJXYP010000005.1 coordinate 35,949, forward strand.
GCTTTCATCACATTCACATAAGGCGTGCCGACTATCTCCGCCATAATAAAAGCCGCCGCGCCCATTACCGGCGGCAGTATTTGCCCGCCAGTGGATACGACCGCTTCAATAGCCGCAGCCTGTCTCGGTTCATATCCTTCTTTTTTCATCATAGGAATAGTGAAGGATCCGGTAACGGCAACATTACCGGCCGCAGACCCTGAGATCATTCCCAGCAGTGAACTGAATATCACCGCCGTTTTTGCGGAAGCCGCCAACATTCCTCTGGTAACTTTGCTGGCCAAGTTAAAGAAAAAATCTCCGGCACCAAACTTGTTGAGAAACGCTCCGAATAGAGAAAAAATAATAATGTAGGTAGCAGCAACGCCTAGCGGAATGCCGTAGACACCCTCGTTGGTAGTTGTCAGAAAGTTAGCTACTCTGTTTGCGCTAACGCCCCTGCCATGAAGCACTCCGGGCAAATAGGGACTAACAAAAGGATAGACCAAAAACACCAACGTAATAGCGGCTAATACGTTGCCAATACTGCGTCGAGTGGCTTCTAGTACCATAACCAGCAAAGCAACTCCTACGTATAGATCTAGGGCGTTTGTATCTCCGCCGCTTAGCGCAATAGCTTTCCAGCGGTTAAGAAAGTAGACCGCTATAGCTATAGCAAACAGCGCAGGCAGCATGCCGCTAATCAAGGCGCCTGCTTTACCACTAGAACGGTCTTGCTGATTTTGGGTTAGATAGGGCTGACTCAAAAACAAAATCACCATCATTACTGCTAGGTGAACGATGCGTATTTCCATGGTGGACAGGAGCAATATTCCTGCAACGTTAAGCAGGTGGAACAGCCCTATGGCTATGGCACATATTGCGACGACTTTAGTAAAAAATACCGGCGTCGATTGGTTTGGTTTTGAAGTAAGCATTTTAGAGTCTTCTGAATGAGTCATTTTAAATGTCTTTAATCCCCAGCGGCCGGTCTAAGGGACTGAAAATAACGAGCTGATCCAGGGTGCAGAGGAATAGGCAATTGTAACGACTGCATAGGAAATATTTGCCGGGCAATAGCATTGTTACGTCTGAACTCGTCCATGTTTCCGTAGATCGATTGGGCAATTTGAAAAACCTGCTCTTCTTCCATATCTGCTCTCACAATCACCATATTGTTTACGCCGATAACACTTATGTCTTGTTCAGTTCTATACACATCTTTGGGTAGTTCACTCAGTGTGTAATAAGGATACCTTTCGCGAACCTCAGCCAGCTTTTCCTCGGATAGCTCGATAAACGCGAGATCCTGAGTAGCGAGTGTTGCCATAACCGCAGCAGTGGGAAAGCCAGCCAAAGCTAAGGCAGCGTCGACATTGCCATCTCCAAGCTGAGTAAAGCCGTCTGTGTAGGACAAATAGCTGGGGGTTATATCTTCAATGGACATATCGTGAATTTCTAACAAGCGCTCAAGAAAGCCATAGGTTCCCCCGCCAGCAGGACCGACTGCCACTCGTTTTCCACGAAGGTCATCGAAACTTTCTATTGGTGATCCAGCTAAGGTCACCATATGCAAAATACTAGCGTGAATAGTGCCTAGCGCCAATAAGTCATGCCGCTCTGTGTAAGGCGCTTCGGCATTAACCGATAACCAAGCCATATAGGCGTTCGTGATACCCAGGTCTACTTCACCTGCGTGCACTAGTCTCGGATTTTGAATTGCGCCAGCGCTAACCACGGGCAGCATAGAAAGGTTATCGGAGTATTTAGTGACCAAATTAGAAGCGCTTTGCCCTACAGGATAAAAAGCACCTCCCAAACTTGCGGTTGCCAGATGCAACTCTTGTCTTCTTGGCTCAGCTTTGTCGCCAGACTGACTGCAGCCAACTATAAAGCTAGCGAGAAGCACCACAGACATTAGTTCGACCTTAGATTTTCTCCAGCGTCGAGTGATAGAAATCAGATTAATAATTTTGATACCCTAGTAATTGCATCTGCCCCAATTATGCTTGCTATCAATCAGCAGATTTTATGACCGATCACGCAGGAGTCTTTGAATTCGCTCCGTTTCCTCATATTAATAGATCATCTGGATTGATACAATTCAGGCCTGACAATTTACAAAGCCACATTCGACTAGCTTTAGATATCTAGCTTCCATTGGGGGAAATAATGGCCATAGCAATTCGCCGGGTAGTAACCGGTCACGATGAAGATGGGCGCGCAATTTGCGTGTCTGATAGCGCAGCAACAAACATCCTTGAACGCCCAAATCGACCGGGCGTCGCCCTGACCAATATTTGGCAGTGCGAAACTACTCCTGGGGAGTATGACGGCGCAGAAGAAACCGTCGATGGCCCCTTTGTACTGCACCCACCAGAGGGTGGAAGTGTATTTAGAATTGTTGAATTTCAGCCGGAAGATCCAGAGGTTATGAAAACCTTGGATGGCAAATCAGCGTTTGCCGAAATGGGTGCCGGAGACAATATTGTCGAAAATGCGCGACATCCGTTTATGCACAGAACCAACTCGGTCGATTACGCCATAATTCTAACTGGCGAGATTGTGATGTTATTGGATGATAGCGAAGTACTGCTTAAGACCGGAGATGTAGTGGTCCAGCGCGGTACTAATCACGCATGGTCAAACCAGGGAACTGAGACCTGTCAAATAGCATTTGTGCTGGTCGACGCAGTCGCCAAGCTAGATTGAGACTAAACCCAGTCTTCATACCCATTAATCTTTTAAACCTTAGATAAAGGCGAACAGAAAATATGAGACTTATTACCTACAGCCAAGATGGCACCGCGCAAATTGGCGTACGTCAAAATGACAGAGTTATTCCTGTCGCCAACATAGATGTAGATTTGCCCACAAGCATTCGTCAGTTACTAGCTGAAGACAAACTGTCCTTACTTGCAGAGAAGCTCGAGAACTATCAGGGTGAGAGCATCGAATTAGCTGGTATCAAATTCCTACCCCTTATTCCAGAACCCGGAAAAATTATCTGTATCGGCCGCAACTACGCCGCTCATGCCGCAGAAGGCGGAGCCGCAGTGCCGGATTACCCCGAAATCTTTTACCGTGGATCAACATCATTGATTGCACACGAAGCTCCTATTATCGCTCCGCAATGTTCAGACAAGCTGGATTACGAGGGTGAGTTTGTTTTTGTCGTCGGAAAAACCTGCCGTCATGTTTCTGAAGCCGACGCTCTCGACTACATAGCCGGTTATAGCCTCTTTAACGATGCCACATTGCGTGATTACCAGCGTTTCTCATCCCAGTGGACCATAGGCAAAAACTTCGATGATACGGGCGCATTTGGACCTGAGTTAGTCACCTCCGATGAATTACCAGAAGGCATGGCCGGGCAAACCTTAACCACCACCTTAAACGGGCAGATAATGCAGAGCGCATCTATTGATGACCTGGTATTTCCAGTGTGCTCCTTAGTTGCCATTCTAAGCGAATGCATGACTCTCGAACCTGGGGATGTTGTAGTCACAGGTACACCAGCAGGCGTGGGTTATGCGCGTAAGCCGCCTATCTGGATGAAAGCCGGTGATACGATAGAGATAGCGGTAGAGGGTTTAGGCAAGTTAACCAACAAGGTAGAAGACGAAGTGATCTAGGCTGGTGTCTCTGTCCTCTTTTCTTGTTACTGGTTTTCGCTAGCCGACTGGCAGCTCAAACAAGTATCTGATTCGGGATAGAATTGAAGCCGACCTTCGGCAATCTCTTCGCCGCAGGTCTCACAATAGCCATAGTCGCCAATCGTTAGAGCCGTTATGGCTTTGTGAGTTTTGGCAAGGCGAGCCGAGAGGCTACGTTGATTTGCCATAGCCATGTTTTGTTGCTGCATCGCATCCATTCGTGAAAGCCTGCCAATAGAGTTTTGATCCAGAACTACGGTAGCAGCACTGGAGTTTGCATCCTTTAGTGCATCCTCAAGCTCCTGCTTAAGTCCCTGTAAAACTATGAGGTAGGTTGCGGCATCGGACATAAAACATCTTCAAATATACCGGTATCAGCGCCATCTATGCTCTTAGTATTTTTCTCTCTCCAGTAACCCTCTATACCTTCGGAACCCTTGGTTTCGGTCCATTTTTTTAGCGTTGGCCGCTCACCTACCAAATCATAAAAAGGCACAGCAAATCCGCAGGATGTTTGCACAAGGTCAATATCAATTTCGAAAAACTGCCTAGCGCCAGCATGTTTGGGGAACAGTAACGCCAAGTCGTCCCAGTTTGAATTTCTCGGGTGAATAACTTTAGCCGTTCCATAGAGCCGCATAATCAGTGGCTGCTTATCGTAGGAACAAAACATAACCGTCATTCTGCCACTCTCAAGCACATGGGCCGCAGAGTCATTACCGCTGCCGGTTAGGTTCAGCCAAACCACCTTGGTGGCATCGATAACCCTAAAGCTATCCATACCTTTTGGAGAAACATTTACTCGCCCCTCTTTACCCGCAGTGCCAATAAAAAACATATGCTGTTTTTTGATAAAGTCGATATGTTTATCGGTAAGCGCTTCAAATTTTTCTGACATGGGAGTTCCTCAATTGGGATCTAAGTGCCATCAATTGAAACCTAGTAATTATTTCTTTTGGCTCAATGCTATGCCAAACGAAGTAAGTATTTTTCGCTCGCAAACTCAATGGTATCGCCGGCACTCATTTTTTTGCGCTTTCTGGTTTCAACCTCACCGTTAACAGTAACCAGTCCGCCAGCGATAATAGACTTTGCTTCGCCACCGCTAGATGCAATGCCTTCAAATTTTAGAATCTTATAGAGCTCTACAGGCTCTTTATTAATCTCTACTTCTGTCATCAATATTTTCTCAGTTTCTACGCTCTGCAAAGTAACTCAGATTTGCCTTCTTTTACACAAAATCAGTGATTCCTTTCTACTTCCGCGTCCGAATAGCAGACAAAAATATTCAACATGATTTTGCAATAATAAGGAATTGCGGACATATTCCCCATTTTAAAAAAGGATTTCCTGTGCAGATGATTAATTCTAGGTAGGTATAGGCAATAAATATTCCTGTGGATTTTATGCTGGCGTCGTCGAATTTATTGATCAATTGATCTGTACCGGATAATTATGAAAACGTTTTTAAAACTAGTCTCCTTCAATAAGATGCATCGGACGCTATCTATAATCTGTTTACTGAGCACATTGGTTGCTTGCGGCGGCGGTGGTGGCTCCGCTGGTGGAGGTTCTAATACGCCAGATTCAGGTGGGCCTGTGCCTGATACCACGGCTCCAACATTAAGCATCACTCCTGCCGGAAGTGGTCAGACCGTCAACGAAGGTGACTCAATTAGTTTTACCGGCACTGCCTCTGACACGATCGATGGAAATATCTCCACAAATATAATCTGGTCCCTAGACGGAACGGCGCAAACCACCGCAGGGAATTGGAACGCGACATTTCCGACTGCCGGCGGCTTTAGCGTTACAGCAAACATTTCCGACGCAGCCAATAATGCTGCCACCGAGATTACTTATACCGTCACAGTAGTTGCTGCAGGTGGCGGAGGCGGAGGTGGCGGGTCAAGTACTAGCAATCCTGATTTGAACGAAACCACAAATGGTTTCAAAGACGCGATTCTGCTGAGCCTGAGTCCTGATTGCACAGCTTATGCGACGGATACTGAGGCCAACTGGGATCTAGGACTAAGTGCCGTTGACTACGATTCTCACGGCATTACAGATACTTCAAATCTGACAAATACCGATCCCTTTTTCCCTGGAACAAATACGTCCAGTTACGTGAGAATGGACTTAGTAATCGCCACTAGCTGGAATCAGCCCACTTACGATTACGACAATGTCGCCCAAACAAATGATCTCAACACCGCCACCCATTGCCGTATGTTTTCCAATATGGTTCCCAACCACGATTTTGGTTTGCCAGTTGAAGGCCCCAATGGCAATGGCTGGATCAATGCGATCGATCATCAAGACTGGCAGGTAACCTATATTCCAGTAAGCCCGACGCTCTCCACCAGCCCTGGTGTGCCCTTTGATACGCCAAGAAATCCCACGGTCTATATGGATTACGACGGAATCATCCTGAACGGGGTTGGTATCGCCATGGACTCGGGCTTCTGCTACCGCACTTATATTGATACAGGGGCGCTTTCCCTGCAGTCAAACGACGCTGGTAACTCATCCGGCTGTGGCGGCAACCAGGGCTGGCACGAACTTCCAGCCTATAATATATTTGATCCATCCGAGCCTGAAATGGCCGCAAATTTTGACCCCTACTTTGCCCATGGCTTTGTTGGCACATACCACTATCACGCTATTACGCACCCGCTCACTGATAATACCGAGCAGACTGCAGCGCCACATGATTCGTCCGGCAACGATATATCCTCCCCGGTTATAGGTTTTGCGGCTGATGGGTTCCCCATTTACGGACACTGGTTTGAAGACGGTGCCGGAAATATCGTTCAAGCAGAATCTGGATACAGCCTTATTAATAGCGGTATAAATCCAGATGCATCTGGATTCGGACAAACTCGCGCCGAACAAGGCACGGAATTGAATGGCATTCCACCAACGCAAGCCGACTTGGATCACCACAATGATGTGGCTTGGGTTGGTGGCACTCTCTCTCCAGATGGCACTGCCAGAGACTATCGCTTTTTCGGTGACCCTCTCGGCGGCGGCTTTGTATCTTTCGGACTAGAGCTTGGGCGGTACGAATGGGATTGGGAATACGACAGCGGTAATACCGGAAATCTTGACCAGTGCAACGGTAGAACAAACGCAGCGGGAGATTTTGTTGGTTACTACGTTACAGATAAGTACCCCTTTACTCCTCCCTGTACTTGGGGCGATCGCGAACTATCTTTTGGCAAGGCACCACCCCATATGCCTGTAGGGTTTGGTAATGGCACCAACGAAGAAAGTCCCGCAGATCAGACTATTAATGGGCATATGCCAGTTCCCGCTATTATTCAGTAGCAGCTATTTATCAGATAATTAATAGGAAGGGGCTTAACGCCCCTTCTTTTATTTTACCGAATAGCCCTACCCTCAAGGCAGGCCGTTAAGGCTCGTCGATAATTCGATTGCCTCAACGCTCTTTCGGCTTTAGTGCGATTTATCTCGGCGGTTCGTCGAGCAACTTCCGCTGCGGTTTGTTGATCAGCATCCTGTCTGCCCTGCTGCTCAGCTACTCCACCGATCATTGAACCGATAATTGCACCCATAACCGCGCCTTTACCTGCATTTGCATCCTGAGAACCAACTACAGCCCCAGCCGCGGCTCCAACTATGGCCCCGGTTTCGATGGCGCCTTCAGCTTCGTTAGCTACTCTAGGAACTCTCACCATACTTGGTGGCTCTTCACCAAAGTCTGTTGGATCAAATTCACTCTCATCTGCTGCCCAGCGATGACATTCATATCGATCGCTACTCAATTGCTCATCGCTTTGACCTTGCCCTGGATACACATACAAACCCCGTGAATTTACCCCTCCACAAACCAGAAGGCAACCGATAACTAAGATACTAAAAGGTACTGTTTTCTTTGAACGACTCATATCTGCTCCCATTTAACGGTATAGCCGCGACCTTCAAGACAAGCTGAAATTACTCGTCGATAGTTGCTGGCTAAATCTGAATTTTGATTGGCTGTGCTATTGGCTTCACTAGGATCAAACCCGGTCTGACCCGAGGCCCATAAATAACAGTCATAACGATCTCTATCTCGCTGCTCATCTGACTGTCCCTCAGCGGGATAAAACGAACAGCTCACCGCTAGATTCACTTGCGGAGGCAACCTCTGTCTCGGCGCCCACAGACTCTTCCACCACTATGTAATCACGCCGATTGTCCCATAGGTAGTAGGTGTAGTTCGCATAGAAGTAGCGCTGGGAACCAATAAGAAAACCAATATGATTGTTAGGAAGCTGACGCACTCTTGATGACAATGGCGCATTCACTACTACGTAGAAGCCCTGATTATCCCTGCGATAAAACTACCATTGGAATATTGGTAGTTATTCCGCCCCAGCTGAATAACCTAATGTGCGGAGGGAAGGGTCTGTACTCGATGACCAATGGGCGCATATGTTGATCTACTATATTCAACCTGACCTCGATCGGGACCTCTATCAGGAGAACCTCGACCCTGTGCTGTCGCCTGAATAAGCAATAAAAGAAAAATTAAACTACATACTGCTGCTAGATAAACTGACCTATTTGGATACAGGTTCATATAATCTCCTTGGAATATTCCATCTGCATTATTTGACCGTTCCTAATCGAGAGCGTTGTAGTTAAAATGGCTTCTCCGCGAAATCTTCACAATGATATGAATCAAACAAACAAACCTTGCCGCAAGGCTCGTATGCAACTGGCTTAGAGATGACAGACTCCGAGGAATACCTCGCCAAAAAGGCTCGATTCGAGCAACTTCTTACCGTCTATGGTCGTAAACCCGTTTTAGAGGCTATTTGCGATCCCGGTCTGCAGCCGGAACGATTGCATCTATCCAAGAACAATCGCTCAGCAAGTATCCTTGATGAAATCCAGCAACAGGCTGATGAACGTGGTGTTGAAGTACGTATCCATGAACCCTCTGCCCTCGCCCGCATTTCCAAAAATGCAAAGCAGGATCAGGGTGTAGCCTTAGATGTTCGATGCCCAGACCACCAACAGCTAGAAGCCTTCTTGGCCTCGCCACCAGACCAATTCCGCTTGATTGCTTTGGACGGAATAACCAACCCACAAAACCTGGGAATGATTATTCGTTCTGTGGCAGCCAGCCCCTGCGACGGACTTCTCATCAGTAAATCGGACACACCTAAACTATCGCCTCTCGTTATTAAGGCAAGCGCCGGATCGCTATTTAAAGCGCCATTGATTCGATTGGATAAGCTCGAAGTTGGCCTAAAGCAACTACAAAAACTAGGCACAGAAATTTGCGTACTAGACAGTAATTCCAATACAGACTTTTCTGCACTGAGTAAGAAAGATCGTATTGTTTATGTATTGGGAAATGAAACGGAAGGCGTATCTAAAGAGATCAAGAGAATCGCTAGTCAGCGAGTCGCTATCCCCATGAACCGGGGCGTTGAATCTTTGAATGTCGCAATAACTGCCGCGCTTGTTGCCTTCAACAGCTAAGAATACTGTCTAGGCAGATACTAGGGACTGCACCAGATTAAAATCCAGCGCTACTAACCCAAGAAATACCACAAAGAGAATAAGGCTCTTCCAACGATACTGTTTGGCAAGTTTAAGTGGGTTCTTACTGGCAAGAATAAAGTGTTGGTATCTAACCGGGGATCGACAAAGGATATGTGCCGGTTCGCTGTCATAGTTTTCCAATACGTAAGAGTGAGCCTCGCCCGCCGCTACTTGCCGTGCCCTATTCCATTCTTTCAAATCAACTTCGCCATCTTGGTTAGCATCAAATTTTGCTAAAAGAGCCGTGTGATCGGACTTCCACTCATTCAGTATTTCGGAAGCCCTGGTTTCGGTTTGCTCACTAGCGCTTTCCGCATGGATGGTCTGAAACAATCCTAGGCCGTAGAGCAAGTCATTTGGGTGAATGCGCGATTCAGAATATCGGTATCTAGACCCACCCATAAATAAACTCGAACCAGCCCTGCTAGAACTAGCCAATGGTACTTCTGAATTGCCGTGCCATGTGGTCTTGGTACGTGGGCTAATGTCTGCGCCTTCTGGATGGATATGACAAACACCCGTATCGTCTTCCAGAAAAAAGCTGCGCTCACTAGTTCCAGAACGAGTAACTCGCCAGCTAGACCGCTTTCCAGAGGTTTCATAGCGCTCAACCTGAAACCGGTACCATAAAACAGGGAGAATTGGTTAAAGGGGCTGAGAGCAATGCTTGATCGGCTTTGGCGCTACCTATAAGTTCGACGCAGCCCTGAGCAGCAGAATCGATTTTGGAAGTCGGCGTATCTTCGATACTCCGGGCCTTGCGAAGCGCCATCCAAGATATTCTTAAGCAGATAAAGCGCATATGGTGACAAAAGCTAAGGTGATCCATAACTCGGTCATATTGGTAGGTTCCCAGCTGCAATCTCAATAGCCGCTAATTGAACAGCTCTTTGATACTTACGTCTTTTAGCTCTTCGTCTTCGAACTCTAGTAGTTCAAAAGCCTTAAACCTGAAGAAGTTGGCAATGACCGCATCAGGAAACTGCTCGATGCGCACATTGTTGTTATTGACGGACTCGTTGTAGACCTCACGGCGATCAGAAATAGAGTTTTCCAAATCCGTAATACGATGCTGTAGATGTTGAAAGCTCTGATCGGCCTTTAACTCAGGGTAGTCTTCGACTACGGCAAACAATTTACCTAACCCTGCACGCATTGCGGTTTCAGCAACACCCAGGGCAGCCATATCGCCGCTCTGTTGCGCGCCAGCAACTTTACTGCGCGCTTCCGTTATTTAGTTAAGAGTATTTTGTTCGTGCGCCATATAGCGCCGACAGGTTTCTACCAACTTTGGGAGTTCGTCATGTCGCTGTTTCAACAGTACATCAATATTGGCCAAATACTTTGAAACAGCATGTTTCAAAGAAACCAAATTGTTGTAGATCATCATCAGGTATCCGGCAAAAAACACCAGAACGGCAATAGCAATCCAATTTCCCATAGCTTAATCCTCGCTGCGGTTAACTAGGCGCTGGGTTCAGTGCCTTAACCATTTATTTGCGTCCCTATTCTTCCAGAATACGTATTTCTGCGATACCGGAATCTCTAAGAGGCTGCTCTATTAATGACAAATCGCCGACGATTAGCCAAATCGAATTTTCCGGCAATATTTGCTCTGCGGCAACCGCAGATATTTCTTCAACCTGCATATTCCGAAGTTGCTCTTGAGAGGTTTCAAAGAAGTCTAACGGACGATTATAGCTAACTATATCAAGCATATAGCCGCGCACTGCGCCCGCAGTTTCTAAGCGACCCGGGAGGCTGCGCAATAATCCTTCACGATTTCTATCCAACTCCTCTTGAGTAATCGGGTTCGTAGTTGTGTATTCCTCTACCTCGCGGAATATCTCCAACATAGATTCTAGTGTTTTATCTGATTGCACAGGAGCGTAATAAATCAGCGGGCGCTGGGCCCGTGAATCAGGAAGGAAGGAACGTGCACCGTAGGCCCACCCCTTGTCTTCACGAAGGTTCATATTGAGACGAGCATTGAAGGTACCACCCAATGCTCGGATAGCCATATCCAGCATTTCTGTTTGCTCCCAATTGGAAGCTGGCATCAGCTGGCCACCGATAATCATAGATTGCGGCGCATCTGCTTTGTCTAATAGATAGATAACTCCCGCATCTGCGGTAACACCTTCCAAAGGGAGCTCTTTGGCACCCAAGGCAACTTCAGGTGCCTGCCAATCTCCAAAGGCCCTCTCTAATTCAGGCTGAATTTCCTCACGACTCATTGAACCAACCACTACTAAAGTGGCGTTATCCGGACGAATCCACTGATTGTAGAAATCCATCAAATGATTGCGCTGAATGCTAGCAATCGACTCTTCAGTGCCAGAGCCAGTCAATGGTATTCCGTAGGGATGCCCTTCTGGATATAGCAAAGGCGGCAAATTCCGCAACGCTAACTGCTGTGGGTCTGCTTTCTCTCGTGCTATGCCCGCCAATGCGCCAATACGTATACGTTCAAGATCGGCTTCGGGAAAAATTGGATTGCGGATGATCTCTGCATAAAGCTCCACCGATTCCCGAAGGTTTGCTTCAAGTGCACTTAAACTCACCTGAGTATTATCCACAGACGAGCCTGCGCCAATGCTTGCTCCTAAACGCTCTTCTAAGTCCGCTAGTTCGAGCGCATCATATTTGTCAGTACCCTCGTCGAGCATGCTTCCGGTCAAACCGGCAGTTCCCAATATATTGCCTGCATCTGCCGAATAACCGGCATCAAAGATCATCGTCATTCCTACTAAGGGCAAAGTTCCGCGTTCTACTAGTAGCACTGGAATACCATTTCCCAGTTCGAATGTTTCGATTTCAGGGAACTCTAGAGCTGGTGCCTCACCTGCTCCCGGAAGTTCTGATCTGTCAGCGCCTGTTTCCGCCGTCTGGTAGTTTGGTTGCGGATGAACTTCAAGGTTGTAGTCACCACTAGATAACCAAGTGCGTGCAGCATCTCTGACCTGCCTGCTAGTGGCTGATTCCCATAGGCGCATATCTTCCTCAAAGGCTGAGGCGTCGCCTAAGTAGGTCTCAAAGGTAGCCAGTAGCTGAGATTTTCCGCTGAATCCACCCACTTTTTCTAAGCCGCGAATCATGCCGGAGAAGTAAGATGCTTTTACCCTTTCAAGTTCATCACGAGTAGGTCCATCATCCAAGAAATCCTGCAACTCTTCATTAATCGCAGCTTCTATAGTTTCCAATTCTACGCCTTCTTTTGCGTAGGCCTCCATCTCAAACATACCGGCAATTTCGAATCCGGATTGGCTTGCAGAGACGCTCGTAGCAATCTGATCTTCATATACTAAGCGGGTATAGAGTCGACTATTTTTTCCACCGCCCAGTATGGAACCTGCAATTTCCAGATATACCGTGTCCACAGCTCCGAACTGAGGCGTATTCCAGACTTTAGTCAGTCGTGCTTGAGGCACATCATCGACCATTATGTCCCTAGTGCTCTCATTCCGTTTGGCAATCCAGAGTTCTGGTCTACTGATAGCTGGTCCCGCTGGGATATCGCCAAAATAGTGATTAACCCTTTCAAATACGTGCTCGGGGTCAACATCTCCAGCCACTACCAGAACCGCATTATCTGCGCCGTAATAGGTTTCAAACCACTCCTTTACATCGTCTAAAGAGGCAGCATTCAAATCTTCCATTGAGCCAATAGTTGACCATCGGTATGGGTGTCCTTCGGGATACATTGCAGCAAGCTGCAGATATTCAGCTCCACCGTAAGCTCGGTTGTCACCTTGGCGTTTCTCGTTTTGAACAACCGCTCGCTGCTCATCAAGTTTTTCCTGAGTAATGACACCTAACAAATGGCCCATTCGATCAGATTCAAGCCAGAGAACAAGGTCCAATGCGGGGGTCGGAACCGTTTGAAAATAGTTAGTGCGATCAAACCAGGTGGTGCCATTGAGGTCAGTACCACCCGCTAGCTCCAAAGGAAGAAACCACTCACCGTCGTAGTTTTCGGAACCATTAAACATTAGGTGCTCGAAAAGGTGCGCAAAACCGGTTATGCCCGGCCGCTCATTTTTTGAGCCAACGTGATACCAGATATTGACTGCTACAATAGGCGCCTTGTTATCTTCATGAACTAACAGGGTTAGGCCGTTATCTAGGGTATATCTGGTGTAGGGAATTTCGATGCTATCCGCATACTGCGCTTGCGCAAAGGTTGCCGCCAAGCAAAGACTCAAGCCTAGCGTTATTAGATATTTCAATTTATTCCCCTCGTTTATTTTTAAAGTGCCTAAATAGTAAAATCACTAGGACAAAGAGTGCAGCCGGGACAATTAACAGGGCCACCATTAGAATACTGAGCAAGGTAGCCTCAGCCATTTCGGCCCAGGGCACGCCCCAGCCGTACACCGCAAGAGCAACTAATATACCACCAGCTATGACGCTAGTGGTTATAGGTCGACCCCGGGTAATCCTACGAAAAATCATCGGTAAACTCCGCCAATACTATTAATCACAACGTTCATATTGCCCCGCGTATCTACTCGCTCGTTGTTGAACTCTGGAGGCCACCGCAAGCAACCAATCTTTACTACGATAACTACCAGAATTAAAGCCACCATGGCCTTCGTGGTAAGCCAAATACAGAGAGGAAGCATCACTTTGACTTATACCGCTTAGCTCTCCACTCATTCTGTTATACCAACCGATAAAATCGATGGCATCGTCAAAATCGTCCCTGTCTCCATTTCGGCCGGTACGTTGCTCATACCATCGCCAGGTTTCGTCTTTGACTTGGGAATAGCCATATGCGCTGCTTTGGCGCCACCACATTGGCAACCCCAATATACGAACCCGAGGTGGTTTGGCATCATCGATAAAGGAAGACTCTTGATACATGATCGCCATCATTATCGGAATGGATGCGTCCCAGCGTTTGGCGGCATCTTTAGCATCACCATGCCAGCCCCATTTGTCATCAAAGATATCGCATATATTTTCGGGGTTTTCCGGAGGACCAAATACACAGCCGCTCAACAGGAGCGCTGTCAGCACTAGTGCGCCAAAAGGGAATAAAGAGCGGAATGAACTCACGCTGAATACGTCTCCAATAAATTCAATAAATCTTGTTCCGATAATACCGGAATACCAAGTTTTTCGGCTTTAGTAAGTTTTGATCCAGCACCAGGGCCCGCCACTAGAGCGCTGGTTTTGGCCGAAACAGAACCAGAGACCTTTGCGCCTAACGCCTGTATCTGGCGGCCAGCTTCATCACGGGTGAAGCTTTCCAAACTACCGGTCAAAACATAGGTATTTCCAAACAAGGGCATATTAGTGGAAGGTTTCTCAATACTCGGCCAATTAATCCCACTTGCCAATAATTCATCAATTACCGCTAGATTATCTTCGTTATCAAAGAAACCTCTAAGGTGCCCTGCCACTATGGGTCCGACATCTGGTACCTGCACTAGTTCATCCAAACTCGCTTTTTGGCAGTCTTGTAAATTGCCAAAATGATTTGCCAGAGCTAAGGCAGTTACCTCTCCGACCTCACGAATTCCCAGTGCGTATATAAATCGCGGCAAAATAGTCTCTTTTGATGCTTCGATAGCGCGAACTAGATTACTCGCTGATTTATCTGCCATGCGCTCCAAGTTGGCGACTGCTGAAATATCTAAGTGATAGATATCTGCCGGTGAATGCAGTATTGGCGGATCTTCCAGGACCATCTGCTCAATTAATTTATTTCCCAACCTATCTATATCCATTGCTTTACGGGATACAAAATGACGCAGCGCCTCAATCCGCTGTGCAGAGCAAACAAGGCCGCCTGTGCATCTGATGACCACTTCACCTTCGATCTGCTCGACCTCGGAATCACAAACCGGACAGCGAGCCGGAAACTCTATCTCTGCGCCGCCCCCCGGTTTACTAACACTCACAATTTTTGGGATAACATCCCCTGCCCGCCGGACTATTACCTCATCCCCGATCTTTACCCCTAAACGGTCGATTTCATCACGGTTGTGTAGTGTGGCGTTGCTAACCGTTACACCACCAACAAATATCGATTCTAATCTGGCGACCGGGGTTATCGCTCCCGTGCGACCCACCTGAAAATCTACATTGAGTAGCTTGGTGCTCTTTTCCTGGGCCGGAAATTTTCTGGCGATGGCCCAGCGCGGAGCTCTTGATACAAAGCCCAGTTTCTCTTGCAACTCAAGTGAGTTCACCTTGTAAACAATGCCATCGATATCGTATTCGAGAAACTCTCTTTTGGTGGCTATGTCCTGATAGTAGGATTTGCACTCGTCGGGCCCGGTTACACACTGCATAAGCGGATTTATAACAAAGCCAAGCTCGCCCAAGCGCTGCAATACCTTCCAATGCGTATCCGCAGGAGAGCCCTCAGCCAATAGAAAGCCATCAGCGGACAAAAAGCCCGAACCACTTTCAACAAAGCCAAGGCTGTATGCCATCATCATCAAAGATCTTTCAGCGGTAACCGTTGAATCCAGTTGTCGCAGACTTCCAGCTGCTGCATTGCGAGGGTTCACTAATGGGTTGGTGCCGTCTTTAAGCGCTTTTTTGTTGTATGCTTCAAAGACCAGCAGAGGCATAAATATTTCACCGCGGACTTCCAAAAGCTCGGGAACATTGGCAACTTTCAGTTTTAACGGAATGGAACTAATGGTTCGGACGTTGGCGGTTATATCTTCGCCGCTTCTACCATCACCGCGAGTTACCGCATATTCAAGCACGCCCTTTCGGTACATCAGGCTTACGGCTATACCATCCAATTTTGGCTCAGCGACCAATTCAGGTTTTTCTTCAGTTTTCAGGCGTGAACAAAGGCGATCTATGAAAGCGGAGACTTCGTTGTCGTCGAAAGCATTGTCCAAAGACAACATCGGCATACGATGATCTATTTGCTTGAATTCGCCGGCTGGCGAAGCCCCAACTCTCCGGGTCGGCGAATCGGAGGTTACTAAAGAGGGGTTTTGGGCTTCAATTTCCTGCAGCCGCCGCATTATTAGATCGTATTCAGCGTCCGTGATGCTTGGAGCATCCTGCTGATAATAGCGTTGATTGTGAGACTGGATTTTTGTTCGAAGTTGGTCTGCTTCTTTTTCGAGATCAGCGCTGCTCATAGATCGATATTATCCCGGCAGGTTTTCGCGCTGAAAATCGCCCATTCGAGTACGAATTTCTTCAACACGTTGATGTGTCAAGTAGTTACGCTCCAGGTCCTTCAATTCCCCACCCAGCTTTGAAGCCACGCCCCGCGCAGCGGAAAGCAATTGGTTAAAGGTTTGCAGGTTAGATACACCGGGGGTCATCGTCATAAAAAAGCAAATGCCGGGCGTATAGAAGTATTCGAGCTTTTCAATCGGAAAGGTTCCAGGATTCAATATATTTGCCGCACTGAATCGAATAGTTTCACTGCCGGAACCAGAGGTAAAATGGAAAATATCCATATTTCCCTGATTTAGACTTTGCGATTCCAAAGCTGCTTTTAGCTCGGTACCCAGAAATTCATCGCCGTGCTCCATGCACATCAGGTTAATAATAATTACTTCGTCTGGCGTGGTTCTTGGTTCTGGAGCAGTTTGTTCTGAAGCGGTTGATTCAAAAGTAACTCCATCTGATAAGGCTGTCTCTTCATCGGCCGTCGAAACTGATGGCTCTATGCCATTATTTGGTTCTGCCTCGAGGTCCGCGGTTACTTCTGGTTCAGCATTTTGCGCAATGGGCTCAGGCCTTTCATGGCCACGAGGAAGCTTTTCGGTAGTTTCTGGATCACTAAATAGGATGCTGTGATCGACTTCTTCTTGTTCCACTAAAGGGTGATTTTTATACGCCGAGGGCTCTTCATTAGCTGAGGGCCCTTTATCCGCTGATGGCTCTTCAACAATCTCAGGAACTATTTCTTCGCTAACTAGAGGCTCTTCAACAACCAAAGGTGCATCTCCGACTTCTTCCGTTGGATCTAGCAGGACCGGAATATGGGGATCTTTAGCTTCATCCTGATCAACACCAAGATCCAAGGCTCCCTGTTCAGAAGGACTGCGCAGCTTAGGTCTGTTTGCTTCTGCTTGTTCTCTAATTCGATTATTCACGGTATGAATATCCTCCGGATCACGGTGCCCTACTACGCGAGAACCACCCCCAGGTAGTTCACTGCGAAAATCATCTTCATAGTCTTCGTCACCGGAAGTCTGGTAACGCAGTCGAGTTTTGATACGCGCATACTTTAAATAACGATATCGCTTTATACCCCAGACTACTCCTGCGTAGGCAGTGATCAGCGTTATAAGAATTAAAAGGATTTGCAGGCTATTCACGTCTAGCTACCAACCAGTTCAACTGCTTTATTAACATCAACAGTCACCAGTCTGGATACACCGGCTTCATGCATGGTCACACCCATAAGGTGATCAGCCATTTCCATAGTCACTTTGTTATGGGTAATAAAGATAAATTGCACTTGCTGAGACATGGTCTTAACCAGAGCGGCAAAGCGAGCGACGTTAGCGTCATCTAACGGAGCATCAACTTCATCCAACATACAAAACGGAGCTGGGTTCAGTTGGAAAATTGCAAATACCAGCGCTATTGCGGTTAGCGCTTTCTCGCCACCGGACAACAGCTGAATAGTTGCGTTTCTCTTCCCCGGCGGGCGAGCCATAATAGAAATACCGGTCTCCAGGAGATCATCATCCGTCAAATCAAGGTAGGCGTGACCGCCACCAAACAACTGAGGGAATAGCGTCTTAAACCCAGAATTAATGCGGTCGTAAGTTTCCTTAAAGCGCGTCCGGGTTTCCTTATCGATCTTCCGAATTGCGCTTTCCAATGTTGAAAGCGCTTCTTCCAGTTCGTCATTCTGCGCATCAAGGTAACTCTTGCGCTCGGACTCTTCCTTAAATTCATCAATGGCCGCTAAGTTAATCGGGCCAAGTCGATCGATGCGGGTGCGCAGCGAACTGAGTTGCTCTTCCCAGACATCCTGCTGTGCGTCGTCAGGCAATTTTTCCAGCAGTTCTGCTGGAGTAATGTCCTCGAGTTGTTCCGCCAAAGTCTTGCATCGGGTAATAACCTCTTGGGCGTCCAGTTTCTTCTGTTGAAGAATTTCCCGCTGCTCTTGAATCTTCTGCTGCAATGCCTGCTTGTTACGATCAAATTCTTGAAGCTCTGACTCTTTGTTCTGAACCAAAGCCCGAACTTCCGTTAGCGCTTTTTCTGTCTCTAGTCGCTTGTTTACCCTCTGATTCAGCTGGGACTGCATTTCATCGACAGGGCTGTCATCAGTTTTAGCGGCTTCTTGTAGGCTCGACTCTTGTTCTTGAACCTGCTCTAACTGGCGTTCCAAACGGCTTATCGCTTCAACAACGGCAGTCAACTGGGTTTTTACTGTCTGCTCTCGAAGTTGCAGCTGCTGCGCACTCTGACGTGACTGCTGGTCTTTACTTCGCGCCAGTGACAAGGCTTCTTGCTGCTCTTGCCTTTGTTGCTGCAGTGAGCCGCGTTGGCGATTAAGCTCGTCCATGGTTTCGATTCCCACAGCCAAATCCGTGCGGGTTTGTTTCAAAGAGGCGTCATCTTCGGTTATTCGAGTTTCTGTGGTGGCAATCTCTTGCAGCTGAGAATCTCGGGTATGCAGAATTTGATCGTATTTGCTTTTAGCCCCGGAATACTCTGTAGCCGCTTTATTTGCATGCAGTGTATTTTCCGATAGGGCTTCGCGAACTTCTTTCAGATTGTGCTCATTATCGGACAACGCAGTGCGGGCAAGATCAACAGCAAATGCCAGTCCCGCTTCATCTTTGTTTAGCTCAATTAGCCCAGCATTTAAATCGTCAATTTCAGATTTGCGACTCAGCACTCCCGGATCTTTAGCACTTGAAGGACGAACACGGCACCAGCCCTGACCGAACCACAGTCCATCAGCGGTAATCACCGATTCACCTTCAGAGAGACTAGTGCGCATAGAAAGCGCCTGATCCAAAGAGTCCGCAGTTTTGATTCTATTTAATAGGTTTTGGGCAGCCGGACTATCAACTTTAGTTGCCAGAGAAGCGGCATCTATATTAGCTACCCTTGTATCAGACTCGATTAGTGAAACGGTATCTCCCTCGAAGGAGACAAGGGCCTTTTCGTATTGCGCTAAACCGGAAACACTCAGGGAAGATATAAAGGGTTCTAATACCATTTCAACGGCATTTTCCCAGCCCTTCTCGACATTGAGCTGATCAGCCAGTATCTGGTTGTCAGTAAGCGAGTTTTCCTGCAACCATGCGTCGGAGGACATTTCGCTTCTACCCAGAGCGGCTTCGTAGAGTTCGATAAGGGAGTCATGCCGCCCCAGATCAACGCTCACTTTCTGACGAACTTTATTCAACTTGTCCAGGCTATCTCTTTCAGTGTGCCGCTGGTCTAGAACTTCCGCAGCAAGGTCAGCTTCGCGCTGACGTTTTTCAGCTAAAGAAGCATCCAGTTGGTTCTTTTGAGTTTCTAGAACATCCAGCTCAGTTTTTAAGCCCTGCAGCTTTTCATCACTTACCGCCAGTTCTTTAAGCTTTAACAGGCGTTCCTGCATTTGCTGCAATGAGGTTTCAAGATGTTTGATACTGGATTGGCGTACTTCCGCATCACGCTGAGCAGTTGAAGACTCGGTGGTAAAAGTGTCCCAGCGGCCCTGCCAGTCGGCAACCTGAGTTTCGATGCTAGCTAAACTCTTGCGCGCTTCGTCAGCCTCAAGAGTAGCTTTCTCGCCCTGACTTTGAAGCTCGGCAATTTCCGCTTCCCAGCCTGCGCATTTGTTTTTATCCTGCTGAAGATGCTCGCGCATCTGCGTGCCACTTTCCTGAGCTCGGTGCAGGTCTTCAAGAAGTTTCTTGCTGGTTGAGCGCTGATGTTCTACCTGCTGCTCAAGTCGGGCTATCTCAGCGCCTTCGCTGTAGTATTTTCCCTGAACACCAGTGAATACTTCATTCTGCTCGGCTAGTTCTGCCCGCAGTCGCTCTATACCCGTATCCCCAGCAAGATTGTCAGTAACCAGTTTCTCTAGTTCTAGATCCTGCGCGCGAATCTGCTCTCTTTGCTTCTCCGCAGAAGTATCCATATCTCGCCACTTCAGAGCTATAAGCTGTTGGCTAAGCTCGCGCTCTTCGCCTTTGTATTCTCTATAACGTTCAGCGGCACTTGCTTGACGTTTCAATCTGCTTATAACCCGCTCTAGCTCCTCACGAATGTCCGTAAGTCGCTCGAGGTTCTCGCGAGTTCTTCTAATTCTATTTTCGGTATCACGGCGTCGTTCTTTATATTTTGATATACCTGCCGCTTCTTCGATGTAGACACGCAAATCTTCAGGTCTGGCCGTAACCAGGTTTGAGATCATGCCCTGCTCGATAATTGAATAACTGCGC
This sequence comes from uncultured Cellvibrionales bacterium, assembly GCA_913063225.1. GTDB lineage: Bacteria > Pseudomonadota > Gammaproteobacteria > Pseudomonadales > GM7GCV1 > JABJGI01. Next base: position 56,542 of record CAJXYP010000005.1, read on the forward strand.
GGACCCAGACCCGTGCCAAGGAATATATCCATTACGTCGCGCCGGCGACACTTGCTGCCATTCAAAAAGTAATCCGATACGCTTTCTCGGCTTACGCGCCGACGTACAGATATTTCGGAGAAAGCTGCGTATTCGCCACCAATGCGACCTTCCGAGTTATCGAATATGAGTTCAATGCTCGCCTGACCCACCGGCTTGCGGCCACCAGAGCCATTAAAAATAACATCGGTAATTGATTCACCACGCAATTGCTTGGCAGAGCTCTCGCCCATTACCCAGCGAACTGCATCGATAATATTGGATTTGCCGCAGCCGTTAGGGCCGACTACACCGCACAGGGCGGAAGGGAAGTTAACTGTGGTTGGATCTACAAAAGATTTGAAGCCAGATAGCTTCATACACTTCAAACGCACGATATAAATTCCGCTTTAAATTTGAAAGGATTTAGGGTCGATTGAAGGCATTGTACTTAAGAAAGTACGCACTTATATAGGTCTCTAGATTTTATTTTATTTTATTTTTGTTTTAAGAGCGTCTTATTTTGGCTTGAAGAAGTTCGGACTAATTAACCAGATTAGATATATTAAGTTGCAGTGGACCGGTCAATTCGGAAGGCACTATTGGCGCTGAGATTGCCTCATAATCTCCTGGCTGTGCGGCCGGTTGACCTGAATACGAAAGCCTAGCTACGACTTCCAACAATGGCAATCCCAATAGGTTAGTTCCGGGGATCATAACCATGGAATTATCCAATACCATTTGCACAGGCAGGTCCGCCACGCTAAGTCGGCTAACGGCGGTCGGAATTGGAGAGCCGGGAATGCGGGCAAAAACAAAAATCGTTGTTTCGGGCGAGGCAGCAATACCCGCCCCTAACTGAATACTCAGTGCAATACCCCCAGTTTCAACTGCCAGATCTGAACCAGAAGCTGAACTAGAAGCGTTTGCACTATCCTGCTCTCCTCCAAGCTCTACCAGCAGCTGCTGGGCACGAATAACACTGGCCTGAATAAGCTGGGCATTCTCAGACATAGGCGGCAGGCCTGTTAAAGCTATATTCCAAAACTGAATTGCCGGCTCGAGTTGCCCATCCTGAAAAGCGGCAATGCCAAGTATGCCGAGAACCACGGCATTAGTTTGATCCAGCCTAATTACTCGCTGGGCAATTTGTTCAACCTTAGGCGTCAGGTTATAACCCTGATTAATAAATTCGGCTTCGGCCCAACGGGATAGGATAGTTACATCATCTGTGTAGGTCTCGGCAGCTCGCTCAAAGGCTTCCGATGCCAAATCGTACTGCGCTGACTCCTCATAGCTACCAGCCAATAAATACCAATACTCGCCCTTGTCGTTTTGCTCTGCCCTGTCACGAATTTTGTCTAGCAGCGTTTGCCAATCAGCTTCATCAATATCATTCCCCTGAGCAGCTAGCTCACCCATACGCTGGTATTCATCACGAATCACTATGTCAGGGTGAGCACCAAGACTTTTGTATAGAAGCACAGAGGCGAGCGGAGTCGCCAAAAAAACCACTGTCAGGACTTTTTTACTGGTCACATTAGCTTTTCGCCAAATTGGCCATAGGGTCACCAACAAAAGCAGTACTATAAAACCAAAAAAGACGGCAATACTAAGAGTTGCGCTCATAATTAATCTTTATCCTGCTGTGAGTTCTGCTCTGAACTCTCAGCTGAATCCAAACCTGAATCTGGCTCATTGGCGGCCGGAACTGGCCTTCTGCTAGCTTGCAGTACTACTCTCCAAAACAAGAGAGCTCCACCTAAACCAAAACCTATCGGCACTAGCCATACCCAAAGCGTTATGCCGCTAACAGGAGGGCTATAAAGTACAAAGGTGCCGTAACGGTCCACCAAGAAATCTCTAATTTGCTGGTCTGATTGGCCATCTTCCAACATAAGATAAATTTCTCGGCGCAGATCAGCAGAAATCGGCGAGTCAGAATCCGCCAAGTTTTGATTTTGGCACTTCGGGCATCGCAGTACTTTATTCAACTCTTCGTATCGCTCAAGTAATTCTGGCGAACTGAAATCGTGTATTTCGCCTATTCCGTAAGCTGGAGTTGCACTAAGCCCTGAGATAAAAACAGCCATCAAAGCGGTCAGTAGCAGGCTTAGCCCATAAAATGATTTTGCAGAGCTAATCATCGATTTGACCGCCATATTGTAAATAGACCGGTTTCATCAGGTCGTCCCATACACGCTGATCTACCACCCCTACCCGCTTATAACGAATTACGCCGTCACCGTCGACGATAAAGGTTTCAGGAGCTCCATATACGCCAAGATCGAGGCCCAATCGACCGTCCTGATCTTGGATATGGTACTGATAGATATCGCCGAAGGAGTCCAGCCAGTCTAGTGCGGCTGTAGGAGTATCTTTGTAGTTCAAACCAACAAGAGGAACCCCTGCTTCAACCAACTCGGTCAAAAATGGATGTTCGTAGCGACAACTCGGACACCAAGAACCCCAAACGTTAACCAGGGTGACCTGCCCCATAGATAGCTCTGACTGGTCATGAACATCATTATCCAATCCAGCCAATTCAAAGCTGGGAAAAGGCCGATCTATTAGAGCTGATGTCAACTCATCGCCACCGCGAATTTCTCGCAACTGCAAAGCGGAATAGAAAAATGCAGACAGCAATACAAATGCCGTTAGGGGCGCAAAAACCAAAAACTTTTTGCTTGCCTCCGGGGTCATGTGCTGGCCTGTGATTGGTCGTTGGTTGATTGAGAACCTTCAGAATCTGTAATGGCAGGCATCCGATAACGCCTATCCAAAATACCTATCACGCCCCCTAAGGCCATAAAGATCGCGCCAAACCAGGTCCAGCGAATGAAAGGCTTAACCTGAATGCGCACTGCCCAGGCTCCGCCTTCCAAAGACTCGCCCATAGAGACAAAGAGATCCCGGCCAATGCCCGCATCAATGCCGGCCTCGGTCAATACATCTCCACCAGCTAAGTAGCGGCGTTTTTCGGGGTAAAGCTGAGCTTCCGGAAAGCCGTCTTTCCAAACAAAAACTTCGGCGACTTGAGCTGTGTAGTTGGGCCCGGGCTCTTGGTAAACACCATCAAATTCGAACTCATAGCCCGCAAGCTCAACCTTTGTCCCTGCTTCCATTCGCACATCCACTGATTCAGTAAGCGCTGCACTTAAGCCAATGCCTACAGCCAGTACTGCGATACCAATGTGGGCGGTACACATTCCCCACCAGGTAAGGGATTTAAGGGTTTTTGATAACCCGCCAGACAAGTATTTTGCGCGTAAATCTTCTATGAGGTGGCTCACTACCCAGATAGCCAAAAATAGAGCGCCTACCAAGCCTGCTTTGAAACTTCCCAGCATGGCTGCAAATACTATAGCCAGCACCAGGCTCACAATAAGGGGCAGTGGAATACTTTTTAAAACGCGACTCATATCATCCCGCCGCCATCGCATTCTCTGTCCAAGGCCCATAAAGAGCATAAGAGGCGCCCCGATGATCACTAGGAACAGATTGAAGTACGGAGGACCCACAGATACTGATTGCATCCCTAAAGACTCAATTAAGAGCGGGTAAAGAGTTCCCAACAAAACCACACTGGCAAAAAGCGTTAGCAGCAGATTGTTTACCAGCAGCATAGACTCAGCAGATAGCGGCTCAAAACCGGTAGTGGGTTTTAAATCCCCCATGCGAAGACCGTACAAAAATAGCGAGCCGCCGATGACGATGAACAGGAAGATCAAAATATAAAGACCGCGCTCGGGATCAGAGGCAAAGGAATGTACTGAGGTCAGCACACCAGAACGAACCAAGAAGGTCCCTAGTAGACTCAGGCTGAACGCAACAATAGCCAAGAGCACCGTCCAGCTTTGGAACAGATTGCGTTTCTCCGCAACCGCCAGACTATGAACCAATGCGGTACCCACTATCCAAGGCATCAGGGAAGCATTCTCTACCGGATCCCAAAACCACCAACCACCCCAACCTAGCTCGTAGTAAGCCCACCAGCTACCCAACGCTATGCCCGCAGTTAAAAAGGCCCAGGCGATATTTGTCCAAGGCCGCAACCATTTGGCCCAAATCGGGTCCAGTTTTCCGCAAACTAGTGCCGCTAACGCAAAACTAAAGGCAACAGAGAAACCTACGTAGCCCATATATAGCATGGGCGGATGGAAAATAAGGCCCACATCTTGAAGCAGAGGATTTAGATCACTGCCTTCGGGTGCTGAAAAGGGTAAAAGTCGCTCAAAGGGGTTAGAGGTAAATACCAAGAACAGAATAAATCCCAGTGCAAGCATGCCTTGGGACGCCAGAGCCACGGCGCGAAAATCTTTTTGTAGATGACGGCTAAATATAGAAACAGCTAGAGTCCAGCCAACTAATACCAAGACCCAAAGCAACATAGATCCTTCGTGAGCACCCCACACCGCGGAGAACTTGTAGTACCAGGGCAATAGAGAGTTCGAATTGTTGGCTACATAGACAACAGAGAAGTCGTCCTGCAAAAAGCTCATGGTCAGATAGTAATAAGAGATCAATATCGCCACAAACACTAGGGCGCTGAGAGGGCCAGCGCTAGCAATCAGCTCGGGGCGCTTATATCTAATCCCTACCAGAGGGATGGAGGACTGCAAAAGAGCAATAAAACCAGCAAAAATAAGAGCAATTAGACCAAATTCGGGATACATCAGCGTCGTCAGAGCAGAATCAGCCGCAAATTATACAGGCAGGTAACGCCAGTTATGAACCTTAGATGTATAAATTCTATTAAGAATACTTGCGGCCCTTTCTACTGTAGCGCCTCAAGTTATTTACCGGTTTAAAAGCGCTAAGTCTTAGGCACTTAGCGGCTAAAGAACTTCAACCTATTTAGTTCGCTTAAGCCTTATTCTGAGCATTTAGCTTGCTATAGAAACCACTTAAGAAATGACTCTTATCCTTTTGTAATAGAACAATATCTTCCTCTATATCAAGATCGCTAATTGTTTCAATTCTCTTGCAGGACAAGCCTTGCATATTGAGCTCAGCCTGCAGTTGATCAAGTACCTTTCCCGTGCCCCAATCAATCTCTCCGCCCATTTCTGGAGCATGGCTAGAGGCCCCGATTAGAACAAAACCTCCGTCAAAGGCTGGTTGCACCACAACATCCGCGCCCTCTTTCAGGAGGCGCGCAGCCTGCTTGAGATGAGATAGCTGCTGCTGCGGGCTATCTGTACCAATCAGCACTGCCATATTTCCACTAGCCATATCTCCATTAAACAGCGCAGAGCGCAGGGCAAACTGCATACGTTGCCCAAGACTTTCGCCTTCCTGGAACCGAATTGATACGTCATTTGGAATATCCAACTGGATATCACTGTCTTGCAGCTGATCCGCCAGCCACAGTTCTACGGGGCCCAAGCTCCAACCGCTCGCAAGCTCCATCGCATGAGCTATAAGGCATTTATGCAGTAACAGGCAACCATCTGCACCCAGCAAGGGCTCTAAACGGGTCTTAACCTTGCCTAAACGAGGAACCTTGGCAAATATAAGTAATTTGGTGACTGAGCTCATCTACTAGTCTCTATATCCGATACAGGCGAGAATAGATGAGCGCCAAGCGCCCGGGAGCAACACCCAAGCGAAATGACAACCTCAAGAACCACATCATTAGTACGGTTCGGAATACTCCGCCCTCTTTCCAGCGCCGGCTTGAGGTAGTGACCGCCTGGGTAAAGCGGCGTGGTCTAGATTGCCGGCGTAATCGATAACTAAGATCGATATCTTCCATTAGATCTATTTCCCGATAACCTTCCAACTCACGGAATTTCTCGGCCTGTAGCACTATAGTTTGGTCTCCACTTGCCCCAGAGGTAATGCAAGTCCGAAGATTTATGCTCGATTCAATAATGCGACACCAGAGCTGAGGCCCATCGAGCTGAACCGGCGAAAAGCCCCAAGTAGGGCCTGATTCAGTCCAGCGCTCAAAATCAACAGAGAAATCAGAAGGCAAGATGGTGTCTGCGTGCAGAAACATCAGGTAGTGACCGGTGGCAAGCTTGGCACCGGCATTCATTTGTCGAGCTCTGCCCGCTGGGGACTCAAATACCTGAACAGAGGGCTCGATAGCTTTTAGAGAGGAAAGCTCACTTAAGAGTTCTGCGGCTATTGCCAGGCTAGCATCGCTGCTACCGCCATCAACCAGGATAATTTCTGAGCTTTTCGGAAGACGCGGTAAATTGGTCTGTAGGAAATCGGCCAGCCCGGATGCTTCATTTAGCATTGGCACTATTACCGACAAGCTGGGATTTTGATCCCCAGCAGAGCTATCAGCCAAGGGCCCCACCACAGCTGCTGCCTTGGCCTGCAGTACAGCCATAACAGTGCTCTCCAATGGCAATCGGCATTCCATCAAAGTCAGCTTCCAAGATTTCGGAAAGATGCGTGCGCTTGGATTCCGACGCGATAAGGTCGGTAGTTGTCGAATTATTGCCCCTAGATTCAGAGCAGACTAAATCTCTAGAAAGGCGCATGGGCATTTCCAGCATCTGATTAAAATCACAGTCATACACATAGCCCTGCCAATCAACAGAGATAGTAGACCTACACATCAGGCCATCAAGATTGCCTGGTGCATAGTTATCCTTAAGCAGCGCCATGTATTCGTGGTACTTACCTTTCGCTAGCAGCTGAGCGCCAAATCGCTGAATAGGCATATTGGTAATGGTGAATAGCTGGTTAAAACTGATTCCACTTTCCGTACCGAGTCTTTCTTTGTAATCGCGCTCTAATTGTTCCTGAGCCGGCGGAAGGAAGGCCCCATTGGGGTTGTATACCAGATGCAGCATGCGATCTTCGTCGGTACCGTAGCCTAGTTTATTTAAGGCTTGGAGCACGTCAACGCTCTTTTCAAATACGCCTTTACCTCTTTGCTCATTCACATTGGCTTCTGAATAACATGGTAAGGAAGCAACAACGGTAACGCCCTGCGCTGCTAAAAACTCAAGCAGGCCCTCTTGTCCAGGCTCGAGGGCAACGGTGAGGTTACACCGATCGATCACTTCAATATCCGCAGCACGAGCCGCCTTCACTAAATCACGAAAACGCCAGTGTAATTCCGGCGCTCCTCCGGTGAGATCTAGAATTTGAATCGGCTGGCTTTGCATAAACTCAATGATTTGATCAATCAACGAGTCATCCATCATTTCGGTTCGTGTGGGACCGGCATTAACATGGCAGTGGCTACAGGTCATATTGCACAGGTAGCCCAAATTTAGCTGCAAGGTATCGATTTGCTTACGACTGATAGATGGAAAATCTGTCGGTAACAGCAGCGGCCTCGTATCTTGCATTATTTCCCCTAATGTATGCTTAGCATTATTCTTAAAGGCACGACGTAAATATGCCCTACTCTTCTGTTTTTGTACTTACCGGAGCCGGGATTTCAGCCGAATCAGGCATAAAAACTTTTCGCGACAAAGATGGCCTTTGGGAAGGCCACTCTATACTAGACGTAGCAACCCCCGAATCGTTTCAACGAAATCCAACTTTAGTTAACGAATTTTACAACCAACGCAGATCGCAGTTGCTCGGCGGTGATGTGCATCCTAACCTAGCCCACATAGCTCTGGCTGAATTCGAAACAAATTTTAACGGTGATTTTGTATTGGTAACCCAAAATGTAGATAACCTGCATGAACGTGCCGGTTCAACCGCCGCCCTGCATATACATGGGAGTCTTCTGCACGGCAAATGCGGCTATTGCGAACAGGGCTTCGATATTATAAAAGATATGGACCACCAAGGAAGTTGCTCAACCTGCAATAAGTCTGGTGCCCTAAGACCGGACATCGTCTGGTTTGGAGAGATGCCGAAGCATATGCAGAAAATTGAAGAGGCGGTTTATCGCTGCGATCTGTTTGTTTCTATTGGTACATCTGCCGCAGTTTATCCGGCGGCCGGATACAGTGACCTAGCACGCCAGCTCGGCGCAAAAACAGTGGAATTAAACTTAGCACCCTCGGAAAAGAGCGGCGATTTCGATAAATCTATTTTGGGGCCTGCAACACAGCTAGTGCCGCAATTTTTTCAGGAACTACTTAAGCAATAAAAGGTGTTCGCCGTCGAGTTAGTGGTGCACTTCTTTAGCAGCACCGCCAAGGCACGGCGGTGATTCAGGGGCAGTTTGGTTACTCTCCCAATCTTCTGGGCCGTAGGTATGCAGTGCCAAAGCATGTATAGGCTTACCAATTAAATCATGCAGCAATCCATATACCGCCTGATGGCATTGAACCTGCCGTCGACCTGCGAAGGCTTCCGCCACAACAACAATACGAAAATGCGTTTCCGCATCCGCTGGCACACTGTGCATATAACTTTCGTTTTCCACACTTAGGTGCTGTGGTGTGAGACCCTTTGCCAATCGATTTTCGATCAGCTCTAGGACTCTTCCAATTTGAACCGTCATCGTTCTGCTCTCTTTCATTGCTATTTTTTGACTAAATTCTTTGAACTAGCCTCTATCATTCCTTGACGTCAAAGCTAGGCTTTCCTATAGTGCGCGCCTTCAAATTCCGCGCTTGTAGCTCAGCTGGATAGAGTACTCGGCTACGAACCGAGCGGTCGGAGGTTCGAATCCTCCCAAGCGCGCCATTTTTTGCACACACCTGAATCCAAATCAGCTCTCAATAACTTCAAGCTCGCTATATCGGCAGCTTGCTTAGCCCACAGCCTAACGAATGCCATGCCAAGAGTAAATATCATTATTTCTCAGTGGGATAGCGCCGACCCGCCGCCTTCGAAACGAAGGTAGCTACTATCTTCATTTGCAACAAAGACCGCATTCTGGCTAATTGCATTTTTTACTCCACACAATTGCTTGGCTTCTTGCGCAGTAATTTTTCCACTAGCCAAATCTTGCAAAACTTCAAAACGAAATTTATTTAGCTGTGCTTTAGTTAAACCATTTTCAAAAAATTTCAACTTAGATACTCCAAATATTAACTATCAATACCTTAGTCATAGCCACTTTCGTGCCAACTATTTACTTTTCATATAAAACAAAGACTTAACAAAATACACGCTTAGGAAAACCCCTAAATAACGTAACACTCCAGTAACATGTTACGTAACAGTTACGCCAGATGTTACGTTAATTTCAACTGTAGATTATCCGCATTAATTGGTCTTTTTACCCTTGCCCTGATTGTTCGAAAAGCGCAGTATTTGTTGCGGTTACTATCCAAGTATCTGAGGACATTTATATGGCTTTCTTTCTACTTATTTTTATTTGTGCTTTCTTGGCGGCGGTGATCTATATGTCTTCCCTGCCCGGTGCTTTTGAAGTAAGTACCTCAAAAATAATAGAAGCCGACCCGGATGAACTATTCAATAGAATCCTCGATCTGCGCACTTGGGGACAATGGTCACCCTGGTTACTGCACGAACCAGACTGCGCCCTTGAGTTCAGTGAAAACCCCAACGCCGTTGAAGGACACTATAGCTGGAACGGTAACCTAGTTGGCGCAGGTACATTGACCCATAAGCAAATTGACCGACCCATTTACATCGAAGAAGAACTAGTTTTTACCCGACCATTCAAATCCAAAGCAAAAGTAACCTTTGATTTCAGCCAAGTAGAAGGCGGCACTCTTATGCGCTGGACCATGTATGGAGGAATGCCTTTCTTGTTTAGACCCATGGTTCGCCGCGTTAAAGAAATGCTTGCCCAAGAATATGAGCTCGGCTTAGCTTTGCTTGGCGGCTTAATGGCCCCGCAGAATGATCACCCGAGGATTGAATTTATTGGCGCACAACAGCGCGAGGAAACCACTTATATATCGACTCCATGGGAAGGACCTGTTGAAGACCTGCCGGCCGCGATGGAGGCCGGCTATACCGAACTGGGTCAGTACGTCATATCAAACGGCATAAAGGTTCTGGGCCGACCTTTTGCCGTCTACCATAAGGTACAAAAACGAGCGACCTACTTTGTAATGGACATGGCTTTTCCTGTTGCAGACGGCACCACAGACGACAAGTACGGCGTTAAAACCTTAGAGGGCGGTAAGTTCCATCAAACTCAATTGAAAGGCAGCTACCAATACCTAAAGGCTACTTGGCACTGCGCCATAAACGATGTGAAAATGCATAAAATAAAAATGGACTGGAAGCGCCCCTGTGTCGAGCTCTACGAAAACGATCCAAGGGAAGCAACGCACGGCAACGATATTGTCACTTCAATCTTTGTTCCTATTAAGTAAAACCTCTTCACTAAAAAACAATCTTGACCCGCATCAAAGTTGATTGAAGATTTTCTCTCACCAAAGGTCATTAGTGTTTAACTAATCTTAGTAAAACTTTCTAGGAGAACCTTGTGAAAAAGAACGTAGGTACAACGGATCAAATTATTCGCGTTGCTCTCGGCCTGATACTTATAGCTTTGGTATTTGTAGGCCCTCAGACCCAATGGGGTTGGATCGGAGTAATACTCTTTGCCACAGGCACTATGAACTGGTGTCCGATGTACATAATATTGCGCCGGAGCACCTGCAAAGCAAAGCCAACCACTCCGCCTATGTAAATCACATAAAAAAGGCTCTATTCCCCTGTTATTGAAACATAGCGCAGTGGTAGAATCCGCGGCCTGCATCTGTAGCTCAGCTGGATAGAGCACCTGGCTTCGAACCAGGTGGTCGGGGGTTCGAATCCCTCCAGGTGCGCCATCTTCAAAACCCCTACATTACTACCGTAGGGTTTTCGTAGGAAATAGCCCTACGAAGTATTAGACCTCGCTATAAAAACCTTCGAACTTGCATTCTTATTTCCGATTCTCGTACATGATCGTCAAGAATTGCATCGACCTGCTTGTCGGCATATCCCTCCACTTCATTTAGAAAGTACATAGTAGGGAACGCCAGTAGAAGTCCAACTATCAAAATCTGTAACCCAGTAACTAGATCGCCTAAGAGAATCGCAGTGAGTGCAGTTAGGAAGGCCACAGACATGCCTTCAATTAAGCACCAAAACCAACCCCACCTATCCATTGCTCCTCTAACCAATTGTTCGTCGATTACAGGTTTACGTAAGCCTGCATATGGATAAAAAATCTGAATCATTAGCGGGTGTCTATTTTCCTCTATGGGCCGCCAATCATTACTAGAGCTATTTAGCCCTAGACCGCGAACTAAAGGCTTTAATATTTTCTCTAGGTCAAAATTCTTCCTTATTCTGAAAAGGTTCGAAATTTGATTATGGAGAGTAAATACTCTCGACAAGAGTGCAATAGCAAAACAAAGAGCCACTTTCATGTTCGCCACGTTACTTATAATTGGATAATCCACATCAATCGCAATTTCAAAAAACTGCCCAATGCCACTATGAGTATTGCCTAACCAGGATAAAAACATAATTGCGAAAAGAAATGTAGAGACAGCAATTCGAGCCAGTATGTCACTATATGTTTCGGGCTGCCTAAGGTGTTTAATCATTTCAACTCCTGGCCAAAATATAGTTTGACTGCCCGGATATCCATGACTTCTCGATTGAAAACCCGGCATTTTCGAGAATTTCTGTGCAAAGAGTTTTATCTATAATTCCGTAATATGTTGAATTGTTTCCTTTTTCAAGTATCCATCCGTGAAGGTGCTTTTTAGCATTCGATCTAAATGCCATTTGTTTGAAATATGAATTGGCATGTTGATTGGTAATCAGGACTGTACCGCTAGAAGAAAGGTTTCTATGTAAAGCCTCCAAAGCGCTCTTTATTGTTTCAGCCGAAGGTATGGCAGAGAGAACATTAGAACAAAGAATAAAATCGACATTCAACGGCGGAGAGTTCACTAAAGTTTCAAATTCCAAAATTACAGAATGCGGCCAATTGTTCGAAGTATATTGCTCTATGGATATATCTTGCTCTCCAATCCTTTGGGTTCGAGTCAGCTGTTCCTTGGAATCGACTAAATAAATCTCATCACAAGACTGCGCTAGTAATCGGCTATACCGTAATTTTCCACAGCCAAAGTCCATTCTGCGACGGTGTGCCGGTTGGGATTCCAAGTAGCTCGTCAAGTGTTGAGAAGCTCTACTCCATCCTTGTGCAGCATTTTCTGATTTTATGACTAGCTCATCATGGGCGTAGCGCACCATCTACTCCTTCCTTAGACGCGTCGAGCTGCAAGATAACGCAATGTGTTGATGTCGGCAATAATTACAGCTGGACTCTGCTCGCGGCCAACTTAAGATGCTCAGGAGCAAGGTGGGCATATCTAAGCACCATCTCATAGGACTTCCAGCCTCCAAGCTCCATAAGCTCATGAAGACTAGTGCCGGCCATGACGTGCCAACTAGCCCAAGTGTGCCTAAGATCGTGGAACCGGAAGTTGTGAATTTCCGCCTTCGATAGGCTTCTTTTCCATGCCGACCCAATTTTCGCCATCTTATGGCCCCGGTAGGTAAAGCAGTAATCAGAATGGTGGTCACGGACTTCTATGAGCGCCGCACAAGCGTCCTGATTCAGCGGTATTCCCCTGCCCTCGCCCGTTTTGGTAGTCCCGTGTTCTAACCAAGCTACCTGCCGCCCCAAGTCCACACGATCCCACTGCAAGTTCAATATTTCCTGCATCCTGCAACCCGTCGAGAGTGCAAAAATAACCACCGGCCTAAGATGCCCCGGCAAAGTCTCTAGCAGAGTCCCAGCCTCAGGTTTTGTAAGAAATCGCACTTTGCCACGAGGCTCTCTGAGCATCCGCACCTTGGGAGCCCTGTCCAGCCACCGCCAATCTTCAGCAGCGAGTATTAGAATGCGTCTAACGACCTCCAGAGCTCGGTTAATAGTTGCGTTTTTTACTTGGTCTACCGTTCTGCGATGTTCAATGAATTCCCACAGAATCGACATATTGATATCTCTGAGAAGATGATCTCTTAGAAAAGGGTCGAGTTGTCTTAGGTGATCTCGGTCTGTATCAATGCTTTTCTTGTCTAGGTTTTCTGAGAGGTATCGAAGAACCGCATGGGGCCAGGGAACATTCTTGATGATGCCGAGTTGAGAGTTTCTGTAAGCCTCTGCTTTGAAACTAACAAGAAGCTCGTTTGCTTGCTCTAGGTCTTTAGTCCGAGTGCTTTGGCATACTCGCTGCCCGTTTGGAAGGACAACGTCGATCCACCAGTACGGGGAGTCTTTTCGTTTATATAGACCTTTTTCCCTAGCCATAACTCCAAATCCGATCCGTTTAGTTTGCAAGATTCAAAGAAGACATCTAAATCTCGTATATCGAACAATCGCCTTCTACCTATTCGGACACATGGGATACCAAGCGAAATCAACTTACTTGCTCCAATCCCAAGGTATCTCGATGCTTCTTTTACCGAATAACCTCTTTTCTTCTGTGTCTCTTGTATATCCATTCCTAACTTCAATGTGTGTGTTTAGTTAACGTACCTCCAGCGTCAAGCAACGGGAGGCACGCGCGCGTTAGCCAACCCGTTTCACTTTGCCACTGCTGCTGGGGAGTTAGCCACTCAGCATAGGGAGCTTTATAAACGCTCCATACCAGCAAAGAGGTCTTGCGATAGATTCTGCAAATTTTCGGAAATCTCTATATTCCCGTCCTTAGCCACGTATTTACACACATAGTTGCAAACACCAAGCCTGACCTTGATTGGCTCTATTCGAGCAAACCCAGCCTTTTTATCGAGTTCTTCCCACTTGTCCATCCAGGTGAGCCTCCGTAAATCTTTAACGCCCACCATCACGCCATGAAAATGAATTCGGCCTTGTTTTTGCCTCTCAGTAGCGAATACCCATTGCACACCGCCACCTGGCTTACGAAACCACCTAGGCCCATGCAATTTACGATTAATCATAGATATCCATAGACGAAGCTTTTTGTCAGCCTCTTCTGGATGAACATCCATAGCGAAAGTCAGGGTGACAAACCATTCCCAGGGGTATTGATTCAGCAATATTGTCCACGCGTCATGGAGCTTAGTCCGAGGGTGGTTCAAATATTCTTGGAAAAGCTGATCTTCTAAGGGTGTCTCCATACCCCTTACTTTAGACAAAAACAAAGGGGTATGCAATACCCCTCGAACCTAAAACCTAGATATATTTACTCAAGCTCTAATCTATACCTTGGAACCTCGTTTAGAAGTCTCAACAAACAAGGATTTTCTCTAATTTCTTCCAAGCTTTTACTTTCGTAGAAGTAGAGCGCCGCTCCGCTTGTTACCGGCTGCGCTAATCCATCTAGTTTTTGAGCAGCGCCCCATAGATCATTTCTTTGAGGTGGGGCGTTGTCCAAATAGTGATAGTAGTCACAAATATCGTAGTCGACAAAGTCTTCCATCTGGCTTATGAAGTCGACCGCGGATTCATCGACTTCACTAAGCGCTATCGCAACTAAATTGGCTCTGGACATCGCTTCTGTTGCATAGACAAGGCTTGCACCATCAGACAGCCCTATTGCGTACCAAATCGACTTGGAAATGACGTATGTCACACCAACTGCCCCCAAAATGCATAGAGCTAGCAAGGAATTTCGGACAAATTTAGAGTCTATATTCATTTTGGCGTCGAGCTCCCTATGCTTTGTAAAAACAATCTTTAGGAAATGTCCGGAGTGCGGATACCTGGAATTTCTCCCTTAACCGCTTTCCAAAAGTTGGTTACGTTTTGAGAAAGGACGAATGCACGAGATTTTTCAGCCTTGGGGCCAGCTTCTGGGAAACTCTCGCGAAAATTGATTCCCAATATCGCCTCATACTTTCGAATGGTTTTTTTGTCGTGAATTAGGTAGATAGGTTTCCAGCCGACTCGATCGGCGACGTACATAGCACCAATGGCAGATTCGAGGATGTAGACGACACCTTTGTATGAATCTATTGCTTCCTTAGCTATCTTTTCATAATTCAGTTTAGCCATAGTTATAAATCCAAATACCGGAAGAGTGGGTAGTATACCGCCCCTAGCTTACTAAAAAAGGAGATCAGTAATGAGCTATGACTTTAAGAAGGTATCGGAAGTGTTTACACGGGATAGCACCTATCCAATGTACTCACTAGGAGAACTGCTGGCTCACACCACCCCAACGGCCGCAGTCAGATACCTTTGGATATTTTCTCGGGAAAACAATATATTAGGAGAGTAGATAAAGCGGTAATCAGGAAACGTTATACCGGCTTGTCCTAGGCTGTCGGATTATATCGACTACTCGGAATACTAAGCGTTAGGGCGTAAGTGTCATCAATTTTAATCTAGTAAAAGGATGGAGAGTCAATGGAATTATTTGATCCATACAAAATTACAATACTAGTATCAGGGCTCACAGGGTTAATGATGTTAATCCAAATTCTAGTTGCTGATGTCGCGGCAATTAAAGGACAGCATACACCGGGTTATCCTGTTAAGCCTGACCATAATAGTTTCTTATTTCGTGCGGCAAGAGTACACGCCAATACAAATGAGACTATTGCTATATTTATTTTATTTGTATTATTTGGTGTTATGTCAGCTTCTAATGCATTCTATCTAAATGTATTTTCAGTAATCTATTTTGTAAGCAGAATAGCTCACATGTTCTTCTATTACGGTAACTTCAAGTCAGCACGAAGTATCTCATTTCCATTGAGCTTGGTTGGGCTCATTGGCATGTTTATTACGAGTCTAATGTAGTGTTTTTGACCTAAGGTAATAGGGGTTGTACAAGTAGCAAAGCCCTATCAAAAAGCACCAACGGACTCCATTCTTAAGGCGAACCAAAGGGTCTTCAGGGAGCCTCAAAGAGGCGACCAACGCCGGAGCGAAGTGACGAAGTAATCCCGACTGGTACGCTACGAAAACTGTGCTACGTCCCCTATTTCAGAAAACAACTCTATGTTCTATTCAGGCCTTGCGGATAAAGATAAAATCTATGGCTTCGCCTAAGCTAATGGCGCATTTGTCCAAGAAGTTTAAAACAGGATGATCGAGCAATGATTTTTAATACTGACTCCATAGAAACAATGGATAAACGCTATCGAGCCCATTTTATTAATGGCTTATCAGGCTATAAGAGCGCCAATTTACTTGGTACCTGCGATGGAAAACAGCGGACCAATCTCTGCGTCGTCAGCTCATTTATCCATCTCGGTGCGCACCCACCTATAATGGCGTACATTAATCGGCCTCACTCGGTATCCAGGCATAGTCTTGAGAATATTATCGAAACAGGATTTTTTAGCTGCAACCATATTGATAGCTCTATGCTGCAAGCGGCCCACCAAACCTCTGCCCGGTACCCACGTGAGCAATCAGAATTTGACGCGACCGGATTGACTCCGCAGTGGCTGGAAAACTTTCCTGCGCCATTCGTGCAGGAGAGCGAAATCAAAATTGGACTTTCCTATATTGAGCACATAACACTGCCCAACGGGACCTTGATGATTATAGGCGCGATCGAAAAAGTTGTTATACCGGAATCATTGATCGACGAGGATGGTTCAATCAAGCTTACGCAGTCAGATACGCTTGCGTTGAGCGGCTTAGACGCTTATAGCAAGGTCAATGACGTAACCAGACTGCCCTACGCTAAGGCCTAATTATTCTGCAAAGATAGAAGCCAGTTATGTGGTTTTCACTTCCGGATAAGCCTAATCAACGGCTAAACAGATACACAGCCCCGGTATCGAACGCCGAATTGCCTTCTTGATTGCTTTCTTGTGCGGCTGCGCCATCTTCGAAGTGAGCGCCTATAGCCATAAGTGAGCCGTCTCGATTCAGGCTCAAAGAACTACCGAATTCATCGTAGGCATCTGCGTTCGTTGCCTTCACATAGTCCTGCTGCGACCAGGTTTCACCAACGCAGGTGAAGTAGTACACCGCACCTGAATCTGCGGCCGAGTCTTCGTTCTGATCACCCCCCACTCCCCGGCTATAACTGTCCTCAAGCTGTGATCCGATAGCCAAGGTTGTTCCGTCACCACTTAGTGCAAGGCTCGCACCGAACACATCATCTTGACCGGTATTCGACGCCTTCAGGTAAGCTTGTTGTACCTAACCATCTTCTCCCTGCACCCATACATAGGCAGCGCCGGCAGATAGATTTACCTCGCCGTCTGGCTCGAGAATGTTGTTTACCCCCTTAGTCATAACGTCTTCATCCACAGCGGCCGCAACCAACATTTTGCCATCGCCGCTCAGGCCGATCATCGCGCCCAGCGAGTCCCCGCCCTCAGAGTTAGAGGCTTTCAGGTAAGCCATTTGCGGCACCGAACTGGATAACAAATCAACTCTGAAATGCCAAACCTCCAATAACGCTTCCATTTTTGGGCGATTCACTGACATATCATTGAATGAATACCCCACTCTGGAATGGGAATGGCTGGTTTAGAAGAAGATCATCAGTGATTTGGATGAAAGCACGCGCCAAGGTGACGATCATGCAACGCGACTCTTTCTCACCTTCTCAAAAGAAGCATGCCAACGCTACGCTTTAGAAAGCATATGGGCTAATGAATTTTTACTTACTGGCGAAGACAAATTTATCGGTAACTTCCCACACTAGGCCGCCAATAGTGCGGAAGAGCCTTTAGTTTTCCCGGCAGAATTACCCATCTAAGTGAAACCGAACGTCGCTCAGGGGTTTCGGCTGGTGTCGAATTTCTGAGCGAGTAATCCAGTGAGCTTTTTAGGCAGCTAGAAAAGACCATGATGGAACTTCAACGTAAGAATATACGTTCAGACCCTTTTATTTAGATAGGTCTTTACCTAGTGCGTCAGTGCGTCATCGCATAGATGAAGTAATTTAAACCAAATCTGTAGGCTAGATTAGTCATGGGCTCTGGATAGTAAGGATCATCCGCATGCTGCCACGCATCGCCCATATCCATGTTCACGTGCCCCGCCAAAACCAGATTACCAGAATCATCATATAGACCCAGCCATTCCTGCTTTCCTTCCATTTGAGCTACTACTTCTCCCGCTCTACTACCTCGGAGGTGCCGCGAACCCGGTATTTGAGTATCCTGATTCAGATCGTAGTGAATACTCATGACAACATCATCTATAGGAATGGGCACCAAAGGCCGATCAGGAAAAACATCTCGAGCAAAATTCACAAACCGCTGACGCTGGGCATTGCCGTGAAAGTCATCTACCAAAACAAACCCGCCCCTGAGTAGGTATTCTTGCAGAGCGAGAATCTCTTCCGAGTCAAAGCTTGCTTGACCTATTTGTTGGAGAAATAACCAGGGGTAGTCGTAGAGATTAGGGTCGCTAAGGCGCATATGCCGACTATCAGGAGCAACGTCTATTAACGACATACGCTCTATCCCATCTGTAATGTGGTCTTCCGCTTCGGGCCAATCTATCGACCACCAGTTTCGACCGCGACCTCTACCAAAACCGCTTTGCATCGAATCGCCAAAAATCACCCGCCCCATATGCAGTTCTGCTTCAGGGCCTGAAGCGGTATCTGTATTGGACGTGCGGGGATTGGAGAGAGCGAGTGGCTGCGCCATCAATTGGCCTGAAGCACCCACCATAAAGAGGGTAGCAACGATCAATAGGTACTGCAGATCATGTTTCATATGCACGGATTGAATAGGATAGCGATTCAAAAGAACAGAAGGCTAAACAAAGATTATCAATTAGACGCTTAACTACCGATAAGTTCGCCATCATTGTGCATCACCACCACTAGAGAAGGCCGTGGCGGCATCTTCTCGTTGAAATCCGGCCAGCGTGTTCTTGGCGCTTCGTAATTGTCCCCTTCAGAAGGATGCTGCACAGCGCAGAAGAAACTTCGGTTGTCTGGTGTAAAGCAAGGTCCGCAAAGCTCTGCGCCTATCGGTGTGCGCAGAAAGTGTTTTGGTCGGCCGCGATCAGGTCCCGACACTGGAGAGGCCCAAACACCATCCGCTATTCCAAACTCCGGAGCTCCGTCAGTGGCAATCCAGATGTTGCCGGCATTGTCGAAAGCACAATTATCCGGACAGGCTAGCCAGCCATTCTCTGTAGTATCCGGGTGGTAACTGGAACCTGGAGTTTCGTGAGAACCACCCACTAAAAATATATCCCAACTAAACCGATCAGCACGATGATCTCCATTGGGTGGAATCAATTCGAGTATTTGTCCACCTCGATTTTCTGCACGCGGATTGACCATATCCTGCTGGCCATTCTCGCGGTCCGGGTTTTTGGTAAGCATTACAAAAACACTGCCGGTCACCGGATTAATATCAAAATCTTCTGGTCTATCCATGGGCGTTGCACCAACAAGGTCTGCAGCTTTGCGAGTGTCTAAGCAGACATCTGCCTGGTTGTGAAAGCCATTCACTTCAGTGAGAACCCCTTCTCCGTAAACCAGTGAATTCCAGTTAACCCCTTGCTCGTCAAACTCAGCCACATAAAGGGTTCCCTCCTCCAACAAATCCATATTGGCTTGGCGATTACCTTCTTCAAATTTGTTTTTGCTGACAAACCGGTAGAGATATTCAAATACCTGATCGTCACCAGAGTAGGCCACCACATAGCCGTCTGCGTTAATGGTTACACTGCAACCTTCGTGCTTAAAGCGCCCAATGGCTGTGCGTTTTTTTGGAACGGATTGGGGATCAAAGGGGTCGATTTCCACTACCCATCCAGTGTGCAACGGCTCATTTGGATTCTTACTCATATCCCAGCGATCATAAAACCGGGGCCAGGCCGCGCCTCTATTCATCTCGCGCATACCGAAACGTTCGTAGCTTTCTCTCTGCTGAACATCGGCTTCGGATAGATCTCCAGAGAAAAAGTCTTGAACATTCTCCTCAGCAGTTAATACGGTCCCCCAAGGGGTTTGGCCCCCGGCACAGTTCCCATACGTGCCCCAAGTATCTATCCCATCTGTTGAATCCAAGGTCATTAACCTTGCACTACCCGCCGCGGGACCGGTAATTTCCATTTTTGTATCGGGGGTAATTCTTCGGTTGTGAGGCGATTCAATATCTACCTGCCAGTCTTTCCCAGCTTTCTTAACCTCAACCACCGACAATCCAACACAGGCCTTATTTACCTTCACCTGTTCCTCATTCATTCCTGTGGTTCCGGGCGCACCGGGATACATAAGCCTGGACCGGCAATACTCATGATTAACTACCAATAGTCCCGAATCCGAATTATTAGAGCCAAGGGGTAAAGATACAAAAGCCACATAATCATTGTTGTAGCCGAATTGTTGAAGCTGACTCGCCTCTGTTTGGTTTTCCGGGTCAAATTCAGGTGCAGATGGGAATAAAGGATCGCCCCAACGCAGCAAGGTTTGCGCCTGGTAACCAGGAGAAACATGCAGATCTTCATCCAAGCCATGATGTAACTCCACAAAGCCCAGTGAGTTTGGTGCGCTAAAAGCGTTTGTGCTGCACCCTGAAATACCTGATGCAGCAGCTACGCCAGTTGCCAAAGCGGTTTTTACAAATGAGCGCCTGCTAGAAGTCGTCCGACGCTGTAAAATCGCTTCAAAGGTTGTGCCATTCGATAGGTTACTTGGAATATCGTCGTGATCGATCAATTAATGCACCTAGTTATGAGAGCCAAACTATCGGCTCTTCTTTCCATAATTCTATTTCGGCAGCACTTATAGCCGCCGTCGGTAATTCTGATTCAATGGATTTCAGTATTGCTTCAGATATAGCCTTTGATTTGGTCGCAATCTCCATAATACTGGAAACCCCTAATTGCTTGCATATCAGATCAGAGAAGCTCTCAGGGATATCGGTCAGTAGCCTCTTTCCCAGTCCAAGTAACCTCTCCCATATCTGCAAAACACGCCAGAATTGAAGGTGTTCCGCTAATTCAGCCATTCCCGATAGCTCTGCAATTCTGTCCACCATATCAGGATAGGACAAATCCAATAGCTGCGGATATTGCTGAGCCAACTTTATACACAGGCAAGCAATAAGGTATTCGGTTTCCATCAATCCGCCAGGGCGCAATTTGGTATTGATTTGTTCTTCTGAAACCGCGGTAATGCGCTGCTCGCGAATACGCTCGAGCATCTTTATAGCGTCCATAGAGAACTGTTGCGGATCGCGTGGGCGACTTAGAATATTTCGTCGCACCTGATCTACCGCTGCTCCGGTTTTGGCATCTCCCAATACATGGCGCCCAGATACGAGTGCGATATGCTCCCAGGTTTTGGCGCGTTCGTTCTGATAGTAGTCAAAGCTAGTTAAGCTAACCGTAGGCGCCCCAGAACGACCGGAAGGACGCAGCCGGGTATCCATCTCGTAGACGATGCCCTCTTTCATCTTTGTTGAAAGCGCCGTTTGCAGCCTATTCACAAAGCGTGTGGCCTGATCCATCGGCTCCTGATCTGAATACACATAGGTAATATCCAAATCGGACATGGGCGACATACGCGACATGCCCAGTTTGCCCATACCAAAAATACTAATCTCCGCTGCTCTACCAATTTCGTCGCTAACCACCTGTAATCCTGTCTCTAGAGAAAACAGCGCTAATTCAGTCAGCCGATTTTGAAACTGCAACGGATCCAAATAGCCTTGCAAAAAGCATAGATAAAATTGATACAACTCTTCGTTCACTAAACGGCGCATGCGCTCCAGACGCACGTCATAATCAGGGTTTTGCAGTATCCAGCTGCTATCAAATTGCCAATCTAGGGGAGAGCAACCTGCCCTGTCCTGCTGTAACAAGGCATCAATAATGTGAGGGCTTTGCGCCAGCAACGTCTGCATCGCCGGCGAATAAATCAGGGGCATCACCAAACCACTCAACAGCTTGGGCGACGATTGAAGAAGAGAGATATATTGACCTCCCGGGGGTAACCGCCGGAAGAATTGATGTATTTGGTCCACCGCCATTTCAACGGGAACTGAACTGCAAGAAATCTCGTCCAGTAAACTTTGATACAGGCCCTTTGTTCGGCTCGCTTGGGATTCACTAACGCCGTACTGTCTAAACCCTTCTGACCAGTCCTGTAAAATATCCTGAGTTTTTTGTGGCAGCGCCTCGAGTTCAAATGACGTTACCACTTCAGAATTCGAGTCCTGATCTTCAGGCCGGAACAAGTCATCAAAGACTTTATGCACGCGCGTTCGGCGCGTGATTAATTCTTCAGAGAACTCCTGCCAGTGGGTAATTCCACATATGCTCTGGAAGTTCGTCAGTGCCTGCTCGTTAGTCGGGATATTGTGCGTCTGCTCGTTACCAAGCATTTGCAGCCGGTTTTCGAGGCGGCGCAACCAAACATAGTCCTGTTTGAGAAAGCTTACTTTTTCGGAATCTATTAATCCTTGAGAGGACAGTTCAGCCAAAGCAGACAGCGTATGCCCAGTGCGCAGAACCGAGCGTTTTCCGCCCCAGATAAGCTGTAAACCATTGGCGATAAACTCGATTTCTCGAATGCCACCGGTTCCCAACTTGAGATTGAATCCTTCTGGCTGAGTAGAAATACTATTATCCCGCTTTCCCTGCACCAGCAATTTAGGGTGCTCCAGATCAATTCGGTCTTTTAGATAAGCGAGTTCCTCGATTGCTCGAAAATCTAAATTTTGCCGCCAGATAAAAGGCTCAATGTCATGCAAGAACTGCTTTCCCTGATCGATATCACCAGCTACCACTCTGGCTTTCATTAGCGCCAAGCGATGCCAGGGTAAAGCCCGAAAAAAGTAATAATCCTGCGCCGCTTCAATGGACATAGAAATTTGAGTGGCGGATGATTCAGGACGAAGCCGCCAATCGACTCTCCATATCAATTCGCCGCCATCACTGCCGGATAGAAGTTTAGTTACAGATTTTAGAACCCGAGAACACACATCGCCCGTGCCCTGCATCGGGTGCACAGGCAGTAGATGCGGATTAAAGAATGCTATCAGATCAATATCACTAGAATAATTAAGATCCTGGCCGCCCAACTTACCCAATCCCAATATAAACAGACCAGGCACTAGTTCACCTGGTTCCGGAAGGCCGCGACAGAGCTTCTTAATAGCCTCTTGCTGCCAAGCGGCTCGCAGGGCGATATCCAAGCTTAGTTCGGCAAAGCGGCTCTGTTTGTGGCCCAGAGATTCGGTATCGGCTAAGTCAAAGATATCAGCTATAGAAATTGCTAAGCTGAAGTGACGTTTTTGATCCGCAAGAAATTCTCCAACAGCCGTCCAGTTAGTAAAATCTATGGATTCATGGCTTGTGGATGCAGAGCCTTCGAGGCTCGCAACAATGTGCTCAATAGCTTCAACAGCCAGTTTTGGGCTGTCTAACCAATCCGATCGACCCGTTAGACGCAGTAGGCGTTGAAGATAAAGAGAACTCTCAATTGAACGCATGGAAGGCTTAGTTAGATTCAGTGCCACAAGTCTAACAAGATCAAGTATCCGCTACACCTTAAGCATATGAACCGGAAAACACGTGCTAACCAGTGAGGCGGAAATCTCTACTCAGCTTACCTTCTTTAGTTCGCTGACAAAGTAAAACGGCACAGGACTGTATTATCGATCTTCAAGTCATCTCCCCATATAAATTCGGACTCTGAATCCCAAGATAACCTGCCATGCTCTCGCTTAGGACCAACATCCTGATCAGAATGAACTGTTGCGGCGGGCCAATCGGAGTCGTCAAAAGAAGCTGAAGCCCAGCCAGAGGGCATCGGCGAGATATTTGCCGCACAGGTTGTGGTATCGCTAGCGCAGCTCGTGTCTAAAGGTGCTTGGTGAATAACCTTGCAAGTCCAGTCACTGCTTGTTGCGGCTACCACTTCGCCGGCGGCATTTGAAAACTCGGCCATGAACCCACCACCACCCAATTGCATACGCTTTGTGGTCGAGACAATGTATTCGTAACCACTGTCATCTTCTTTGTAATCCATCAGGTGAAAAGCTAATTGGGCAGGCAGCTCTGCGTCAAAACTAAACACTTCGGTGTTAAAAGACATCTCGGTAGTAATAGGAACGGGATCAGTCATTACTACCTCACCATCAACATAAAACTCAACCCAATTGTCCACATAGACCTGAGACGTGATAGTGGATTCCTGAGCCCAACCAACTGATGTGAAAAAAGTGAGGGACGCTAGGGTTAGCAACAAACGGGTATTTGTTAATACTTGAGATTTCATGCGGTCCCCAACGAACTTAGGGACCTTCCCAAATATTTTCTGCGCAATTAAGTTCTAATCCGCACTGGTAAATGTTCGATCGATATCGCGCTTGGAAATTTTCCAACCATCTGCGGTCAATATGTATTCATCCATATACTTAGCCACCAGATATACGCCATTCATTTTGATAATCTCGCTTTGTTCGCGAGAGGCGTCAGCCTCCCCGACATAAACAGTCGCGTAGTGTGTACCCCAGGCACGGCTGTCATCGATTATCTCGACATGGCTGGTACCCATTACATGCATACTTAACCGGCCAGAGTCTGGTGACGGAATTCGCGTGCGCAGTTCGTCGTGACCCCGCCACATTCGATCACCGTCAATAGCAATGGCATCCTCGGCCCAAATGGTGAGGTACTCATCGGCCATGAAGTGATCGCGGTAATAACCATAGTTGTCTGCTAGCTGCTTGATTTCAGCTTTGATTTGCCATTCCTGCTCAGAGCCGACATCCGCCGCATCTGCACTACCAAATACAAACAGAATAGGTATTAGGGCCCAACTAATTTTTTTATACATTCCAAAATTCTCCATAAAATAAACTTGTTATATTAATTAGTAATTCACCGAAAACCGTCGGCCCAAAATACCTTGATTAAGACAGACCTCAGTCGGCATCTATCCTTACCCTTGAATTATCTGGCTGTAGCTCGTAGCGCACACGGTTACCCTCTTCATCCAACATATTTAAAGACTGTTGGAAAATCCCCTGGGGCGGTGCATCCGCTGTGACCGTTGCTTCTAAAATATAGAGCCGGTCAGCGTGCCGATAGATTCCTGCATAGGTGCGGGTTTGATCCGGGTTGGTAAGAAAGATCTGATGGCCACCAATAAAATCAATAGTGTGCCAAGCATCGTAAGTCACTTCGCCACCGCGCAGACGAAACTGCCGTGCTGTATATGGAATCGCACCCATCTGGGTATAGAGCCAAAAGTTATGCGCTCCAGCAACATTTATTTGGTCGGCCAGTTGCAAATAAACATTTTTAGCGTCAGAGAAATCCACCACCGTTACTGAATAGTAGTTGTCGCCTTCTTGTGCTTCATAAATCGTCGAGGGAAAAGTACCACCGTATTCCGAAACATACGGCTTGGTGCTGATCCTGGGTTCATGGGGGAAGTTAGCTCTAAACAGCTGATCTTCAAAGGTCATATTGGTCCAACCCGGAGCGCTTGCTTCAGTGGCATTCGAGAAATTGACCTGGATATCGTTAATAAAGCAGCCATTGTCACCGTCACGAGTTGGTGCACAAGTAACGGTAAGATTGTCGCCCTGTGCGATATCGGCCCAACCCGACCTTCTAAAGCCTGCAGCACCGCCGCTTTCTAAGGCCCACGCCTCTAGTTCGCCTGCATCATTCTCCACCTCTAGAAATACCCAGACATGAGGGTTGGCTAGATGGAATTCGGTAACGACACCTTGAATTTGGATTTCTGTGCCAATTTCGTAATTACCATGGGAATGATGCGCTGTAGCCGGAGTTGCTATAAACAGCACTACCCCTAAGAGAAAAATAGTATGTTTCATGTTTTCTTTACTCTCGATTCAGGTCCTAAAAAAATGAACTAGTTAATTTGTATATACCGCAGTTAACTGAAGGCCTGATTAATGGTTTCAAATCAGCACAAGGCATTGATCCATAAATCAACCTTATGTTTTTGCTACTCAAGAAATTTCCTCTCAGTTTTGTATTTTGAGGAGAGTATATTGAAGGATCAATCATAAAAAAGTATGGATTAAATTCGAAACCTCCTGCCTTTGGTTTTCGTCAGGTAATCGTCCAAATCCACTTCTCAGATTATCGATAGCATGACCGGGATCGCTTGATTCAGTAATCACGCAGGTAACTGCAGGATTAGAAAGTGCCCACTTAACGGATAACTGGGCCCAGCTTTCGCAATCAAACTCTTTTACCCAATCCGGTAATTGCTTACCACTAACGAGCGAGAAGTAATTACCGTTTCTGAATGGACGATTGGTAATAACACCAACGCCATTGTCACGCGCCATAGGCAATAGACGCTTCTCTGCTTCAGATTCAGTAAAGGAATAATTGATTTGAATAAAATCGACACCGTCATTAATGTATTTTTCATACATGGCAACCGTTTCAGGCTGCTCTGCGCGTACCCCGGATAGACCAATATGCTTGACGTACCCCGCCGCTTTCCATTCTTTTAGCATTGGCCACTGATCCATAGCGGAAAGGGAAAACATATTCCGCAGCTGAAGGAAGTCCAAAGGCTTCTTTTCTAGCGCTGCATATAAGTGATCCATATCTGTCTCAACAACAGACGCGCCACGTTCGGTAACACTAGTTAGCACTTGAAGCTGCTTGAGCGTATCAACATCCAGGCTTTCTTCAAAAGCCCAAACCGTTGGTACATTGGTGTCGATAAAGTTTCCGCCGTGTTCTAACAGTAAACCGATCAATTCACGTGTCGTAGCTTGGTTTTGTGCGCTAGGTTCATGAAAAGGAGTTGCGTTGCCAAAACCAACGCTGCCTATTTGTTGACCGGTGGAGGGCATAGTTCGCTGATGCATCTTCTCCGTTTGGGCTTGCAAGCCAATCCGCATAGACATGGCAGCACCCGTTGCTGCGGCTACTTTCATAAATTCACGTCGGTCAATATGCTTCATTCTTGCAACCCCATATATGTTGATTTCAACTAAATCGTAGGGCTAGCACCCCCGGGGTTGCTAACAAATTTACTCAAGTTCACTAAACAACAGATTCAATTGCGCTGAAGTAACACTTTAGGGAAAGCGTTGCGAATTTTCGATAATATCCAATAGCGCTGCGGCTGCCGATGAAACCGGGTAACCGCGCCGGGATAGCACCCCCACATCCCGAGTAATCTGTGGAGCCTTTAAGGGCATACATTTTGCTCCCATTTCCATCATTTGCTTTTGACTAACTGAGGGCACAACACTAACACCAAGCCCCTCTGCAACCATCCTACCGATAGTTGCTAGCTGATGAACCTCGACAGAAGGCTTAAGCGTGATCCCATGCTCTCCTAGTGTTTGATCTATCAATAATCGAATACTCGAAGGCCTTTGCAGTGTTAAGTAGTCGTATTTTTGTAGGTCCTTCCAACTCACTTTCTCTTGGCTGGCAAAAGGGTGGTCCTTTGGAAACGCAACAACAAACTCATCTCTAAACAGTGGCTTAAAATCCAATTCGCTAATTGGACCGGGGTCGAAACTAATTCCCAGCTCCACTCGTCCTTTTCTGACCAACTCCACAACCGTCTCTGCGACAACATCTTGAACCCTTATATCTATATTGGGATGTTGGCTATGAAACCCCCTCAATATCTCCGGAAGTAAGCTATTGGCAAAGGTAGGCATAACTGCAATTTCCAGCTTTCCTTTTTGCAGCAGAAACAAATTCTGCACATCTTCGATGGCGGCCTCTAAATCGGAAAGTAGGCTCACCGCAACCGGATAGAAATCCTTGCCCTCAGGCGTCAATACAACCGATCTTGTGGTCCGGGACAATAGTTTACCGCCGACAATTTCTTCCAGATTTTTGACCGTTATGCTTAACGCCGGCTGTGATATAGACAGATGAATAGAAGACTCGGCAAAACTAAGTGTTTTGGCTACGGTGGTAAAAGCGCGTAATTGTTTAAGCGTTACACTCATATATTTATTTTATTAATAATGGATTTAGTTATATTTGTTAAATGTAATCTCTTCTTGCAGGATGCTCAAGCGAATGATTCAGTTAATTAGAACACCTACCGTTTGGGGCAGATTCTTATATGTCAGGTTTAAACAAACTAGTTAGTAACTATGACGAGGCTTTACAAGGTCTCGAAGATGGTATGACTATTATTGCCGGGGGCTTTGGCCTCTGTGGCATTCCCGAAAATCTAATCGCACAAATCCAAAAGATGGGCACCAAAGACCTAACCATTGTGTCCAACAACGCTGGTGTGGATGAATTTGGCCTAGGGCTGCTTCTGCAAAGCCAACAAGTCAAAAAAATGATCGCATCCTATGTGGGTGAAAACAAACTATTCGAAAAACAATTGCTCGATGGCATTCTGGAAGTTGAACTAACTCCACAAGGTACTTTGGCTGAAAAGATGCGCTCTGGCGGTGCCGGTATTCCAGCCTTCTATACGGCTACGGGCTATGGGACGGACGTTGCGACCGGTAAAGAGTCACGCAAGTTCGGTGATAAAGACTATATTTTGGAAGAAGCTATTAAGGGTGACTTCGCCTTGGTCAAAGCCTGGAAGGCAGACCTTCACGGCAACGCGATTTACCGAATGACGGCACAGAACTTCAACCCTATGGCCGCTACAGCGGGCAAGATCACAGTAATGGAAGCCGAGTATATTGTTGAGCCCGGCGAGTTAGACCCTGCACAAATTCATACTCCGGGTATCTATGTAAACCGGCTGATTCAAGGTGACTCCGAAAAACGTATTGAACAACGCACTATTCGGCAAGACTCGGAGGCAAGCTAATGGCTCTTAGTAGAGAGCAAATAGCTCAACGAGTAGCCCGCGAAATCCAAGATGGCTTTTACGTCAACTTGGGAATTGGCATCCCTACCTTGGTATCTAACTATGTTCCTGAGGACATGGAAGTGTCCCTGCACTCCGAGAATGGCCTTCTTGGCATGGGCCCCTTCCCCGCGGCCGATGAAATTGATGCCGACCTTATTAATGCAGGCAAGCAGACCGTCACCCTAAACAAAGGCGCCTCGATTTTCTCCTCGGCCGAATCATTCGCCATGATTCGTGGCGGTCATGTCGACCTTACGGTTCTGGGCGCTTTTGAACTAGATGTTCTGGGCAATATTGCCTCCTATATGATTCCCGGAAAGCTTATTAAGGGCATGGGCGGCGCTATGGACTTAGTTGCTGGCGCCGACAATATTATTGTCACCATGATGCATGCCGATCGACATGGGAATTCAAAGTTACTGAACAAATGCACCCTGCCGCTTACCGGTGTTGGCTGCATCAAAAAGGTAGTTACAGATCTTGCCTATATGAAAATTTCTGAGGGCAAATTTTACCTTATTGAACGAGCGCCCGGCACCAGTGTCGATGAGATTATTAGTAAAACCGAGGGAGAACTGGTGGTTTCCGGAAATATCCCCGAGATGGCGCTTTAGCGCCAAGGGAGCTAAATCATGAGCTTGGAAGATTGCATTGTTATTCTCGACGGCGCCCGCACTCCCATGGGTAGCTTTTGTGGTGTATTTAACTCAGTAACCGCGGTTGAACTTGGTGCCCTGGCAATAAAAGGTGCTGTGCAGAAGGCTGGAGTTAACCCCGCAGACATCGACGAAGTATATATGGGCTGCGTACTGACAGCAGGCTTGGGACAGGCTCCTGCCAGACAGGCCGCTATTGGTGCCGGTATTTCGCAGAGCGCCGGCGCCGTTACGGTAAATAAGGTGTGCGGCTCAGGGATGCAGGCTATTATTTTTGCTCATGACCAGATAAAGCTAGGCAATCAGCAGGTCGCGGTAGCCGGCGGCATGGAAAGCATGACCAATGCTCCACACCTACTGAAGAATGCACGCTCCGGTATTGGCTCAGGCCATAAAGAAATATTGGACTCTATGTTTCTCGATGGGTTGGAAGACGCATATACAGGCACTTCCATGGGCAGCTTTGCTCAGGATACGGCGGACAGAAATGGCCTGACCCGTGAGGCTATGGACGCTTTTGCTATTGAGTCACTAAGCCGAGCCAATCAAGCTATTGAAAACAATTCCTTGGTAGATGAGATCGTGCCGGTCACCGTAAAAATCCGTCGCAACGAGACGCTGGTCGAACATGACGAACAACCGCAGAAAGCTAAGGTCGACAAAATACCCACGTTGCGCCCAGCCTTTAGCAAGGATGGAACCATCACCGCTGCAAATTCCAGTTCTATATCAGACGGTGCGTCCGCTCTGGTACTGAGCAGCGCAAGTTACGCCCGTGAACAAGGCCTGCAACCCAAAGCGAAAATTGTCGCTTATGCCCGTCATTCCCATAGCCCGGAAGAATTTACTACCGCTCCTATCAGCGCGATTCAGAAGCTATTTGAAAAATCCGGCTGGGATAAAGACAGCACCGATCTATTTGAAATCAACGAAGCCTTTGCCATGGTTACTATGCTCGCCATAAGAGAGCTTAAATTGGATCCAGCCAAGGTGAACCCCAATGGTGGCGCCTGCGCTCAAGGTCATCCACTAGGATCAACGGCTAGCAGACTGGTGGTTACGCTTATGCATGCCCTCGAGCGAAGTGGAAAGAAACGCGGTATCGCCAGTATGTGCATTGGTGGCGGTGAAGCGCTCGCTATGGCGATTGAACGGGTCTGACTATCTGCTTCTCTGAACATGATTGTCTGAACTGATTGAGAGCCTCTAGCGTGAAACAGACCGCTTTAAACTTACCCTTTCTATATACTTACTTGACCTGCCGCGGTTAGCATCGATATTGTCTGGCGCGGTATATGACTTTAATCCCGGCAATATCGGGAATCTCAGTAAAATTCGGGGGAATTTACAATGCGGCTTCTAAGATGGAAATCTCGTCTAACCACTAAGACTATAGGGCTCTTAGGCGTCCTATTACTACAAGCACCAGCAGCACTTGCCCACCATTCCTACTCAATGATCGACAACTCTAAGGTTATTGAGGTGGAGGCCACCATAGCTAAGCTTGAATGGGTCAATCCGCATATATTTCTTTGGGCTTATGTAGCCGACGACTCGCAGGAGAGTGGTTATCAGCTATATGCCTTTGAAGCCGGAAGCATCACCATGATGGCAAAAGCCGGGTGGTCGCGGGACGGTACCGTCACCGTCGGCGAAGAAGTCACAATTGAGTATCTTCCTCTGTTCAACGGCGAACCCGGTGGTTCCTTGGCAACATTGACACATGCAGACGGCAGGTATACCCCAGGAGATTTTCCAGCGGTTAGGTATCTCGAAGAAATCCGTGCTGCGGAAAGTAGAGCTACGCAATGATTTTCGGTCGTTTAATCACCAAAATTGCATTTGCTTACGCGGCTGCACTGCTACTGGTTGCTTGCGGACAAAGCGTCGATAGCGCTCCCGCTGCTGAGGACTCAACTGCCGCATCATTTCAAAACCTGCCAGATTGGGGCGGATGGTGGCTTTCAGGTTTCACGGGAGGGGTGCGGGCAGCAACCGCGAATTTGGATGTGTATCTACCTGAAGCCAGAAGGATTCTCGAAGCAGTCAGTGCGCCGGGTGCAAATCTTGGCGGAGGCGCTGAGTACTGTGTTACTACCCGTTTTAACGGTGGTAGTAATGGCGGCGGGACCGATGACGTCGAGTTTCTCTTAATGCCAGAAAGGCTCACCATCACCAACGGAGATGGGCTACTACGGCGTATACCTATTGATGGTCGTGTACTGCGCGAAAACCCTGAACCCTCCAATGGCGGGACATCTGTAGGCCACTGGGAAGGCGATACTTTGGTTGTCGAAACCATAGGTCTTCACCCCGATACTACCTTTCCCACATCGTCGCGACCCAATTCTCCTCTAATTGGAGAGAACGTTCATGTCCTCGAGCACTTGCAGCTCAATGCCGAGGATCAATTGATCGTAAGTACGGTGTTAACTGCGCCGCAAATGCTGAACGCTCCGCTTGAGTTCACCACGGTCTATTCACGTGATCCCGGTTATGTTTATCGCGACCACGACCGATGTTCATTGGATGATCGCTCGATTGATCCTGAAACGGGATTTGAGCGCTTCGATTTAACGCCTCCGGCAGATCTTCCACCACCGCCACCCAGCTAACTAAATTCAAACAGCTTAGCAACAAATGTAAAAGACCCGGCCGAAGCCGGGTCTTTTACATTTTGTTTTAGAGAACCTAGTTCCCAGTATAACTAGATTGACCGTTGACTCTTCAAACTAAACCCTTCAACGGACATAGGTAAGTTCCGAATACGATGCCCTGAAGCCGTATAGATAGCGTTACATACCGCTGGCGCTATCGGCGGTAATGCCGGCTCACCCGATCCGGTTGGCGAAAAATCGCTCTCGATAAACTGAACTTCTACCTCCGGCACCTGCTGAATACGTAACAATGGATATTGGTGGAAGTTAGTCTGCCGAATTGCCCCCTCGTCGATATCAATTTCCTGCGCGGCCATACTACTAATTCCATCCAATACCGAACCTATCCATTGATGCTCTGCTCCACTCTTGTTAACAATCAATCCAATATCGCCAGCGACCCAAACTTTGTTAATAAGCACCGCTTTGTCTTCGTCGACACTGACGTCTACCACCTCGGCAAAGTGACCGCGGTGTGAGAAGTAAAACGCCAATCCGAGAGCTCTACCCGGCTCCATTTCCCTGCCCCAACCTGCCATTTCGGCAACCGCACGGATAACCGCTGTGCCACGCTGTGGATTAAGGGCGCTCGGATTTCCCTCGACGAGCCAGTCACCATTACCCATAAGTTCCAGTAAGAATTCAAGGTGGTCACGACCGGCGGCATCGGAAACTTCATGGAAGAAGCTTTGGGTTACAAAAGCCAAGGTATTTGAAAATGGCGCTCGCCAGTACCCACAAGGTATTTGAAGAGGCAAAAGCGTCTGGCTCATACGGTAATTCGCCAGGGTATGAACCGGAAATTCCAAACTTGCGGCAGCGGCGGTAAAGGGGCCGCCACCTGCAACCGCCCGATCCCCATCATTGGTG
Organism: uncultured Cellvibrionales bacterium; assembly: GCA_913063225.1. Classification (GTDB taxonomy): domain Bacteria; phylum Pseudomonadota; class Gammaproteobacteria; order Pseudomonadales; family GM7GCV1; genus JABJGI01. The sequence continues at coordinate 89,371 of CAJXYP010000005.1, forward strand.
AAACTAATGTGGTGATTATGGAATGTCTGCATTTTGCCCTCTGGCGAGAGAGCCGCTTCCAGTTGATTGAATCCGCCAGCACGGAAGAAATCGTCGCGCATATCGTCTTCGCGGTCCCACTGAAGCTTTATCGGTGCGGCCACCATCTTGGCAATAGCTCCCGCTTCACATACATAATCGTTCATCAGGCGTCGGCCAAACCCCCCGCCAACGCGTGTTTGATGAACAACAATACTTTCCGCTGGAAGTCCTAGGGTATCGGCGACTAGAGGAATTGCTGAGCCCGGAGTTTGACTAGGCGCCCAAAATTCCAATATACCCTCGTGATACCAGGCAGTGCAGTTTTGTGGCTCTAGCGTGGCGTGGCCAACAAACTTATAGCTGTACCAGGCCTTCAGGGTTTTTGAGCTGTTTTGAAGAGCAGTGTCTACATCCCCGGTTTCGGCTAAAACCGTACCAGACTGATTTGCCTTACTCTCAGCATCAGCTTGAATTCGCTGCCAATCATCTGTGGACGCGTTCGAGTTGTCCCACTCTATCCGCAATGCCCGCTTTGCCTTAAACACTCTCCAAGAATTATCGCCAACAATAGCTACACCCGAGCGGAGTTGAGTTGGACCGCCACTCCCACCAAGAATAAACGCCTGACTAATCCCCGGCATATCCAGAATCTCATCGAGATTCGCCGAAACGGCACGCCCTCCGATTCGGGGAGCTTTTGCAAAGGCTGCGTACTTCATCCCAGGTAATTGTTGGTCGATCCCAAATAGCGGCTTCCCCTGAACAATATCCGGGTTATCAACGCCGGAAACTCGAGTCCCCAGTAGGCGGTATTCATCTCGACTCTTTAACTCAAGCCTTTCAGCATCAGGAAGCGGCAATTTGGCGGCATCAAAGGTTAGCTCAGCATAATCTAAAGAGGCTCCGGTCTGCATATTAATAACTTGATGCGCTTCCGTCCGGCATTGACTCTGGTCTACACCCCAGCGATCTGCGGCCGCGGATATCAACATAGCGCGTGCAGTGGCACCCGCCTGACGCAGTCTGTCCCAATTATCTGGAGTAGAGCGCGAACCGCCCGCAAACTGGGCCCCAAAGACTGCTTGGTTTATAGGTGATTGAACTATCTTAATTCGCGTGAAGTCCGCATCCATTTCCTCAGCAACGATCATCGGAAAAGAGGTTTTAATACCCTGCCCTATCTCTGGATTTTTGGCATATACCTGAACTTGTCCATCAGGAAGAACATGTACAAAAGCATTCAATTCAAGCAGTTGATCCGAATCTAAGGATTGCATAGAGATATCTGAAGGTCTCGGCTCTGTTGGTCCGCAACCGGATATCCCGCCTATGGCAAGGCCGCCGCCAATTCCCGAGACTTTGATAAAACGACGACGATTCATTTTTGGCCAATTGTGAAGGTGAGCATTGACTGTTGAATCAGACATTCCCTTCCTCCTTTTCCATATCCGCTGCCTGATGGATAGCTTCGCGAATTCGGGCATAAGAATTACATCGACAAATATTGCCCTGCATTGCGCTATCAATATCAGCATCGGTCGGATTCGAATTGGATTTCAGTAACGCAGTGGCGGACATCAACTGACCGGCCTGGCAATAACCACATTGGGGAACATCGAGCTCAACCCAAGTTTTTTGTAGCGCACTCAGCTCACCACCATCGGACAAGCCTTCGACGGTGGTCACCTCTTGCGTGACAGCAGAAATCGGGAAAGAACAGCTGCGGATAGGCGTTCCTCCGAGGTGAACGGTACAGGCGCCACATTGAGCAATGCCACAACCGAACTTAGTACCTTTCATGTCCAGCACATCTCGCAAAACCCACAGCAAAGGCGTATCAGCATCTACATCATTTGCAGTACGCGGTTCACCATTAATACTTACTTGATAATCCGGCATCGGGAACCTCGTTCTAGTATCTGGAGTAGTCTTCCTAGTATAGATGCAGGGCATATACAAAGGAACTCAATCTAGAAGCGTAAGATAATGATTCCTCGCAGCAGCGGCGAATCTGATCTGGATGTCCGTCCAGCTCGCGCTTGCCATCCCGAAGAAAAAGCACGCCTTTGCTAACCAGAAATATTTTATCGCGCACTGATTTAAGAACAGGCCCAACTAGCGATTCATTTTTACCCGCACCATAAAGAGCGGCCGAATCGAAATGCGTTATACCAAGGTCGAGAGAGTGCTGGAGCAGCTTTTCTGCCTCTTCTCTAGAGGGCGGTATTCCGTATGCATGGGAAAGGTTCATACATCCCAATCCTATTGCTGGAACAGAACAATCCCCAATTTTTCGCAACTGCATATCTGGCCTACTCTTTAGCCTTCTAGTTGCTGCTCAAGATCGTAGAGCACCCTGTAGCAAGGCAGTACTTGGGCAACGCTTGAATTTGGTTCACGACCATCTCTGATAGACGAGATAAATTCACGATCCTGCAGTTCTATTCCGTTCATGGAAACATCTACCTTCGATACATCTATTAGTTCTTCTTTGCCATTAAATAGATCATCGTATCGAGCAATATAAGTACCGTTGTCGCATATATATCGGAAGAAGGTTCCGATGGGGCCATCATTGTTAAAGGAAAGGGACAAAGTACAAATCGCACCATTGGCGGCCTTCATTTGAACCGACATATCCAGAGCGATACCTAATTCGGGATGAATCGGCCCCTGAATCACATTGGCCTCTGTTATGGGCGAGCCTGCCTGATAAGCAAATAAATCGACGGTATGTGCCGCATGGTGCCATAGCAAATGATCTGTCCAGCTTCGCGCTTCGCCCTTCGCATTGATATTTTTACGACGGAAAAAATAGGTCTGCACGTCCATCTGCTGAATCGCTATATCACCTGACTGAATCTGTTTGTGGATCCATTGATGGGACGGATTGAATCGACGTGTATGACCCACCATACAAACTCGGCCAGTTTCTTTTTGGGTTTTTAAAACTGCCTCTGCATCTGCCCAACTATCAGCTAAGGGAATTTCCACCTGCACGTGTTTTCCGGCGCGCATGCATTTAATGGCTTGGGCTGCGTGCATTTGGGTAGGCGTGCATAGAATAACCGCCTCGGCTTCAGTGGACTCCAATGCGCTAGTTAGATCTGCAGATACATGGCTAATGCCATATTCATCGGCAACCTTTTTTGCCTTCTCTTCATCACGGCCAACAAGTGACACAACCTCAGCCCCATCTATTTGAGTAATTCCATCTAGATGCTTGATTCCAAAAGCGCCCGGTCCGACAACCATTATTTTCATTGCATACTCCTAGCGTATCTAACTGTCTTGTTTGTTTTCGAGAACAAGGTGCCCTACTGCCGTATTAGAGGCAGGCACGTGGTAAAAGCGGTGTTTTTCTGCAACTTCCTTATCCATTGCACCACGAGCGACCAGCCACATGACCAATTCAATACCTTCAGAGCCAGCCAAACGCATGTAATCAATATGTGGCACCTCAGATAGGCCTACTGGATCTATTACCAGCCGGTCTAGAAAATCACTGTCAAATTCTTTGTTAATCAATCCGGCGCGTGGACCCTGAAGCTGGTGGCTCATTCCTCCGGTTCCCCATATTTGCACATTGATATCTTCATCAAAGGAATCCACTGCACGGCGCACAGCCTGGCCCAATGCATAGCAACGCTTGCCCGAAGGTGGTGGATAGAGAACAACATTTACTGCTAGAGGGATAACTTTACAGGGCCATTCTATGGGCTGGCCGAACATAAGCGATAAGGGCACGGTAAGGCCGTGATCCACGTCCAGCGTATTAAAAATGGTCAGATCAAACTCATCCTGGATTACTGATTGGGCTATATGAGAAGCCAGCTCAGGATGCCCTTTGACACTCGGAACAGGACGCGGCCCCCATCCTTCGTCTGCCGGCTGGAATTCAGCTCCGGTTCCCAGTGCAAAGGTGGGAACAAGATTTGAATCAAATGCCGAGGCGTGATCGTTATAGACCAGAATTACAACATCGGGCTTTTGTTCAGCCACCCACCGTTTGGCAAACTCGTATCCTGCAAATAGAGGTTTCCAGTAGTCGTCTCCAGTTTTTCCGTTATCAATAGCCGCACCAATAGCTGGAACGTGGGAGGTGAATACACTCGCAGATAACTTAGCCATTGTTACTGTCCTCAGTCACATCAGTCTTGTAGAGATTGCCTTTGGGCGAACGGCCACCATTTATCATCATTTGCTTATATTCTTCTGCCGATGCCCCGGTCATGGTGGATGCAGCAAACTGAAAGCTGAGACCATCACTCGAGAATATTTTAGCTAGAAAGTAAATATTACCGCCGAGCTTTATCATGAGGTTGTAGTCACGTGCTAATACAGCCTCTTTTTGTGCTTCCGACATGGGCCACTCGTCGAGGTAGGCTCGTTCATTTGCAAGAAAACTCTGTCTGTTTTCCGCCTTCATAAGCGACATACAGAACTGATTCAAGTGAAAGCCCAGTCGCGCCATATCGGCGTCAAACACGGTTGTGCCTGGAATATCCATATATAGTTTTTCTAACGCCATATTCTCACTACCTTAGTTGTATTCATTTAGCTCAAACTCCCCAATAAAGACGCATGGGATTATCTATCAATAATTGATGCTGTAACGATTCAGTTACTGCTATCTGCGGAATGATATCCACCAAGTGTCCATCGTTTGGCATATGACTTTTCATGTTCGGATGAGGCCAATCTGTACCCCAAAGCACTCGATCTGGAAAGCTTTCAACGATTTTACGAGCAAAGGGAATAACGTCTTGATACCCGCTTGGCCCATCTAAGGATAACCTTTCCGGGCAACTTACCTTTGACCATATATTGGGATTTTCACTCAGCAGCTTTATAAAGAGCGCAAACTCTGGGCCATCAACTGATTTACTGACATCTGGCCGGCCCATATGATCTACAACAAGGGTGGTCGGTAAGGATGTGAAAAAATCATATAGCTCGGGTAAATCTTCAGATTCAAAATAAATAACAATGTGCCAACCTAATGCTTTTATGCGGGTTGCTATTTGCCTGAGATCATCAAAGGGAAGTGAATCCACAAGTCGTTTAACGAAGTTGAAACGAACCCCACGCACACCAGCGTCGTGTAGTTCTTGCAGCTCCTCATCCGTAACGCTGGCCTTCACTGTGGCTACGCCTCTAGCCATTCCCCTAGAGCTTTCAAGAGCATCTACCAAGGCACTATTATCTGCACCATGGCAGGTAGCCTGCACAATGACATTGCGCGAAAACCTGAGAAAATCCCGCAGTTGCCAAAGCTGTTTTTTTGATGCATCGCAGGGTGTGTATTTGCGTTCTGGCGCAAACGGAAACTGATCGCCCGGCCCAAACACATGGCAATGAGCGTCCACTGCACCTTTAGGTGGTACGTAGCTAGGTTTGCTTGGCGCTTTGTGCCAGTTCAACCAATCGGTATCGGCCTTAAAATTCGTCACAGGCCTTTCTCCTTCAGCAAACTATCCAATCGAGGATATACCCGTCTAGCATTTCCTTCGTAAACCTTATTTCGGTCTAGATCGGAAAGGTTGAGCGTATCCACATATAGTTTTGTATCGTCAAAGTATTCCCCGGTTTCAGGATCAATACCTCTGACAGCGCCGACCATCTCTGATCCAAACAAAATATTATCTATATCAATAACGCGAAATAGCAGATCAATTCCTGGCTGATGGTATACGCAGGTATCAAAAAAGACGTTCTTCATAAGGTGTTCGCCAAGGGGTGGCTGCTTTAACATATCCGCCAAGCCCCGATATCGCCCCCAATGGTAGGGAACCGCGCCGCCTCCATGAGGAATAATAAAGCGCAGATTCGGAAAGTCTTTGAATAAGTCACCCTCAAGAAACTGCATAAATGCTGTGGTATCAGCATTCATATAATGAGCACCAGTTGCGTGAAAGTTAGGGTTACAGGATCCGGAAACATGAACCATAGCCGGCACATCTAATTCGACCATTTTTTCATAGAATGGATACCAACTCCTGTCTGTCAGAGGTGCCGAAGTCCAGTATCCACCCGATGGGTCCGGATTCAGATTACAGCCAATAAAGCCCAAATCGTTGACGCATCGTTCCAATTCGCTCACTGAGTGTTCGATGGATACCCCTTCAGATTGGGGCAACTGGCACACCCCAGCAAAATAGGCGGGATAGAGGTCCACAACGCGTTTAATTAGGTCATTGCAGGCGCTTGTCCACTGCTCCGACACTGACCGATCACCAATATGGTGTGCCATCGCCGATGCCCGTGGAGAAAATATGGTCATATCGGCATTGCGCTCTTTCAGCAGGCGCAGTTGATTTTTTTCAATACTTTCTCGAATCTGGTCGTCACTAATACTCGGCACTTCGGGTAGCGCCTGACCGCTTTCAAAGGCCTTAATCTGCGCCTCACGAAAAAGCTGGTGCGGTTCTGGTGCGGTGGTGTAGTGCCCGTGACAATCGATAATCATTGTTTAATGCCCAGTTTGAGAAATTCTTTGTTTTGGATCTTTCATACTAAAAAAAACAGTCTTCATTTCAAGCCCTCCACCAGGCTAGAGGGTACATACACTTCACCTCGCATTAGCAAGCGTGCAGTTCGGAGCAGAGCCGCTCTGAGAACGGAAACGCCTCCCTGCTCGTCGTGCGCAATTTCCATTTCCACAATGAATGAACCCGTGGGATGTTCAATGCTTAGCTGGCTAATTGCATCATCCGTAAATTCACGGACTATCTGTTCTGCCACCGTACCGGGCAACATGCAGGCAGTCGCAACACTAACCGACCCCAATACTCCAATTGCCTCATGAACCCGATGAGGGATAAAGGTGCGCGTATTAACTGTGCCTCCATTTAGAGCGGGGGAAATCAAGCTCATTTTGGGGACTGTTTTGTCAGTTACGTCACCAAGGTTCATTAAACTTCCCGCCTCTAAGCGAATAGCCTCAATGCGCTGTTTAAGCTCAGAATTGGCTTCGAGCGTTTCCGGAGATTCACTTCCGGTCAGGCCAAAATCACTGGCCCTAAGAAGCACCACCGGCATACCGTTATCGATGCAAGTGACCTCGGTGTTCTGTATTAAGCTTTTGGCTTGGCCTGTTGGCAATAGCGCACCGCAACTGGAACCAGCGATATCTAGAAAATCTATAGAGACTGGAGAAGCAGTGCCTGGAACCCCATCTATACGCGCATTACCTTCGTATTCCACCTGCCCCTTAGGGGCCTCCACTCTAGCGATAGCTTTAGCGCCAGTATTGAGCATACGGATTCGAACATCTGTTATGGCACCAGCTGGTGGAATCATTCCTGATTCGATTGCGTACGGCCCTACTCCCGCCAATATATTTCCGCAATTTTGCGCATCACTAACAACGCCTTTATCCACCATTACTTGGAGGAAAAGGTAGTCAATATCCACATCATCCGCAGAAGACGGACTAACAATAGCCACTTTACTGGTTAGCGGGTGCGCTCCACCCATTCCATCAATCTGTCGCGCATCAGGAGAACCCATGGCGGCAAGAAGAATGCGATCTCGCGCTTCTATATCATTCGGCAAATCTGAAGCATTAAAGTAGAGCCCTTTGGAGGTTCCACCGCGCATCAACATGCTAGGAATGGCTAGTTGCAAGACTTATACATCCTCTAAGCTTTTCACGTAACGCAAGCCTTTCTCAGCCAATCGTTCTCGCATATTGTAAATATCTAAGCCTAGCTCGCCAGCCTCAAAGCGGGCGCGCTTTTCTGTTTCGTTGGCTATTCGTTGTTGTACCTTTTCATGGACGTCATCCGCATCTCCGCGAGCAACCACCACGACACCATCATCATCAGCGACAATAAGATCGCCGGGGTGAATTAACGCACCAGCGCAAACAACCGGTACATTGACGTTACCGAGGGTTTCTTTGACCGTACCCTGTGCAAAAATTGCTTTGGACCATACCGGAAAGCCCATTTCTTTAAGCGTTGCGATATCACGCACACCGGCGTCGATAATGAGTCCGCGCACTCTCCTAGATTTCAATGAGGTTGCCAATAGATCTCCAAAATACCCGTCTTCACAAGGGCTGGTAGGAGCAACAACAAGAACATCCCCTGGGCGGCACTGTTCAACAGCGACATGTAGCATCCAGTTATCACCGGGTGCCACTTCACAGGTAATTGCGGTGCCCGCTATTTTAGCCGCAGGATATATAGGCCGCATATAAGAGGCCAATAGACCCTTACGACCCTGAGCTTCGTGAACCGTCGCCACCTCAGAGCCCTGATACAACTTCAGCGTTTGTTCTGAAACACGTTTAATATCGGTTACACAGACAGACATAACTATTTCCGGTCAATTCTCAGATCGAGTGGGATTATGGCTAATTCGACACAAAAATGGATGTCCAAATACCGCCTTCTTATATTAGTTTTTTCTATAATGAAAAAATAGTAGTAGAATTCAAGCACTATGAATCCCTTACTAAATTTAAAACATCTTCTCGCTGCTCTGGAAGTCCAGAAAAGAGGCAGTATCAGCGCAGCAACAGAACCGATGTTTTTATCGCAACCCGCAATAACGCAAGCCCTGTCTAAGCTTGAAAGAGAATTAGGCGCGACTATTTTTACACGAACATCAAAGGGTCTATATACAACAGAAATTGGCAAGGTATTCCTAAATCGGGCCGAGCGCGCAATTCAGTGGCTGACACTATTGGATTCAGTTTTTACAAGAAAGGAAAAAATCCAACGGCGTCTATATCGAACCATTACTACCACTCAGCTAAGGGCGTTTGTAACCGTCGTTCAGTGTGGGAATTACAGCTTAGCTGCGAATAAACTCAATCTATCTCAACCTACAGTTCATCGTGCCGTAAAAGAAATGGAGAGCCATTGCGGTCGACCCTTTTTTCAACGGTCTCCCTCTGGAGTCGAGCCAAGTTGGCAAGCCCGACAGGCTGCCAGGTACGTCAGCCTATATTTTTCTGAGCTTGCCCAAGGATTAGATGAGATTACTGAATTTGTTGGTAATGCGTCAGGTTCTTTGAGAGTGGGGTCTCTGCCCCTAGCTCGAACTCGCATCGTACCCCAAACAATCACGATGCTGCTGGAGGAATTCCCCTCAGCTCATGTGAGCATCATTGACGGGGCTTATGAAGAACAACTTGACGCACTGCGACACGGACATCTGGATCTTATTATAGGAGCGCTCAGAAACCCGGTTCCTAGTTCTGATATCCAGCAGATCCCATTATTTAGCGATTCACTTCATATAGTCGTAAGACCAGGGCATGCAATCGCTACAGACACCTCTACATCAGTATTAGAGCTTCAGGAATTGGAGTGGGTAGCACCTAATGAAAACGCCCCGGCCCGAGCTGCTTTCGTAAAATTTTTCAAAGATCACGGCCTAAAACCACCGGAGCACGTTATTGAATGCAGCTCACTAATGGCCACACGGGGCCTTTTACTAGAAAGCGATCGCGCTGCCTTGCTTTCGAAAAAACAGGTGGAGATCGATGTTGACCACGGCTTACTCGCGATTAGCCCAAGAAAGCTTGCAGGTACAGATCGCGAAATTGGTATCACTACTCGGATCAACTGGAAAGCTACCAAATTACAGGCGCGATTTATTGCCCTTTTGAGTAGCGATCTTTTAGCCGAGTGTTAATAGGGATCTTTCGCGCTCCTTAAGACGCAAATTACCGACTTCTGTGGATCTAGAGAGCGCCGTATACAATTTCTCCCCCAACCATCGTAATTACCGCTTGGATATCTTTAATTTCATGCGCTGGCACGGTCAGGTAGTCACTATCAAGCACAACTAGATCGGCAAGCTTACCGGCTTCAAGGGTGCCGAGATCGTCTTCTTTGAACAACATGTAAGCGTTAGAGCGTGTATGGGCAACCAAGGCGGCTTCTCGCCCCGCTGGCTGTGGAAGGATTTGTGTGCCGTCGATACCCAAACCAGTCGCTGCCCACATCATCGTAACGAAGGGTTGATAATGCGAGACCACGCCTGTATCTGTGCCAAGACCCCAGACAATACCGCTATCTTCAATCGTTTTTAAGGGTGGGATCGGTGGATCGGTCGCAAGACCTCGAGGCACGATAGGACGAGCCTGATGTATTGCCTGCCCATGAATAGCGATCGTCATACCCAAGTCCTTGGCGCGTTCGATGCTTTCTTCAGATATTGTGAGAGCATGCGCGAGCGACCACCTGAGATCAGTTATCGGCACAGTCTCATTTAGCACTTCAAAACGGTCAATCAGATCGCTAATCGTCTGATTAGCCTGCGTGTGCTCCTGAATGTTCCAGCCGGCCTTAGCTGCCACTGTCGCGAGCTTCATATACGCGTCCATAATCTCATCGGAGTATGAATCCACAGTGCTGGAAGTATCATGCATTGGCCCGTAAACATGCTCACCCAGACCGAGCAGTCCGATGCGGTCATCTACAGAAAAGGCCGTATGTGACTCAATTATTTCAACAGCTGTATCAGCCTCTGCCGGTGTATCCGCACGGTATTTCAATGTATGAAAAACTCGCAGCGGGAGCTGTAAGTCTAGGCACTTTACGACTGAGACCTTCTACCTAGCAGGCTTTTTACTACCCTTGTAGTAAAAAGCAAAAACCCGCCAATATGGCGGGTTCTTTTTTTTGATCCAGGGTATCTCTATTTGGCTCACCTAATGCGGGCGCTACCTATAGATCTAAGAATCATCAGTCTTCACCGTCCAAACTATACTTGCCTGGGCCAGTAGTCATAAGAAGTAACAAACCGCCAATCATGCATAGTTCTTTCAAAAACGTGCCATCTATTGGCCAGAGCGCTTCTGGAGTATGAAATATAGTCGCAGTGATTATGGTGAAAACAACTAGCATCGCGGCACCTATGCGGGTTTTAAATCCGACAATTAGCATAGCCGAACCGGCCAGTTTTACAATTAAGGCGACCCAGCCTAAAAGTGCAGTGGCCGGCAAGCCTTTTGAAGCGATAAACCCTATTGGGGGGTTCATAGTAACAAGCCAATTTAATGCCCCAAAAAAGTATACCAAGGCAAGTAAAATGCGGCCTACAAGCATAATCCTATCGTTATTTTTTGTTTTATCTAATATATCTAACATGTGTTCCTCGACGTTTTAGAAATGAAAAGTGCTATTTAGTACAACCTAGTTTTTTGCATACAATGACTAGGTACCCTGCAGGTAATACTCAAAAAAACCGCCATTAAGGCGGTTTTTTTGAGACTGCAATTAACTTAGAAGTTGTAAGTGAAATCCAAGCCCAGCATACGTGGTGCACCAATGTTCACCAGTGTGATTCCTGGAGGAGCGTTGCCCGCTGGATTAAGCACGGCTGTACCGTTATAGGCCGGATGGCTAGATGGCTTGTAGTCGAAACCACTGCCATCAGTAGAACCTGCCCATGCGGCACCACCGGTGATGTACTCTTCATCAAAACAATTGGTGCAGAATAGAGACGCTTCCCAATTGCCGTCGGGTGATACGTAAGCAAGTCGAGCCGTGACAATCTCATATTCTGGAATAGTCAAAGTAGTAGAATCCTGACCACTGCTCTGTTGCTCGCTCTTAGTGGCATAATTCACCGAAGAGATCAGCGAGCCACCGCTATCCATACCAAAAGTATGCTGCAGTCCCAATGTCAGGGAACTATCAGGTGCGCGACTGAAAGCTGAGTCTGATTCAACACCAGCAGAAACATTCTGAATGTCAGACCATTCGGCGTCCAAGCTACCGTAACCCAAGTTCAGCCTGAGGTTATCAGTCAGCAGAGCAATCGCTTCAATTTCGAGTCCAGAAATGGAGGCATCACCCACATTGGTAGTACAACGACGCGCACAAATAGGCGAAGTGGTTACCGTTAGCTGCTTGTCGGTATAGTCCATATCGAAGTACGTGATATTGGTGCGTAGACGACCATCCAACAATGTCAAACGAGCACCCAGTTCGTTGCTGGCAACCTCTTCCGGTTGAAAAGGCGTGTCGATATCGGCAATCGAATCATTGGTACCACCAGCTTTGAAGCCGCTAGATGAAGCGAGATAGAACATTGCGTCTTCAGTAGCTTGCCACTCAAGTGCAATCCGTGGAGTTGTAGAAGAAAAAGTGTCACCACCAGACACTGGAGTGGTAGCGCATGGATTCGCCTGCGAACAAGCTCCATTTGTAGCGAAGTCTGCCGCGCTTTCAATCGTAATAACGTTGGGCCCGCCGCGAAAATCGAAGTCGCGGTCGGGAGTTATTGAGCCAGTGGGCCCCCAAAGTTCCAGCAATCGGTTGTAAAGATCGTTGTCAAAGACCTCGTTGTTAAAAACTGTATAGGATTTCTCATCCTCGGTATATCTCGCTCCTGTTGTCAGAGTAAGTGTGTCAGTCAGTGACCAATCAGCCTGAAAGTACACTCCTGTACTGTTAGTTTCTTGTTGCGCTTGGCGCAACGACTCCACCATGCCGAACGACTCAACAGCGCGATAATCTTTCTTTGATTTTTCAGACTGACCCGGCTCTTCCACAGAATAGTACACACCAGCAATGTAGTTAACAAAACCGTCACGCGCTGAACCATTTAGCTGAAATTCTTGCGACCAAAAACTGATCTCATCGACTGTAACACCGTCGAAAAAGGACTGTGAAAAGCCGCTCTCATCAGATTCACGGTTCTCGGTAGTATCTACCGTGCGGTGCCCAGTGATAGAACGCAGTGACACGTTATCGCTCAGGTTGTAGTTAATATCTAAGGTAATTCCTGTGCTCTCCGCCGATGTTGAGCCGATTGGGCCTGTACCTGCCACCTCATAAAGGCTAGCTGGAAGGACCGGAGCATAGTTCTCGGGGGTACCAACAGGGAATAGGGTCTGGTATGCCGCCTGATTAGATATTCCACCCGTAAAAATGGGAGCGGTAGTGTCTCCCTGCACGCCGGCAACCGCAGGATCGTCGTAGCCACCGTTATATCCGAAGTAGTCAATTAGTTTACTTGCACCACCATTTGATGTTGCTTCTGTGTGATCGAAACCTAGATCAACGGTCATATCGTCCGAAAGCTGGAAACGAAATTTGGCTGAAATAAAGTCGGTCTCGTCTGCACCGAGCTCTACGCCATCAGACAAACGCTCCAGATAACCATCACGTTCCATATGGGCCATAGAAAATCGAGCTGCAACGGTGTCTGACAAAGAGAGATTTACTGCTCCACGTACGTCAACACGTTCGTATTGACCAAGGCCAAGTTTCAGGTAACCGGCTGTTCCGGCATCGAGATCCGGTTTTACGGTCTCATAACGTATCGCACCACCCGTCGAGTTTTTACCAAACAGTGTGCCCTGAGGGCCTCGCAATACTTCAACTGACTGCACGTCGAGCAGGCGCAAGAAGTTGGTGATTGGGCGACCATAATAAACATCGTCAATATAGATACCAACAGCGGGATCCAGTACAGGCGAAATTCGCGCTTCGTTGATTCCGCGAATCGAAAACTGAGCTCCAACATTTGCTCGACCGGTCCCGTCACCAATACTAACGTTAGGTACAAAGTCGGCCATTGCCTGGGGATCAGTCACACCCAAACGATCTAAATCAGCTGGCGTAAATGCGGTTACGGCAATTGGTACCGACTGCAAATCTTCTGCGCGGCGCTGTGAAGTAACAATAATCTCTTCAAGTACCTGCTGTGAAAAAGCTAATTGCGGAGCACCGCTAGCCATGAGAGTTGCGGTAATCAAAGCCGCTAAAATTCGTTTTTGCATAATTCCCCCTAGGGATATTTTTCACTACGGATTATTTCAATGGATTTGTGACATCCATATAACTTAACATGTTAAGTTTAGCGGGATATAAGCACCGCAGAAAAGCAGGGTCAACATTCGAGGCCAAACAAAGCGGCTGAAAGGATTAAATTGCGAATTTTTGTAATACATCTATATTACAATAGGTCCACTGCACCACTCTTCCCGAGGAGCATGCTGACGTGAACATTAATACGGAAACGGTAACTCGCTTGATGAACACCATCGGCACCGAAGGTTTTGCGCTCCAGTTGCATCGATACATTACCGATGTAATCAGATTCGATTTCTTGAGCATCGATGCACAACGCGCAGATACTGGCCTTGAAGTGATTTGTCGCTTTGCGCTCAGCTCCGTAGACTACCAAGGCATTACTAGTAAATATCAGGAGCTTGGCCTCTATAGGGACGATCCCGCCCGCGATATCAAAAAGAACGGCATAAAGATCGATCAAAATACTTGGTATCTACACACCGACCAAAAGCAACTTGCCAATTCGCCAAAACATCTAGATCTCTATCGCCGTTTCAATATTCGTGATCGCATAAATTTGGGCCAGCCGATGTACAACGATACTTGGATATCGGTCAAACTGATTCGTCTTGAACACTTCGGCGAAATAGCCCCGCACGAAGAACTAAATATTCGCAAGCTCGCGCCATTTCTTTGCACGCTATGCGCCAACCACTTTCGGCTGATGCACTGCGGCTTTACTGATAAAAGAGCCAACCAAGCGCGCCTTAAAGCCCTGACTGAAAAGCTGAGCAAGCGAGAGCTGGAAGTTCTGTCGTATAACTTGGCCGGAGACAGTAACAAGAGCGCCGCCGAAAGGATGGATATATCGGTGAACACTGCGATTGCGCTGCGACAGCGCGCATATCGAAAACTCTCCGTTCATAACATGGCCCAGCTTCAACAAAAGCTCGCCGCGCCCTCAGTGTGATTTGCAAACCAATTATGAAATAGTCAATCTCCGCGCATCGGAAATTGTAAATCGGTTATAACCCCATGAAGAAATTGACTTTTATCGGAGGCTACCATGCTTAATACGTTCCGCGACCTGAGTGCTGCAGTCACTATCGGTAAAATTATATTTAGGAGTTGTTTCACTTCGCTTAAACGACCAACAAACACTTTTGTGGTGATATCCGTATTGAGTTTGTTTGCTACCAGCTAGCGCCTTGGCAGCAGAAATTAGGCTTATTTGGGCCGGCACGCTGATGACTAGCGCAGACCAGCAGGTATCTCAACGACAGACAATCGTGATTGAAGGCGCTGAAATGGTCGCCGTCGAGTCCGGCTATTTACCGGTCGACAATTACCCAAATGATCAGGCTTCGGTTATCGACTTACGAGATGCCCACGTATTGCCTGGTTTAATGGACATGCATGTCCACCTCACACTCAGTAGTTTTTCGAGCGAATTTTCCAAGCTATCAGATTCTGATATCGCGTTAATGGCCGCTGAGAACGCTCAAAAGACACTTATGGCGGGCTTTACCACGGTCAGAGATCTTGGTTCTTTTCGGGCAGAGCCGATTATCGCGCTTAGCCAAGCTTCAGAGCGCGGTACGCTGGCAAGCCCTCGTATATATACTGCGGGCCAGTCTATTTCTGCTACCGCTGGGCATGGTGATGTTCGAGGTTTACGAGAAGACGTTGCAAGCTTGATGCTTTCGGACAGTATTTGCGATGGTGCTGACGATTGCCGCAGGGCCGTTCGCAGCCAATATAAATTGGGTGCCACCACCATTAAAATGCACGCTACTGGCGGTGGTGCCGACCCTAATGGAAGACGCGAATCGGCGCCGGAAATGTTTGATGACGAAATGCTCGCAGTGGTGGAAACCGGCCATGCACTCGGGCTTCGTGTCGCCGCCCATGCCCATGGTACGCAGGGCATCAACGCGGCCTTGCGTGCAGGGGTAGATTCAATAGAGCATGGCAGCTGGATCACAGACGAGTCTATTGAGTTATTTTTGGAATCTGGGACTTACTTAGTACCTACGGCCTACTTGCAAGACTACTTTTTGAGCCGGTCAGACATTCCTGCCGCCTCCCATGAGCAGCGGCGCATTCGTGTTGCACAAATTCACCCCATGCTGACCCGCGCAATAAATGAAGGCGTGCATATCACTATGGGTAGTGACGCCGGAATTATGCCCCATGGCGACAATGCATTAGAGATCGCTAAGTATGTTGAGCTTGGCATGAGCCAGAGCGAGGCAATTCGTTCCGCTACGCTTACTGCAGCCGAAATGATGGGCGTCGGCAGTCAACTTGGCTCAATCGAGGTTGGCAAATTCGCCGACATCATTGCGGTCGCTGGCGACCCACTTGAAGATATCAGCACACTGCAAGCTGTAATTTTTGTTATGAGGGCAGGCGAGGTAGTCAAAAACGAACTTTAAATTTACCAATAGGAGTGGACCAAACGAAAGACTATTGGTGGTCGCTCTAATGGCAGTTATTAGCCCATTGCACACTGCAGGCGCTACCGAACTCATCTGCGGAGGTCTGATTCTATGGCGCAGAACGTTGCTATTGAGACAAGGTAATGACGAGGAACCCACGTTGTCTAATACCGGGAATTGCCGCATTGGGTCTTCGGCTACTCGTGGATAGCTACGAATGAACAATCCCGCAAGCAATACCAATCTCGGGCGCAACGGAATACAGGTCCAAGCTTGGGTTACTTCCTCCAAACTCTTTGTGTGCTGCTGCAGCGGCAATCCAGGCCTGAAGCTCCATAGAACCTATACCACCCTGCTCCACCAGTTCATCCTGGTTCCAACTATCGAATTCTTTGATTCGCCCGCCCAAGAGTACGTCTAAAAACCTGTCATCACTTTCTTTGTTCAGCCGCATATCAGCAGCTGTGCGTTCACCGCGGGTAATCATCTTGGCACCTTCTTCGTGCATGGACTCCAGACGATCTAACCATTCTTGTGACGACATCGACTGCTTCAATCGCCCACCAGAAAGTTGCCAAGCTGAGACTGACTCATCCCCTTCTCCAAATACCGGATAGTATCTGCGCGGATGATGAGACATTCCCCCTGACGCCAAAAAAAGCACACGCTTGTTCAAGCCTTTTGCATACCTACCCAAAGATTCACCAAGCAAACGCGTGCGCTCAAAGGGCACAAATGGCTTGGTAATGCAGTTAATAAAAATTGGCACGGTCGGCACGGCGCTCAAACTACCCGTCATTAGCTCTATCGTTTGCGAAAACGCATGATCTACCGTCATTTGATAGGACACTGCAGGGTCAATGCCGTCAGACTGAAGATGCTCGACAGCTGCCAGTGCGATATCTGTAGGTACGTCCAGTGGCCCGGAAAAGCCGCCGATATCGGCTGTCGCTTCAGCAGAAAACCCTACACAAAACGAGGGCATCAGGTTTAGAAAAAAACCGTTGAAGTGATCCGAACCAAAAACAAATACCAGCTCCGGATCAAACTTTTCGACAAAAGACCGTGCATCTTTAAAACCTTGCTGAATCGCCTCCCAATCTTCGGGAGCTTTATCAAAGCAATACAGTAGCGGGCTATGGGACGCACAAACTAAGGCAGAAGACATGTATTTTCTCTCATTTCATAAAGTCGAATTTCATCAGCTTCGCTCATAGCCAGCTGAATAAGACACAGGCCCAGCATTGCTTGGATGAACAAATACTCGTCTAATTTCGCGTCTGGATATTCGCCAATTTCCATCTTCTTCTAGAGAATATTCATCGGAAAAGTCGGCGACTAAATACACCTCAGTTGATCGAATCGGTGCAGGTCCATCCGCCGCAAAAGTCATACATATGCTTTCTCCTTTCGCCGTTTTTTCACCAGTTAGCTCAATTCGCAACCCAGACTGCACATGCCTAGCGGTTCGATCACCATCTGCACTGCGGTTCTCAAACACATCAAGAATCTGCTGCTTGCCCAGAGAAACACGCGGACCATGTGAGTAAAAGGCGTCTTCGCTGAACAAATCGAGCAAGCGATCAACCATATTGTGGTCGAGAAAATAACAGAACTCCGCATTCAGCATTTCTAACTGACGCAGATTTTCTATTCGATCAAGTCTTTCTAATTCAGTCGCCATCGACCCAAATCTCTTTGCTCAACCACCACCGGATTTTGTTGTATGCCCAGACCTTCAATTTCGATACGAACAGGGCCGCCGACGGTCTGAAAATTGGCATGATGAATAGACTTTCTTGTCGACCCCGGCTTAAACGCAGTGCCCATCGAAACGATGTCACCAGGATAAAGCGTATGAAAATTACTGATAAAGCTGATGATCTCCGCAACCTTGTAGTTATAGTACTTAGTATTGTCGTCTGCCACTCGCTCGTCAGCCACGGTGCAAGTAACCGAGAGTTCGTCCGGGTTAGATATTTCATCTGACGTGACTACCCAGGGGCCCAACACCCCAAAACAGTCGGTACCCTTATATCTTGCTGCATAAGATAGGTGCTGCTCGACCTTTTCAACTTCGTCGGGATTGTCTTTTTTCGGGTACAGGGCGTAGTAGCGAAACAGATCTTCCGCGCGCATACCATTACCGGTGATGTCGTTGAATATGCTGTAACCAAACACCATAGACGACACTTGCTCCGGCTCAAGGTCACGAACGGTTTTGCCGATGACAACGGCCAACTCTGGCTCTGGATGCGCGCTGCCGTAGTAGCTGCGCAGTGAAATTTCCTGTCCATGCCCTATCAAGCAAGAAGCGGGTTTCAGGAAAAAGGCTGGATGATCCGGGGCACTGATCTTGCGTGCATTACTGGCAGAGTTATTCATGGCGACGCCGCAGATCTTCCCCGGATCGACCAATGGCGGCAACCAAGTGACTTCAGATTCTGGAATCAGATCATCTTTATGTATATCAGCATTAGATTTTACGAAATCTGCCAACTTCTTTAGAGAAGCATCACCGCCTTGGATAACCGTTTTCAGGCTAACGGACGGGCTGTCAGAAAAGATACCTGCAGGTATCGGCAGTAAATAGCCCTCTCCCAATTGTGCAACAAGCTTCGTTTTTTCGTTTTTTCGGACCGTAGCCAGTTTCATTTTTTATCCCAAAAATAGTTCGAGTTAGATTATTTACAGTTCGAATTTGGCACAGGTGCAACCAACTGCAAATATGGGGATCGGTGCGTAGAAGTGCACATTGGCCTTGGCTCCTCTAGCAGCTGCAGCTATGGCGATAAAGGTTCTGATTTCAAAACCACCTTGGCCTGCGTCATCGTAAGTTTCGGCGTCGGTATAGCTGAGCATGGCTTCTTTATCGTTGTTCTTAAATCGTTCTAGAAAATCTAGATCCCAAGCCTCATCGATTTTTCCTGAGTCTGGAGTGGCCGGCCAATGAGAGATTCCACCAGTACCGACAATAGCTATTTTCTCCGGAACCGAATCACAGGCACGTCGCAGCGCCTCTCCAAAATCCCACGCGCGGTGCAAAGGAGTAAGGGGCGGTCCCTGACAATTTATATTTACCGGGATAATCGGCAAATCATAATTAGGCGTTAGAAAATGTAGGGGCACTATAATTCCGTGATCAAACTTCCATTCTTCAGCAAAGGCCGTGTCGACTGTCTGCATAACCTCTGTAATTATTCGTTTGGATAAATCTGACGCGCCGGGTATCTTTGTTTTTTCAATTTTGAGCCATTCTGGATCTTCAATTGGCCCTTCATATTCTTCGCCCATACCAATGCAAAAAGCGGGCATATTATTCATAAAGAAGTTGGCGAAATGCTCGGCGGCGACAACGACCAATGCTTCCGCACCTGAGTCGATAATATCTTGTCGCATAATTTCCAGGTTTCGATAAAACTCGTCGCGCACAACCGGATCGGCGCGCTCCGCTCTTCCAGTTATGCCTGGCGCGTGACTGCAGACTCCTGCGTATACAAGACTCATTGATTCACCTCAGATTTATTGGATTTTGCTTCTGTGCTGGCTGTAAAGTTTTTGCCTGAACCGGTCATAGTGTAGACACCGTCGCGGACCTGCCCATGCTCCTCAATGCCCTCTCGCATGGACTTAAGATAGTCATCCCATTCAATCTGATGGAATGCCGCATAGTGCATAAGAATCTGGCCATTGACGCCGAGCACATAAAGCAGACCGATATCGGGTTTCAGAATTGCGCCTATTTCCTCGTCGGTTAAGGTATAGCTGGTAAGAAAATCATCACCATCTTTACGGAAATTTGCCTGAGCCTCCTCGCTACGATTGAGGTCGTACAACACTTTCTGTAAATAGTAGAGGCTCATCTATTGGTAACTCCCATCTTTAGTAGCCAGCAAGGTCATTGCTTTCAGCGGAACCGATATAGTCAGCGGCAAGCTTTCTAGTAGCGTTGGAAATCAGCGCCGTATCTGCTCCGACTCCAACAAACCGCGCACCTGCCTGTATATATGTATCAACTAGCTCTTTTGTTACTGCTAGCACTCCAGGCTGCTTTCCGGCAGACAAAATACTGTTGAAGCCTTTGCATACAGCTTCAACAACCTTTGCATGACCCGGTTCACCAATATGTCCCATGGACGCAGATAGGTCGGATGGGCCGATAAAGACAGCGTCAACTCCATCAACAGCGGCGATCGCATCAATATTCTCTAGCGCCGACAGGGTTTCAATCTGAACGATAAGACAGACTTCGTCATTGGCTTTTTGCAAATAATCCGGAATTCGATTCCACTGCGCAGCCCGGGCCATTGATGTACCGAGACCACGAATACCCGCTGGCGGATACTTGCACGCGCGAACCAACTGCTCGGCTTGCTCTGCCGTTTCCACCATCGGGATCAATAGTGTCTGAGCGCCGATATCCAGCAGCTGCTTTATCAAAGCCGTTTGCCCCTCTACCGGTCTAACAATGGGGGAGACCGGATAAGGGGCAACAGCCTGAAGGTGCGCCATAATCGATTGCAAATCGAATGGCCCGTGCTCGGAATCAATTAACACCCAATCAAACCCGGCACCTGCGCAAAGCTCTGCGACAGTTGTATTAGGTATCCCCATAAACAAACCGAAGAGTGGTTTATCCTGGTTTAGCGCTTGCTTGAATGTATTTTTTGCGATCTTCATAGGATTATTTTCCGTCATAAGATATAGGATTAAATACGAAGATTTAATCCTCCAATTAGATGAAATCGACCGAGATGGAACCCAAATTCCCATAGTCTGCTCTTACCGTATCTCCCGCTTTTATTTTGATTGGCGCGGTAAATGAACCGGACAGCAACACTTGCCCAGGCTCTAGAGAAATACCATGAGGTGCGAAGCGCCTCGCAATCCAGCAAATACCTTCAGCAGGATGTCCCAGAACAGCAGCAGCCAAACCGGTCTGCTCGATTACCCCATTGAGTTCGACTATTGCTCCACACCAGCGCAGGTCAACCTCACTTGGCTTAACCTGTCGACCACCAGTAATAATGCCGGCGTTGGCTGCATTATCGGAAATGGTGTCGAATACTTTACGGGCGTAGCCGGTCTTCGGATCCACTCTTACGCTGCGAGCAGCGATCAATTCAAAAGCGGGAACAACGTAATCTGTTGCATCTAGAACCTGTTCAACGGTGACGTTTTCCCCCGAGAGCGGTTTCTTTAAAACAAAGGCCAGCTCTACTTCAATTTGGGGATCCAGGAAATCGCTCGCGCAAATATTACTGCCATCAGCAAACACCATGTCATCTAGTAATACTCCGTAGTCCGGCGTATCAATTTTCATGGTTCGCTGCATAGCTCTGGAAGTCAGGCCTATCTTGTAGCCGATCACCTTTCGTCCAGTTTGCAACTTCCGCTCAACCCAGGCTGACTGAACCGCGTAGGCATCATCCATGTCCATATCAGGGTGAGTAAGTGTAAGCGGGGATATCTGCTTGCGATTGACCTCGGCCGCGTAGAGGTTATTGGCGGCATCATTTATCTGCTGCTGCGTAAGCATCTACAAGTAATCCTGAATATTGTTTTTGTTGAATTTTAAGACCGGCTCTAACTCCTTCATTTCGAATGAAAGGGCCATACCCCCTGTTCGGCAGCGTTCTGCAAAGTGCTCTGTCAGCACTTCAAAAAAAAGGGCGGCAGCGGCCTTGCGCTCGTCGAGTGTGCGCCCTACTCCAAGCTTGACCTCCAAATGCACAAAGCCATGATCCGGATTGCCATCCGCTATACGATATTGCGTACAGCAGTAAGCCCGACTGCGCACGCCCTTGAACGGGAATAGACCCGTGCTAGCGGCTGCGCTGTGAAGCACGGCAAATAACTCCTGAATGGACGATTCTTGTTCGCCTAGATTGTCCGAATACTCTAAAACAAAATGTGCCATCGACTAGAATTCCTGTTGTTTTGCTCTTTTTGGCCTAGCGCCCGAGCACAGGGACTTTATGGGTTCCATGAGCTAGGCACACATTTTTAGTTTCCATATAGAAATCAAAACTGTAGTCGCCACCGTCACGACCTACCCCAGACATTTTGATACCGCCAAATGGAGACGGTAGGTTGCGATTATTTTCTGAATTAACCCACAGCATTCCGGTTTCTATTGCGCGAGCCAAACGCATGCTGCGACCGCTATTCTCAGTCCAAACATAGGCCGACAGACCGTATTCAGTGTCATTTGCCATTTGCACGGCCTCAGCTTCGGTCTCAAATTCTATTGCTGTCAAAACCGGACCAAATATCTCTTCTCTAGCAATACGCATCTGGTTGTTAGCCTCGGTAAACAAAGTTGGCTGCAGATAGTTCCCCGCCCCAAGGTCTGGTCTACGATCCCCACCTACAAGCGTTGTGGCTCCATCTTGCTTAGCTATATCCATGTAACTCATGACCTTTTCGAAGTGACCGGTATGAACCAGTGGGCCTACTTCTGTGGATGGATCCAAAGGATGTCCGACACGCAAGTTTTTAACTCGCTGCTCTAGGGCCGATATGAATTTATCTTTGATACCCGACTGGAGAAGAAGACGGCTGGACGATGTGCAGCGTTGACCGTTAAGGCTATAGATCATGAACACCACCGCATCCAAGGCTCTATCAAAATCGGCATCGTCAAAAACGATCACCGGATTTTTACCCCCCAATTCGAAATGCATTCTTTTCAGCGTATCTGCACCCTGCCGCATAATATGGCTACCCGTAGCGGTTTCGCCAACGAGCGCAACGGCTTTAATTGCAGGGTGTTCTGTTAGGGCCTTACCCGCTACTTCACCAAACCCATTTACGGTATTCCATACCCCGTCAGGCAACCCGGCATCGCTAGCAATCTCCGCCAACAGCATGGCGGATAGAGGCGTCAATTCGGCAGGTTTATGCACGATAGTGCACCCTGACGCGAGTGCTGGAGCAATTTTCCAGGTCGACAGCATAAAAGGCGTGTTCCAGGGAGTAATAATCCCAACTGGCCCGATGGGGGTACGCATTGTGTAATTTGTATGTTCTTCTTGATGTAGGGCAAGACCATTTTGTGCCTCTGGAGCCTTATCCGCAAAATACCGGAAATTGGCCGCACCGCGAACAGCCGCTTGCTTCATAAATCGAATAGGTTGTCCGCAATCCATTGATTCGACTAAGGCGATCTCTTCCGCACGATCTACAACTTTGTCGGCGAAGTGATGAAGAAGTTTTTTGCGCTCTGCACCAGACATATCACGCCAATCAGCGAATGCATTCTCAGCAGCCTCGCAAGCTCGGTTTACATCGGCTTCTGTACCTTTAACAACCTCACCTAAAGAGCTTTGATCTGTTGGCGTCGTGTTGGTATAGGTTTCTGCACCAGCAGGGGTTTCCAGTTCACCATTGATAAAGTGCCCAGTCGTTTTCTCTTGAAAGGCTTGCAGATACTTGCGTGCCCTTACCAGATTACTGTCCAACTCGCTCATATTAAACACTCACAAATTTTCGGATTAATTAATTAGGCCCGATCAGGGCAATAACGCCAAATATAATACGACCCTTGCCTGAATATACTTAACATGTTAAGTTAAATAGACGCCTGATGCAACTTAGCATTGTCTTAGGATTTTTTTTAGCTGGAGTACTAAATGCGATATTTAACATACAAGATTGGAGACGCCACTTCTTGGGGTGCCATTACAGATAAGGGAATTGTTGATCTCGGCGCGAAACTTGGCGGCGACTTACATTCCATTATTAGAGAAAACAGATTAAAGGAGGCGGAAGCCCTTGCTTTGGTATCTGAAGCTTCCCATCAGCTCGCTGAAGTTACCTACTTATCCCCCATATCAAACCCGGGGAAAATAGCTTGTATCGGTGTGAACTACGCAAATCGAAACGCCGAGTACAACGATGGTTCTGAACTACCGAAATTCCCCAGTCTATTTATGCGCACGCCAGAATCTTTTACCGCCCACGACCAACCTTTATGGCGGCCACCGGAATCGCATCAACTAGATTACGAAGGTGAAATAGTTATTATTATTGGAAAAGAAGGCAGGCGTATCAAGGAAGAAGATGCATATAAACATATAGCAGGCCTAACAATTATGAATGAAGGAACATTGCGCGACTGGGTTCGCCACGCAAAGTTCAACGTTACCCAGGGCAAGAATTTTGTGAATTCCGGGTCTATTGGCCCCTGGATGGTTAGTGCAGACGAATTTACGGCTGATCAATTCGAGAACATGCGCGTCACTACTACAGTAAACGGTGAGGTGAGGCAGGATGACACCACTGCAAGCATGATGTTCGATTTCAGATACATTATTAGTTACTGCTCAAAGTTTTTCCATTTTCAGCCCGGCGACATCATCGCCACAGGTACCCCAAATGGTGCAGGAGCGAGGTTCGACCCGCCTAGATATTTGGCTCCAGGTGATAAGGTTGAGGTTTCTGTAGAAGGCGTCGGAACGCTTACAAACGGGGTCATAGATGAACCAATCGAAAACTAATACTGTACCGCCGGAAGATACTGCCCTAAACCCGGGTTCAGACTTACCAGAATTCGACCGTTCATTACCTATGTCTCTGCTTCGTGCAAGGGAAGCCGTAATGAAAAAGTTCATTCCTTCGCTCAAGGAACAGGGACTTTCCCCTCAGCAGTGGAGAGCGATTCGTACTCTTGAGCAGCAGAATGGCCTCGAAATAACCGAGCTTGCTGATCGTTGTTATCTGCTGATGCCAAGCATGTCTCGTATAGCTCAAAATCTGGAATCCAGACAACTAATAGAGCGTAGGAGTGTAGCTAGCGACCAACGCAGATCTGCCCTATTCCTTACTCCAAAAGGTCTAGATTTATTTCAAATAATTGCCCCCAAATCAGCCGAACGTTACGAACACATAACGGAGGAATTTGGCTACGGAAAACTAGAACTCCTATATGAACTGCTAGATGAACTTGTAGCCTCCCTCAACCAAAGCGACAAATAGAGCTTTCGATGCAACACAACTCTTTAAACTCAGACCTCTTTAAACTCGGTAGCTATATTAATGGCGAATGGATAACCAAAGGCGGGGATACTTTCAACATTACTAATCCAGCTGATGAAAGCTTAGTTTGCACTTTGCACAACGCCACAGCCCAAGATGCTGAAGCAGCGGTTGCTGCGGCGTATGCGGCTATGCCCGCATGGCGCGCAAAAACAGCTAAACAACGGGCTCAAATCATGCGCCGTTGGTTTGAACTGTGTATGCAGCATCAAGATGAATTGGCGGCTATATTGACCGCTGAACAGGGCAAGCCTTTGGCGGAAGCCAAGGGAGAGATTGCCTACGGCTCTTCCTACTTGGAATGGTACGGAGAAGAAGCGAAACGAGTTTACGGCGACACTATCCCAGGTGCATCTAGAGATTCGCGCATTATTGTTGTTAAAGAGCCTGTGGGCGTTGTAGCTGCAATTACGCCCTGGAACTTCCCAAACGCCATGCTCGCCAGAAAAGTTGCTCCCGCTGTAGCAGCTGGATGTGCATTTATTGTTAAAGCAGCCGGAGAAACTCCTCTTTCCGCTCTTGCACTTGCTGAACTCGGAACTCGCGCAGGATTGCCTCCAGGCATCTTTAATGTCATTGCGACAAATCGCTCCCGGGAGGTTGGAGCGGTTCTAACTGGTGATAAGCGTGTTGCCAAATTTACCTTTACCGGCTCGACCGAGGTCGGCAAGACCTTGCTCGCTCAATGTGCGACCACAGTCAAGAAAACCTCAATGGAACTTGGCGGAAATGCACCCTTTATTGTGTTTAATGATGCTGATATTGACGAAGCAGTAAAGGGCGCAATGACGTCCAAATACCGTAACGCTGGCCAAACCTGCGTATGCACCAACCGTATTCTTGCACAGAAGGAAATCTATGCTGAATTTGCAGAGAAGCTTACCGCTGCAGTAGCCGCACTTTCTGTGGGTGCTGGTACCAACCCAAATGTGGATATTGGACCACTAATTAATGCAAAGGCCTCTATATCCGTCGCTGAAATGGTGGAGAGCGCTATAGCTGACGGGGCTACGGCCACAATCGGCGGAAACAAGAGTGAAGTGGGGCCTTGCTTCTATCCGCCCACGGTTTTAACTAATGTTACGTCCCAGATGCGGCTATCCACCGAAGAAATATTTGGCCCGGTAGCTCCCATTATTGAGTTTGAAACAGAACAAGAAGCTATTGAAATCGCCAACAATACGCGTGTCGGATTAGCTGCCTACTTGTACAGCCGTGATATTGGTCTCATCTGGAGGGTTTCAGAAGCCCTGGAGTTTGGAATGGTAGGTATCAATGAAGGTGCAATTTCAAACGAGATGGCCCCCTTTGGCGGAGTCAAAGAGTCTGGAATGGGCAGAGAGGGCTCCAAGTATGGACTGGACGACTACTTGGAAATAAAATATTTATGTATGGGAGGACTCACTTCTTAGAAGTAGGAGATAACCCAATTTACGGCGCTTTTGATAGTAAAAAGGCTGGATCAGGAATTTTACGGAGCTACTACTGCAGGTATAAGATTAAAACTAATGTGGCACAGCAAGTTCAAGCAGCTTGGGGATACGGGAATAGCTCACTGGCCACATTTGTTCTAAAACTCACAATTGACCTATCTTCAATCAATCTGCGTAAATTTTGATAAGTGCTGCTGGAATATCGTCTAAATGCATTCAACGCACCCTCAGAATCCAGACAATTCTATCTAGTGCCCCCGAGCTGTAAAATACAAATTTGTAATATGTAGATTCAATAATTTTGATAGCCATAAGCGCTTCTATTAATTCTTAATGGAAAGATGGTCAGCGGCCATGTTATTCATGCCCATACCAAGAAGCGAAAAAAAACATGGCTAATACGCAATTGCGATCAACCGGTGGGTTCAACTCGATCTACAATAATACTGAGAGCCATCGATAATATTAAAGGCCACTATAAGTAAATAGTATTTTTTGGACCAAAGTAAATCAGTTAGTCTCTTAAGAAATAGCATTAGCGTTTACCGCTCCAACTGCCGTAAAAACTGCCACGAGGTTCCAATTGAAATTTAGATTCGAAAAATACTTAATCTCTACGTTAATTCTATTTGTCTGCGCTAGCGGAACTGTTGCTCACCACGCAGCGAGTGCATTTGATCACAATGCATCAACCCAAAGAACGGGAACTGTCACTCAGTTTATTTACCGCAACCCTCATCTAATTATCAATATGGACGTGGACATCGACAATGGTGACACCGAATTATGGAAGATCGAAGGTCAAAATATAGCCACTTTAAGAGCCAATGGTTTCAACCGAGACTCTGTTGAAGTGGGTGACAAAATTTCAGTAAAAATGCACCCACTTAAATCAGGCAATCCAGGAGGTCTACTGCAAGGACTGATCGGTGCCAATGGAGCATCCTACTCGATGGACGGTTCAGGAACCGGGGGATTAGAACAGCAAGAACCTGCTCGCCAAGCAGCGCCTGGGCTTATTGCATATGTAGCACCTCCGGCAGGTGAAACATTACAGATGCGTGAAGAAAAAACTCGTCCAGCTCAGTTGCCGATAATATCGGAAGGTCTCACGGCAGGCGACAACTCATCAACAGGAATTACAGCCGGAGCTCTTGACCCCGAAAATTTAGCCCGACAGCGCCCGACAGCGCCATTTGATCTAACTGGCGTCTGGCAGTACCGCGGTGAAGATGGGTTCCGCGCAAACTACGGTTCATACGAGTTTAAACCTATGCCAGAGCTGACACCGGATGCAAAAGAATATTATGCGCTATACCAAGCAACGGCCGAGAGTGGGGAACGATTTGATGACCCTGCAAGAGAATGCTACCCAACCGGCATGCCACGCATAATGACTCGCTACGGTGCTTTGTCGATGATGCAATATCCAACTGCAATCTTCATGCTTTCTAGGCTAAGCAATGAGTACCGCGTGGTCTATCTCGACGGCCGTGACCCAGTGCCTGATAGCGATTTAGACCGTAATTGGGGTGGCGAATCACTGGGACGCTGGGAAGGTAAAACGCTGATCATAGAGACCACTGGCTTCACTGGCGAAAAGCGTACAATTCAGGCTGGAGTCAGATCTAGCGAACAGCTTAAGATTATTGAGAGATATACTGTAATTAACGATGGCAATACGCTGGCAATGGAATTTACCATGACAGACCCAGAAACCTGGATTGGCGAATGGAAACATACTAAGTTTCGTGATCGCATCCTCAGGTCTGATGTCAAAGAGGCAAATTGTATTCCTGCCGATAACCTTGCGTTGCCTGGCGCGTGATATTTATAAGATGGACTTTTGGTGCGGACCGAAGAATTTCTTCAGCTTTCAAGCAAAAGTTTACCGCGCCACTCTCCTTCTTCATTTAGTCGAGTAGCCGTTTCACGAACAAGCTCCATTACTACCCGAGTAGCATGTGTTTGATGCCTGTTTGTCGGGCTAATAAGGTTTAGCGTGCGGGTAACTGGCGGGTTAACAATCTTGGCAGCCATAATTTCTTTGGTGTTAACTGAATCATAAATCGTGGTCCAAGGCACTACCGAATTGGCCAACCCCTCTTTAACTAGTTTGATCAATATCCTAATAGCAACCGTATTTTTTTGTACACGCACATCTACTTCATTCGTATAGGCAATTTCGGCAACATTTTTGTCCACATTTGTTGAGACCTGCGGGAACATCAGTGGGTACAAACTAAGATCTGAAAAATCAATTTCTGATGGCAACGGATTTTTTTGTGAATACTGACAAGCAAGATAAAGTTCTTCTTGAATAATAGGCTCTACCTCAATGTTTTCTACACCCTGAGCTCTAAAATATACCAATAGATCAAATGTGCCTGTATCAAAACACTGACTAACATCTACTGCCGTATGCTCTTCAATATTCAGAGTTATGTTTGGATACCGGTTTTTGACTTCTCTAAAAAGTGGAACAGAGAGCACTCCACTAGCGCTTGGGGCTATGGCAATAGAAACCAACCCACTAGGATTCTCTGCGGCATCTTTGATGCCCTCTTTTGAACGATCAACTTCACGCAGTATTACCTTCGCATTTTTAAGAAAACCCTGCCCTGCGGTCGTCAGCGCCATTCCTTTTCGACTGCGGACAAACAACTTAGTTTCTAATTCATCCTCTAATGCTTTTATGCTCTGACTAAGCGCAGGCTGCGCAATATATAATCGCTTAACTGCGTTACTCAAACTCTTAGTCTCGGCCACCGCGATGAAATACTTTAGTTGTCTTAGCTCCATTTTTTACTATCAATTAACCCTTTAAAAGGTCACAATTTACATTAATTAAATCAATATAGCTAACTTAAGACTCTAGCGGAAGATCTGCAAATTTGCTCTAACTCAATATAAATTTGTGATCGAAAACTAACTAGCCTGGAGAATTTTGACACCCATTAGTACAAAAACACCGAGCCCGCCAACTGCACGTGATAGCTACCACGCTTGGATTAATGTGGCCCTCTGCGGTCTTGGGATCTTTTTTGTCATGGCCGCACCTGGAACGGTGATCCCCTTGCTCTATGGGACCATCATGGAAGACATGAACTGGTCTTTTGGTCAAGTCAGCGGTTTTTCATCTTGGAAATTTTTGAGTGCCGCACTAACCTCTCTTGCTCTTAGTTTTATGGTTGAACGATATTCCCTGAAAGCCATCATGATATTCGGCAGTGCGTTGGCATCGATTGCTTTGATGAGCATGCCCCTTATTAGCTCCCTATGGGCATTTTATATGCTTGGATTCATGTTGGGCACATCGGTCATCATCATATTGATCGGCTGCAAAATATTGTTAAGTAGATGGTTTCATGAAAATTTAGGATTAGCTGTTGGTATTGCCTTTGTAGCAGGCAGCTTCGCTGGAGTTATCATGCCTTTTATTGGCCTGATCTTACTTGAGAGTTTCGGGTGGAAAACAACCGTATCAGTACTCGGATTAATAATTTTCTTATTGGTTATCCCCGCATTTTCTATTGGGATTCGTGATTTTCCCAGCCGCTCAGGAGATGCAGATAAAGCCCTTGGGGCTGCCCCTGGAAACGCAACAGGAACATTAATATCACCAGTTAACGGCATAATTCAATCGAAGCTATTTTGGTTCATTATGCTGGCTTGTTTCCTCCTTGGCGGAGCAGATCATTCAATTAAGGAACATACAGCGCTCTTTATTGAAAAGGACACTAGCCTCGGAGTAGCGGGGGCAGCAGCGGCACTGACTATAGCAATGACTGCCGGGATTTTTGGTAAATTGGGATTCGGCTGGCTTTTTGATCGTTTCTCAACTCGCGGGATAGCTGCGTGTTGGTGGTTACTGGCATTAGGAATAGCGCTAGGCATGCTAGTCTCAGATTTTGTAACTATGACACTGTTTGCGTTTATCCGCGGCGCTGCACATGGCGGGGTGTTGATAGCCTCAATTTGTCTAGCAAAACATATTTTTGACTATCGCTCAATTCCCCAGATCGTATGCTATTTGAGCGTATCAACCATGCTTGGCGGCAGTATCAGTACCGCTCTAACTGGATTTATACGAGACTACACCGGCAGCTATGACGTAGCTTTCGCTATTTTGATTGTCCAAGCCGTGATAGCGGGCATTATAGTTCTCCTGGTAACTCCAAAGCACTGGGATGAACCTACATCGCCATTGACAATGCGCTAGTTGGCAAGTATCAACGCACCCTCTCCTACTAGAGTTTTCAGCGGTTGACGACTGCTTAAGCCGCCGCTGGTACCCACTTTGCAATGGCTTCCTTATAACTAGATCGTTGTTTCCATCGATTTACATAGTCCATAAAGTTCGGGAATTTCTCGAAAGGGAAATCATTACGTTGAAGCAGTGCATACTGGGGCACCCAGGCGATATCAGCTAGGGTAACTTGATCACCCAGCAAAAAATCGGTCGATTTGAGCTTTGTATCAAGCTCATTGAAAACAGCGAATAATATTTTTTCTGCCTTATCAATACTTTCTTGTGGGATTGCCCCCTCGCTCAATGTCTGACGATGAAAAGCCAATAGTTCCGGATCTTTCTGAAGCGTTTCGTATATCGCCATCGACTCAGGCGTCTTAGTAGGCTTATTGTTTCGACCATAAGCCCAAGTTTTAATTACTGGCAGGTGGTTTATGCTGGTCCAGTCCAACCAGTATTCCATTTCAGCTCTTGTATCAGGATCAGAAGGCACAAGCGAAATTTCTGGAAAGCTTTCCTCTAAATAACGAAGAATGTCGGCAGATTCATAAACAATCTTTCCATCGTGAATTATCGCCGGAACCAGTCCTTGTGGATGAATCTCAAAATACTCTTTTGTTAAGTTTTTCTGAGCTCGCAAATCTACATAGCGATCTACCCACGGTATCTGCTTTTCTTCTAGCTGTAACCTAACTCGCATCGAACAATTCGAATAAGAATAGTGGAATAGATGCACACCCTTTGTAGCGAGTATTTCAGGGTTGTTGTTCGGATTAATAGGCATAATGGTATTTGAGTCTCCGCGTTGTTTACAGTCTTCAATAGATTTTGATTACGATTTTCAGGTGCTGAACGCGGTAAAACGCTCCGTAGCATCCCAATATAATTTTTATGCGAATTCAAGAATTGGTCTTTCTGACAGCCCCTATTCCAATTGACGAATCGCCCAAACTAGAGCCACGGAGGTTTGCCAGAAAGTTCTATTTTATTTTAAGGCTATAGGCCAATATTCCACTCAAAAACATCGGGATAGCAAACAACATAAAGTTAGTTTTCATATCCATACCGCCTTCGATCAAAAACCCTGCAAGGGCTGGCCCAATAACTGCACCAATTCGCCCAACTCCGATAGCCCAACCAACTCCAGTTGCGCGAATACTGCTTGGATACATCTTTGCCGCGCAGGCATACAATCCAGTAAACCCACCCTGCATAAAGATACCAATTACCAGTATCAGCGTTAGTGAGCCGACAAAAGACAAATCGGTATTGGAGAAAACCAACATCAAAAGTGCGGAACAGCTTAGAAATGCGCCACAGCTGGCACTTAAGGGCAAGCGCGTAGCGAGGCTCCCCAGTAAAATTACTCCAATAATGGCGCCAATATTAAACAGCGAGAATGCCTGGCCACCTTGGTCACGCGTATACCCGGAGTTTTCAAACATATAGGGAATCCAACTCATCATAAAATATAATGTGAACAGGCCAAAAAAGAACGTAGCCCACAATTGAATTGTTTTTCCTAGCATTTCCTTTTTAACGAGCCCGGCAAAATTATCAAAGATTCCCAAAATGGTACCCAAAGCACCACTTGCCCGGCCAACCTCTGCCGGTGGAAGGGACTCAACCTGATCTTTATCAATGCGCCGCAGAATCGCGTTAGCCTTATTAAGTGCATTTTCGGGTTGTTTAGTGACCAAAAACTGCAGTGATTCTGGCAGTAAGAAATAGCTCACCCCGGCAATAATGAGGGTCATAAATCCGCCAAAAAAGAAGACTCCTTGCCATCCCCAAGCGTCGATTAAGCTAGGCCCGAAAGCACCGCCCAACATTGCCCCAGCGGGATATCCCACAATAGCGATGGTAACCGCCATAGCTTTGTATTTTTCCGGAGAGTACTCGGATGCGATTGCGGGAATACTCGCCAGCATGGCACCAACGCCCAAACCGGTAAGGAACCTTACGATAAAGAACTGAATAAAGTTATCAACAAACGCCGTTAATAACATAAGCGCGGCAATGCTCGAAATTGAGGTCAATATAACTTTTCTTCTGCCAACAAGGTCTGCCAATGACCCAAGAAACATTGCACCTAAGCACATCCCCCCCAAGGCAATTCCGTCAAGTAACCCTAACTGACTCGCAGTTAATCCAATATCAGCAGCAATTGCTGTTTTGCTGACAGCAATTGTCGTTATATCGAACCCATCTAATATATTTAGAAGCACACAAGTCGCAATAATAACTATCTGCGCTAGATTAAATGGTGCTTCATCGATTTGGCTATAAATATCAGCTGCCGAGCCGTACTTTTTAGGTGTATTCAAACCTATCTCCCTAGCAGTTTTTATGTACTTCACAAACGACTAAAATATATCTAACCATTATTCGGCACGATCTTTTGCATCTTCGAGAATAGTATTTAAAGCCGGAATATCAACTATTTCCGGCGGGGTATCTTTAAAGGAACGAATATATGCGTAGATATCCAAAGCATTTTCATCTGATATTACTTGTTGTGAATAGCTCGGCATATTTTGAGTTGGCAAACTAGGATTTAGATCACCTCGAGCACGCAAATAGGTTAGAAATAGTTGCTCGCTAGACATTAAAACGCTTACGTCATTGGCTAAATTTCGTTTGCCAATGCCAGTGTACCCGTGACACCCATAACACCCCTGTTCATAGTAGTGTTGTTTGCCATTATCGGCGTCGCCAGATATGGTTCCAAAGGGTATTTGCGCTAGCACTCCGGAGGTATGTGTCAAACCCGCAAGTATTGAAACGGCTAGTACTTTATTTATAAGTTTACTCACTCTGAACTACCTCGGTTGAGTTAATACATCAATCAAATATGGCTCGCCATTCAGAACCGATTCGATACCACGTTGATAAGCTGCAGCAAGTTCGTTGGGGTCAGAAATGGGGCCTTCACTTGCAACTCCATAGCCTGCCGCCAACTTCGCATAGTCGATATAAGGGTCTCTAAAGGTCGTGCCGATATGAGCTCTATCTGTGCCGCGGCCGCGCACGCCCGCCATGTACGTCAGATACATCAGCTCCATGTGCCAAGCTCGATTGTTGTGCATAATTGTAAGCATTGGTAAACGATGATGTGCCGCTGTCCAGAGTGCGCCTGGCGCGTAATTAAGATCACCATCTCCTTGGATATTTATAACAATGCGCTTGCGTTCTCTCGCGGCCAATGCGGCTCCCGTACATGCGCCAATACAATATCCAAGTGCTGATGCAGGATAAACACCGAGATAACTATAGGGCTTATCGTGATCCCATAAATCTGCGTGATGTCGGCTGGAGAAGTTTGATGGCGAGGCCAAGCACCAATCAAGGTCTTTTATCTGGGGCCAAAGTTCAGCATAGAGCCTAGCCAAACTCACAGGAGATGAGTCCCATCC
>CAJXYP010000006.1 GCA_913063225.1 uncultured Cellvibrionales bacterium
ATCTACACCTCTCTATTCGTCGGCAGCGTCAGATGTGTATAAGAGACAGCAAACAGACTATCCGCAAGCTCAGTTTGGTATTCAGCAAAAAGCCCCAGCTGATCCCGCTCCCCCTCGGCACCAAAGTTATTACTCATCTCGTCTTCTTCGTAATCTGCACCGTAGACCAACTTGCTACCCGAATTAATCGCGTAACTACCCAGATACTCCAATTGAGTTGAGTCACTTTGAGAGGCAAAACTCAAGATATCCAAGGTATAGGTGTCGCGATCGATAGTGGCTGTTGAATAAGACAGCGCATGGGTGAAATCGCCCCGCGCGTAATCCAAGGCCAATCGCAGGTTCTGCTGAGCGTTGGAGCCGGTGCAAGCGTAAGCCGTGCTAAAAGTCAAACTATCAAAGCAACCGTCATAGTCATACTCGAGATCGATATTGCGATATACCAAAGTCGCGCTAAGGTTATCCCTGATTTCAAACCCCGCTTTAAGATGCAGAGTCTCGTTAGTCGAACCATCTTTATCCGCCAATAAAGTATCAGCTTGCTGAATATTGATACCCTCAACATCAAAGCGTGACAGTGACACACTCAGATCCGCTCGATCAGACCCTGCATGAAAAGAACCTCCAAAATTCTGGGCCCCAAGCGATCCCGCCTCCACATTCAGACGACCGCTAATACCTTCACTACCACTTTGGGTAATGATATTGACGATACCGCCGGCATCAGCTCCATACATAAAGCCCTGAGTTCCGCGCAAAATTTCAACACGCTCAATGTCGTAACTTGAGGCGATATTCTGGAACAGGGGTCCTTTTTGCGTGGCAGATGCGTCTGCGACATTGACGCCGTCGATCAACAACATGGTTCGATAGCCTTCTTCACCACGAATCCGAAGCGTAGTTTGCTGCCCCGGACCGCCAGCGTTGCTGACACCGACACTAGCTTCGCCACGAAGTACATCTGCTAAAGAGCTATAGCCCTTTAGGTCGAGCTCGTCTCGACCAATAACGGACATGGCTGTCGCTACTTGGCGTAAGGGCATTTCGATACGACTCGAAGTGACTACAATCTCATCGTAGACACTAACTTTGTCGTAGGTAGTTTCTTGTTGTGCAAAGGCGCAGTTCGCCGCTAACGCGGCTATGGTTAGTGCTTGAACGGGTAGTACTTTTAAAATAGTTTTCACAGGTTAATTCCTCAATTGCGTAAAATTAATGTCGCGACCGAGAGAAGGGTATTCGGGGAAATCAAAAAGAGATGACAGCCCACGACAAAGCCCTCCGCTTCGTCTTGGTGAGACTTCCCATTAGTTAAAAACTAAAGACAAGATCTCTACGCTGTACAGGGCCGGTATCGGGCTTAGCCTCGTTAAAAAAACAACAAAGCATCACCGTTGCGGGGGCAGCCATGGATTAGTTTGCGTCTACCTATATACCAACGCAGGTTCACCACAGTTCCCGTTTAACCTGACCAAAGACATTAGGTAATGTCCTATTCAGGCACCTCACACAGGAGTGGCGAGTCTAGGACACAGATGAATTTTCCGCAATGAAAACAACAAAGGAAAACCCAGAAACCTGCATATTCATTTCCAACCCGTACTTCCCTTCTCTGCAAGACAAAGAGACAATCTCTCACTCCAATCCCGCATACACTCTGGACAAAAAATGAAACTATTAGCCTTCGCCGCTAGCAATAGCAGTAAATCCATTAACAAGAAATTGGTTAACTACGCGGCAAGCCTGGTTGAAGGCGTAGAGGTTGAAACTTTGGATATTAATGATTATGAAATGCCTATTTTCAGTATCGATAGGGAAGAACAGATAGGACAACATCAGCTCGCTAAAGATTTCCAGAAAAAAATTGGCGATGCCGACGCGCTGCTTATTTCATTTGCAGAACACAACGGATCCTTTACGGCCGCATACAAAAACCTTTTCGATTGGACATCGCGGCTTGATACGAAAGTGTTTCAAGACAAGCCTGTGGTAATGCTAAGTACCTCTCCGGGCCCTCACGGAGCCGCAACTGTTTTGACCGCTGCCACCAGCGCAGCGCCTCACCAAGGTGCAGACCTTAGAGCACAACTTTCGGTTCCGAGCTTTTCTGAAAACTTTGACTTGGAAAGCAATAGTATTAGTAATCCGGAAATTAACGCTCAGCTTATATCGGCGCTCTCCGAGTTAACCAAGGACTCCTGAAAACCTCAATCACAGCCTTGAGCCGATCAAAAGCCGGATTGTTATTTCATTCTCAACAGCCCATCTCCATAATGGGCGTCTACATTTAGGGCTACCCATATTTTGAGCAACCACTCTGCGGACTACCGCAACACCTTGGGGATTTTTCCTACAGGCGTTACTATTATTACCACCCTGGACAAAGATGGCCGCGAGGCGGGTTTTACCGCCAGCAGTTTTAATTCGGTATCTTTGGATCCACAGCTTGTGCTCTGGAGTTTGGCCAAATCTTCCAGCCTGTTATCTGTTTTTGAAAACACTGAGAGCTATGCGGTGCATTTCCTGGCGGCGGATCAAACGGATATATCCAATACCTTTGCTAGCCCAATCCTAGACCGATTTGCGGAGGTCGACTGGGCTCTTTCAGACAGTAAACTACCAATATTGGCCAACTGCGCAGCTCATTTAGAATGCGCCTCTCGCCATGTATACGAGGGCGGAGATCATTTGATATTTGTGGGTGAAGTAATTCACCACCAATGCGATCAGGATAAAAAAGCGTTGGTGTATCATCGAGGCGAGTACTCGGAATGTAAGCCTCTAGGCGAGTAGATAGGGCAGTAAATCAATCAACTCCGGAGGGATTTATGAACAAGACTGCGGTGGTTACAGGATCAAGTCGAGGCATCGGCGCAGCAACCGCTATACGCTTGGCCTCTGACGGCTTTGATGTCTGCATTACCTACCTTTCCAACAAGTCCGCCGCAGAAGATGTAGTAGCGAAAATCACTTCTTCTGATGGATCTGCAATTGCAGTGCAGGCAGATATTTCTGTAGAAAGCGATGTCGTAAATCTGTTCGCAGTCATCGATGAAAAGTTTGGGCGACTCGACGTACTCGTAAACAACGCCGGCGTGCTATTTCAGCAATCGAGGCTCGAAGATATGGACGCGGCACGCATTAATGCCGTTCTGGCAACCAACGTCACCGGATACTTCCTCTGCTGTAAAGAGGCCATTAAGCGCATGTCCACAACACATGGACGGTATGGCGGCGTTATCGTAAATGTATCTTCAGGAGCCGCGCGTATTGGGTCACCCGCCGAATACATTGACTATGCGGCCCCTAAAGGCGCTATAGATACCTTGACTATCGGTCTTGCCAGCGAAGTCGCTGATCAAGGCATCCGCGTGAACGCCGTTCGGCCCGGGTTCATATATACCGATATGCACGCTTCCGGCGGAGAACCAGACCGGGTGGAAAGAGTTAAGCAGAACATCCCGCTAAAACGAGGTGGTCAACCCGAAGAAGTCGCAGCGGCAATAAGCTGGCTGGCGTCAGATGAGTCAAGTTTTTCTAGCGGCACTTTTATCGATGTTTCGGGCGGTCGTTGAACCAAGTATGCAACCGACCTTTGCCACTGACTCCGCTAATCCCTATCTAACTGACCATGCAAGGCTGTTACTTTCTAGTTTCCACCGTATTACCGGAAAGCATTTAATTTCGCCAGAGGGTGCCGGCGAAGCCGCCTATCAGGCGCTTTTTGAAGCACCCTATGCTGTTGCCTCCCACGATACCGCCGAAGACCCCATGTTTAATTACGGTAATTTGGCCGCGCAAAAGCTGTTTGAAATGAATTGGGCCATCCTGTTAACCCACCCTTCGCGACATTCTGCTGAACCGGAAAATCGGGCCGAGCGGTCACGCCTATTAGCGCGGGTAACGAAGCGTGGTTTTATTGATGATTATCGCGGAGTACGTATTTCTTCAACGGGCAGGCGCTTTAGAATTGAAGAGGCGATGATTTGGAATCTGATAGATGGAGAAGGAATCTATCGCGGCCAAGCCGCCGCACTGTATCAGTGGGCAGAACTCTAAACAGGTTTTCTGATAATTCGATAATCTTCTGGTCTCTAACAAGCCATGCCCTTTGTTGCAGTTTTCTGGTTCGCTTGGCAGGCTTTTTATCCAAGCATTGAATTGTGGCAGGGTGATTAGTCGTTTTTCTGCATTAATAATTGGCAACCACCAGATACTGTTAACGCCTTGTACAAAGGGTTAAAAATATAAACACTTGTGGCCTAAATAATCTCGGATTTTAATAGAAACCTCAAAGCGAGGATCGCAATAATGGCCAGTTCCGACTTTAGAGACAAATTCAAAACCCGTTCACTGTTTCGATCAATTGTTTTCAGCTCAGTATTTCTGGCGCTGACTGCCTGTGGTGGCGGTGGCGGTAATACCCTAATTAGTAACCCTGGCGGCAGTTCCACTGCACCTTTGTGGACACCGGGTGTTTTTGAGCCATCCACATCCTTTAAGTCTTTATGTGAATCCCCTCGTTCGGGCGTTAGCGCGCAAACTGGAACACCCTTTGCGGACTTATTGGGCTCAACCTTACTTGAAAACCACTGGCTCAGATCCTGGACCGACGAATCGTATCTTTGGTACTCAGAAGTAACCGATCGCAACCCAGCGCTGTACGCGACCGAAAACTATTTTGACCTGTTAAAAACAGAGGCAACCACCGCTTCTGGTGCGGCCAGAGACCAATTTCATTTCACATACGACACCGCTAACTGGGAGGCCCTTTCCCAATCTGGTGTGAGTGCTGGGTATGGCTTCCAAATTACCTTTCTATCTTCAGATCCCCCATATGAAATAGCCATTGCCTATACAGAGCCGGGATCGCCCGCAGCTGCTGCAGGAGTGTCCCGAGGCGCGAGAATCATCTCTATAGACGGCGTAAGCGCTGTGACACCTTCCAGTCAGGCCGATCTAGACGTCCTCAACGCTGGTCTAACTCCGGAGTCAATTGGAGAAGCGCATAGCTTTACCTTTCGAGATTTGGGCTCTTCGACCAATCGCACGACTAATTTAACCTCAGCGAGTATCACTTCCATTCCGGTACAAAATGTTGCCGCTTTGGAAACTGCGACTGGAAAAGTCGGTTACATTCTATTCAACGACCACATAGCCACAGCCGAGTCATTGCTGATTGATGCAGTCGCGCAGCTTGAAGCCGAGCCCATCGACGATTTGTTTTTAGATTTACGCTACAACGGCGGTGGCTTTCTCGCGATCGCCAGTGAACTCGCCTATATGATCGCAGGTTCCAACGCGACGAACGGGCAAGTATTCGAGCAATTGGTTTTCAATGATAAGAATCCGATCTTCAATCCTGTTACGGGTCAGCTTAACGACCCTATTCCATTCTTTGACACATCCTTAGGGTTTTCAGCAAGCTCGGGGACTGCTCTACCGACTCTGGATTTGCCACGAGTTTTCATTTTGGCTAGTTCCAATACCTGTTCGGCCAGTGAGTCCATCATTAATAGCCTCAGGGGTATTGGTGTCGAAGTAATACTGTTCGGCGATACGACCTGCGGTAAACCTTACGGGTTTTACAGTACCGATAACTGCGGCACGTCCTATTTTAGCGTTCAGTTTCAAACGGAAAACGCCCTGGGGTTTGGAGAGTACGCCGATGGCTTTGCTCCAGAAAATGTGACCGATCTAGGTGCTGTCAGCATACCCGGCTGTGGCGTGGCAGACGATTTTGACAATGTCTTGGGTGACCCGAACGAATCGATGTTAGCTACCGCATTGGCCTATCGAGAAACTGGTAGCTGCCAGGTAATCTCCAAAACTGCGACAGGTTCCCTTGAAGGTCAGTTAGATCCCCTGTCTACTCCTGCGATAACACCAAAACCAATTTGGTTGCAGAACCGCACTCTGGACATACCCAATGACTAAGCAAATTTATTTAGGATTACTTGCGATATTACTGGTCAGTGCCTGTAGCGCCTTAAACCCTAGCTTAGATCGACCGGCAATTATTTCGGATGCAAATGAAATGTCTAACCAGTTGATTACTCATGCCATCGCAAACTTGCTGCACGGCGCTAGGGTCGAGGTCGCGGAAGATGTTTTTACGCAATCTAGCTCGATAGTGGTGCATCGAAGCCTTTTAGCAGGAAGAGATCTCGGGGTGGTGGACAATTTTCGGCTCGTCATCAACAAAAAAGTGCTTTTTAGTCCATCAAAATACCTTGAACAGAGAAGCGATGCCCGATTTAACATGCCAAGAATTGGGCCCTAGTGATCAGGACTAGCTAGCCGCTTCCGATTCTTCGGTTAAGAGTAGCCAGTTTTCTTCTAACGACTCCAGATCCTGTTTTGCTGTGGCTTGCCGATGAATAAGCTCCGTCAGTTCATCCTTTCGCTCAGCGTCATAGAGTCCGGAATCCGCAAGCAGAGTTTCTACTTCTTTTAGAGTACGATTAGCTTCTTCAATTTTTTGTTCTACCCTTCGCAACCTATTACTGCTATTGGATTTTTCCTTGCGTTCGTCTGCAGACCGCTGACGGATTTGCTTCTTGCTTAATCCAGCATTTGCTTTGGATTTTTCGGCCCCAGTCTTAACGCTAACCGCAGCGCTAATTTCAGCTTTGGCTGGCGCTGGCTTAGATTTCTTCGAACCCTTGGCGCCGGTATCTTTGGCACTTATCCAACGATGGTAGTCCTCGAGGGTTCCGTCGAATTCATTCAATTGACCTTCATGAGCCAGAATATATTCATCGACACTGTGTCGCAGTAAATGGCGATCATGGGATACGACTATTAACGCACCGGTGAATTCTTGAAGTGCCATAGTTAGGGCACTACGCATATCCAAATCCAGATGGTTGGTCGGCTCATCAAGCAAAAGCACGTTCGGTTTTTCCCAAACAATAAGCGCAAGAGCTAAACGTGCTTTTTCTCCCCCGGAAAAAGGAGCTATAGGCTCGACGGCCTTATCACCATGAAAATCAAATCCACCTAAGAAGTTACGGATTTGCTGCTCGGTAGCTTTGGGATTGATGCGCTGCAAATGCAGCAGCGCACTGGCTTCAACATCTAATGCCTCGAGCTGGTGCTGGGCAAAGTAACCAATCTTGCAGTGCTCACCTTGAGTAATTTCTCCACTCAAGGGTTTCAGATCACCGGTCAAA
Organism: uncultured Cellvibrionales bacterium; assembly: GCA_913063225.1. Taxonomy (GTDB): domain Bacteria; phylum Pseudomonadota; class Gammaproteobacteria; order Pseudomonadales; family GM7GCV1; genus JABJGI01. Next base: position 7,176 of record CAJXYP010000006.1, read on the forward strand.
CACTTGATAAGGGTAGATTTACCGGCGCCGTTTACACCCAATAGCCCTAGACGGTCACCGGGGTTTAGGCTAAAAGTAACATCGCTCAATACGCGATTATCCTCGTAGCCCAGTTCAATCCCCCTCAGAGACATCAAAGGATTAGACACTTTGTTATTTTCCAAAAACCGAAAGTGGAATGGACTGTCCACTTGGGCACTGGCGATCATTTCCATATTGCCGAGTTGCTTAACCCGGCTCTGAGCCTGTTTGGCCTTACTGGCCTTGGCTTTGAAGCGGGTAATAAAACTCTGAATATGTTTTATTTCGCGCTGCTGCTTTGCGTAATTGGATTGCTGCAATGCAAGCCGTTCTGCTCGCTGTCGTTCAAAGGCGGAGTAGTTTCCCTTGTATAGATTCAGTTGTTTTTGTTCGATATGCACAATTTCATTGGCGACGTTATCGATAAAGTCCCGGTCATGCGAGATCAATATCAAGGTGCCTTGATAGCGCTTAAGACGCTGCTCTAGCCAATAGGTGGTATCCATATCCAAGTGGTTGGTGGGCTCATCAAGCAGCATGATGTCTGATGGCATCATCAGAGCTTGCGCAAGATTCAGTCGAATACGCCAACCACCGGAAAAGGAACTTACCGGCTTGGAAATTTCGTCGTTAGTAAAACCCAACCCATGCAGTAGCTCTGCTGCTTGGTACTCGGCGGAATAACCACCGGCTGTGTCAAGCGCTTCGTAGAGATGACTCAGCGCGTGGTTGTCGTCAGCTGCTTCTGCTGCGCGAATTTCCGACTCCAACCTTCTTAAGACCTTATGCCCGTCCAGCACATAGTCTAATGCGGTTCGATCAATGTGCCCAACTTCTTGAGCCATATGCGATATGCGGCTTCCTGGCGGAATACCAACGTCACCGGATTCTGAGGTTATCCTGCCCATCAGAAGCGCGAACAAACTCGATTTACCGCAGCCATTACGCCCAATAAGTGCCAGTCGACGGCGCTCAAGAATTACCAGAGAGGTGTCGACAAGAAGGTTTTCGCGGCCCCGTTGAAGGGTTATATTGGTTAAAGTAATCACGGCGGTTACGGCTAATTAGATTGGCTGGTTATTCAGGGGCGGCATAATACGTTGCTGAGCATTAAAATGTTGGGGGAATTTAACAGATAGGCCTTATTAATCTGGCTGTCATATACTCAGTATCATGATTTCACTTCGCAATAAGATCATCTTGTCTCTGATTGGCACGAGCTTTCTAGCTATTGCCTTTACAGCGCTGATTGCCCGCATACTTATGGTGAGCGAGTTTGACCACTTGGTTGAGAATCGCGCTGCTGAAGAGTTTATGCAGGGAGCCCTGGAGTTTTATCAACTTTACGGCTCGTGGGAAACCGCCTTTGCGACGGAACCACTTTTTGAGTTTGCTCAAAGACGAAGACGAGAAAATCAACTATCCGAGCTTGATACTGCTGATGAAACCGCTCTCCGGTTAACTCCTGATGGCTATATCGCCCCGCAATCTCCGCCGACCTGGGTTGCAGAAGACTTTCCTGTAGGTGGACCTCCGCCTAACGCACCTCCTTGGGCCAGCCTTCCTGGGCAGCCTTCCTGGGCAGCCTTCCTGGGCAGCCTCCCGGTGGCCCACCTCCACCGCCCTATGTTTTGGTGGACCTGAACGGCATGGTTCTGGCGCCCTCACTGGAAACGCAATACGGTCAGATAATTCCGCAAGGTAAGTTAAAGCGAGCCCTACCCATTATGGACGGCAACCAAACCGTGGGATACCTGTTAACCGAGGTAACCATTGCCCTTACTTTAGTGGAAAGCCAGTTCCTCGCAGCCATCAAAAATTCCTGGTGGCTGGCCTTATTGCTGGTCGCGGTCTTTGCAGTGCCCCTAGGTATTTTGTTGGGCAATAGACTAGCATCACCCATCGAAAAGCTTAGTAGCGCGATACAAGCAATGAATCCCAGAGCTATTCAGCAAAAAGTGCCTATCATCTCCAAAGACGAATTGGGTCAGCCTTCTCAGCGCTTTAACCAGATGAGCGAAGAACTTTCATCGGCTTACGATGAACTCGAAAAATCGCGCATGCAGTTGACCGAATACGGTCAGCAAATGAAAGAAATAAGCCTGCAAGACCCGCTGACTCTGCTGCCAAATCGCCGAGCCTTCAATGAGAAGGCTCCAGTTATCTTGGCTCAGAACGCTAGACATGGCCGAACCAGCATATTGGGCATAATCGATCTTGGTAATTTCAAACGCATCAATGATGAATATTCTCACGCTATTGGTGATGACGTGCTGCGCCGATTAGGGCTGATTATGAAATCTAATCTACGCGAAATGGACCTAATAGCCCGCTATGGTGGCGAAGAGTTTGTGGTTTTATTCCCGGAAACCGATTTACATACCAGTGTTGACTTAATTGAACGCCTGCGTAATCTAATTGCTGATACTGCATGGCAAGATATCGATCCGGATTTGCAGATAACCATGAGCACCGGCCTAGTTGAAGTCGCTCATGGAGAACCTTCGGAGGAGTCTCTCAAAACAGCCCTCGCCGCTGCGGACCAAAAGTTGTATCAAGCCAAAAATAGCGGACGCAACTGCACTAAAACCTAATACGGCAGAAACATATGCTCTCTGAATTTGTTACCTTGCTGGGATTTTCCTTCGGCGTGACTGGCCCTATCTTTGCGTTGGTTTTTCTCGGTATTATGCTGAAAAAGCTTCGCGTAGTTGACGACACATTCACCCATAGCGCATCGAAACTGGTGTTTTTGGTGGCCATGCCAACCATGCTGTTTATGAGCATGATCACTACCGATATTCGTTCACTTATTGATGCCAGCTATCTGCTCTACGCGCTGACCGGAACCCTAGTTCTGTTTGTACTTTTTTCCCTAGTGACACCATTGATAGTCAAAGAGCGCAGAGATCGTGGCGTTTTTATTCAGGGAGCCTTTCGCGGCAATCTAGCCATTGTAGGGCTGGCATTCAGCTTTAATGCCTATGGTGCTCTCGGGCTGGCCAAAGCATCTATTCTGATGTCAGTAATGACCATCCTCTACAACCTACTGTCGGTTTATACCCTGACTGCAAGCCTTAGCAATGATCGAGTTAAGATCTCGCAGTTGCTAATAAACATCGCCAAGAACCCACTAATCATTGCTTTGGTTATTGGTATCCCCTGTAGCTTACTAGCTATACCTTTCCCGACAGTGTTAACCACAGCCGGCGACTACGTAGCGCGCATGACACTCCCCCTAGCACTTATCTGTATCGGTGCCGCTATGTCTTTGGGAGAGCTGAAGAACTCCAGTTCGGTTTCAGGCATCGCGGTATTTGCCAAACTGATAGTTGTGCCGATCGCGATGATATATCCGGCCTACTTGTTCGGCTTCGAATCAACAGATCTGGGGGTTCTGTTTTTAATGGTTAGCGCGCCGACAGCTGCGGCGAGCTACATTATGGTTCAAGGTATGGGCGGCAATGGAAATCTGGCGGCCAATATTGTCGTGATCAGCACACTAGCTTCGGTAATCACTGTGAGTTTTGGTTTAGCGATCTTGAAGCAACTGGGAATTATTTAAGCTTGCCTTTTATGGGTAGAAAATTTTGGGCGGACCATCCCTAAGCTAGCTGTGCTGACGAATCACCTCAAGAAAAATGGCGCCAAACCGCTCTAACTTGGCCTCGCCCACACCATTAATATTTAGCAAAGCGGCTTCCGTAGTCGGTTGCAGCTCCATCATTTCCATTAAGGCCGCATCGTGAAACACCATATAGGGTGCGATATTGTGTTCATCTGCTAGGGCTTTGCGGCAGGCTCGCAGCGCGTCCCAAAGAGCATGATCTGAATTTGATACACCGGATTTCTTACGTGCAGGCTTGGTTAATCGCGGCTCTTTAGTATCTTCGCGCAACAACAGCTGTATCTGCCCTTTTAATACTTCACGGGATTGCTCCGTTAGGCGCAGGGCACCGTAACGCTCTGCATCGGATATGAGAAAACCGCGCACAATAAGTTGGCGTATGACCGAGCGCCATTGCGCTAGAGAAAGTTCTTTCCCTATGCCAAAAGTACTTAGTGCATGGTGGCCGTTTTGCTGAATCTTTTCGCTGTCTTTACCTCGCAGCAGGTCAATGACATAACCCGCGCCAAAGCGCTGACCCGATCTATAGACACAGGACAGTAATTTTTGGGCTGCCTCAGTGGCATCCCAGGTAACCGGTTTAACCTGGCAGGTATCGCAGTTACCGCAGGGCTCTGGCATTCGATCACCAAAATAATCCAGCAGGGCCTGACGACGGCAGCTGGTGACTTCGCACCAACCTAAAAGCGAATCCAGCTTGGCCCGTTCGTTTCTTTTGTGCAGATCGCTGGCGTCAGATTTTTCTAAAAACTGATTACGCTGAACCACATCATTGAGGCCATATACCATCCAGGCCTGTGCAGGATCTCCGTCGCGGCCCGCTCGGCCGGTTTCTTGATAATAGGCCTCCATGCTGCTCGGTAAGTCCATATGGGCAACAAAGCGCACGTCAGGCTTATCTATGCCCATACCAAACGCGATAGTTGCCACCATGATTACCGCATCTTCGCGCAAAAATCGCGCTTGATTATCCGCACGCTCGCTGGCGGGAAGCCCAGCGTGGTAGGGCATTGCTTCCAAACCGCGAGTACAGAGCCATTCGGCCGTTGATTCCACTTTCTTGCGCGACAGACAGTAAACAATACCGCTGCTTTCTTTGTGAGCCTGCAGGAATCGAATTAGCTGTTTTTTGGCGTCATCTTTAGGCGCAACCGCATAGTGAATATTTGGGCGATCAAAACCACTAACAAAAATCTTCGGGTCGGTCAGTTGAAGGTTATGAACAATTTCGACTTTGGTGCGGGAAGTAGCCGTCGCCGTAAGTGCCATTCGTGGCACTCCAGCAAAGGCATGCTCAAGCTGATTAAGTAGCAGGTAGTCTTTACGGAAATCATGCCCCCACTGAGAAACACAATGCGCTTCATCGATAGCGATTAGGGATATTTGAAACTGCTGCAACCATTCTAAAGTGCCCGACTGTAATAATCTTTCCGGAGCAATATAGAGCATATCCATCTCGCCCTTATGCATAGCGGAAGCCACTTCGCGCTTTGCGTCCGCAGACAGAGTGGAATTTAGAAAGGCAGCTCTAATTCCCAGCTGTTTTAATGCCGAGACCTGATCTTGCATAAGCGCTATAAGAGGCGACACCACAAGGCCAATGCCCGGGCGCACCATGGCGGGGATTTGATAGCAGAGAGACTTGCCGCCGCCAGTTGGCATAAGCACCAGGGAATCGCTGCCAGCGATAGCGGATTCAATTACTTGCTCTTGCTCACCACGGAACTTTTGGTAACCGTAGGTATGTTGCAGAATTTCTTTAGCGGGGGAATTAACCACTTGGTTCCTTGTGCGTTGCACTCAAAGTGATATTGAAACTTCCTAAAAACCTATTTAACGGCCTATTACCGTCGCATATAACGTTTTTCAATTAGGCAGCTTTAATATCACCTTGAGTGCTTTTATTTACCAAATTCGATTTAAATTTGATGTACCCGCGCTTTGCGGCTTTTTTCCGATCTGTATGCACCTGAGCTTTATTAAAGCTTTTGGCGTGCTTAGCCACCGGGTTTTTGGTTTTTGGAGTTTTCATAATAGGTCCTCCGACCATAGATTACGGGCGCGCATATTAGACCTATACAGCTGTTTTCTCTAGCTTTTCCCAAAAATTCTAGGAATAAACCTCAGACATTCAACTAGGCACAAACCAGCCAAACATATATACGCGGCTCTGGGATCTATGGATGTAAGTATCCAATGCGCAAAAGTCAGACCAGCGGCTAGATAGACGGTTCTATGTAGATGCTGCCAGTTTCGCCGAAGCACTCTGACCGACTTATTATTGCTGGTAACCGCAAGAATTAAGAAAATAGCAAAGGCTATCCAGCCGACTAACAAATCGGCATTTTTTGCTTCCTCAAGAATATAACCATAGCCCCATTTCCGCTCCAGATAGACGAAGGTATGGAAGGCGGCATAACCAAAGCTGGTAACGCCAATCGCGCGGCGATGGGTTATCAGCCAACGAGATAGACCGACCCTTGGAAACAGCTTTCTAAATGGAGTTATCGCCATTACGACAAATAAAAAACCAACACTCCAATTTCCTGTCTCAAGAATTACCTGCCCATAACTTATCGCATCAGTGAGAAATCGCACCAGAATATATATTCCTGGAATCGCGAATATTGCCCAAACTATGTATTTACGTGATGTAAAAAGGAATTTTTGTAAAACCATCTATTTTTCTCAGTAGCGCGGTGCTATCTTGCCGTTCACACATTTAATAGTCTTTTAGGGAATACAACAATGTCAGTCAAATTAATTTATGGAATTACTCTCGCATCTATATTGTTGCTAACCACAGCCTGTAGCCAGCAAGAGGAAGCAGCAGAAGCGCAAATACCCGACGCTGCTGAAGCTATGGCTGAAACATTAGCCGAAGCGGTGCCAGAGCTTAGCCAACAGGAGCGACGCGCAATAGCAAGGGTAGAACGAATGGCTGTGTCAGAAGCCACGGACTTCAATATGAACCCGCTGCTCGATCCAAATACAGCCACTGAAGAACAGCTAGCGGCAGTTCCGGGATTATCCGACGCGCAAGTACAGGCAATCATCGCTGGTCGTCCATTCGCCACCCCCTCTGAATTACATGCAGTCATTGGCGAAGGTATGGAATACGTAGATATGTTCGATATCTACAGCGCTGTCTTTGTGAAGGTGAACATTAATCAGGGCGAGACAGAGGACTATATGATGATTCCTACTACCCTGACTCCAGAGCACATTGCTCGAGAAGTTGAAGAGTACCGCCCATACGGAGATATCCAGGCTGATTTTAGTCGTGAGATGATGAAGTATGTCGCGCCAAAAGAAGTGGCCTTTCTAGAGCGTTTTGTTCGAATCGACTAATATTAGTCAAGAAAGCTAAACCTAAAGGGCTGAGAATTTTCTCAGCCCTTTTTTGTGGGTTCTATTTGGTGGTTCGGTGCGTCTCCCCACAAATCTCCGGTAATCCCCTCTTTCCTAACAGCGTCTTGCAAATCTTTCCGGTTTTTCAGATTCGAAACACTTAGACCCAGCAGCCGGCAAGGTCGTTGCCCCAGTTCAGTTTTCTCTATCAAGGCTGGAATACTCTCGATCATCTCCGCCGCGCTTTGAATGTAGTTCTTATGAGAGTGCGCCCGAGTAATTTGGGTAAAGTCGTTGTACTTAACTTTTAGGGTCAGTGTCTTACCCAATACCTCCCGCTTTTGTAGAAGCTCAGCAATTTTTTCGGCGATACCTTCCAGCTTTTGTTGGATTTCTTGGAGATCTGCTAGATCGGTACCAAAGGTATTTTCTTTGCCGATGGATTTACGAATGCGGTTTGATCGAACGGGACGCTCATCTATCCCTCTGGCGATTCGGTAGTAATAGCCGCCGGATTTACCAAAGGTCATATTAAGATCGGCTTCGGTCCATTGACGTAAATCACCGCCGGTTTGGATACCATGCTTATGCATTTTCTGCTCGGTGACTTTGCCAACCCCGTTGAACTTACGAATAGGCAAGGTGGTAATAAACCCCTCAGCTTGCTCCGGACGTATCACATAGAGCCCATCGGGCTTGTCCATATCCGAGGCGATCTTCGCCAGAAATTTGTTGTATGACACACCGGCCGAGCAAACAAGATTCATACGCTCCTGCACCTTCTGCTTTATCTCTTTTGCAATAAGCGTGGCTGATCCCTGGCATTGTTCGCAATCTGACACGTCCAAAAAGGCCTCATCTAAAGATAGGGGTTCTATGAGGTCTGTGTATTCTCTGAAAATTTGGTGCAACTGTTGGGAGCATTCCCGGTAGGCATCAAATCGTGCTTTTACAAAGATGGCGTTGGGGCAAAGTCTGGCAGCCCGGGATGAGGGCATGGCGGAATGTATTCCAAAGGTTCGAGCTTCATAGCTGCAAGCTGCAACAACACCCCGGCTATTCGGCTGCCCGCCAACGATTACCGGCTTGCCACGTAATTCCGGGAAATCGCGCTGCTCTACAGATGCGTAGAATGCATCCATATCCACATGAATAATTTTTCTTTGAGCGGGAGGGCTTTCCACGATGGTTCGTTTTGTTCTTGCTGAGATTTGCCCTATTGAAACACTGGCAGAGGCAAGCGAAGAAAATGTCAGCCAAGAATTTGCAGAAGCTTTTGACCATATTCTGCGGCCTTTTGGCCCAGGCTAGTTAGGTATCCGCCATCGATTTGTGATATTAATCCCTTATCAAAGAGCCGCTGAGTAGCCTCAATCACAGAGGGTTCGGCGGAGGAATGGATTTTTAATCCTTCCTGAGTGGAATCGAGATTGTAGCGAGCGAGAATATTTAGCTCTTCAACAATTTCTGCTTTATAGGGCATGTAGCGACCTTTTAATAATTTTGGGAATTAGACCCATTCTAGATTACCAATCCAAAAAATGTCGGAGTAATCTCAGGTAAAATTGCCTTTGTTAGAATTTAGTATCTGCCGAGAATTAAAAGAGAGATTCATGATCCACAATGAAACCCACAAATCACACCGTATTGGCTGGCTTAGAGCCGCAGTTTTAGGCGCCAACGATGGCATCGTATCCACCGCCAGCTTAATTATTGGCGTAGCCGCTGCTCAGGCAGCAACTGGCGACATTTTGCTGGCAGGCATGGCCGGTTTGGTGGCTGGCGCAATGTCTATGGCGGCTGGAGAATATGTGTCTGTTAGCTCACAAGCTGATACGGAAAATGCAGACCTCAAACTCGAAAAACAACATTTGAAGGAGCATCCTGAGTTTGAACTGGAAGAGCTGGCAACTATCTATCGTGAACGTGGCTTAGACCATGATCTAGCTCGTCAAGTTGCTGCAAGCCTTACGGAATATGATGCATTAAGCGCGCACGCCCGAGATGAACTGGGTATTTTGGATACCGCCAGGGCACAGCCTTTCCAAGCCGCTGGTTATTCTGCCGTTACCTTTAGTTTGGGCGCAGCACTACCCCTGCTTGCAGCTTATCTAGCACCACAAGAGCAGTTGATTCCATTGGTGGCATCCTGCGCCCTAGTGTTTCTCGCCGGCTTAGGTGTGCTTGCGGCCAAGGCTGGCGGAGCATCTATGCTAATTGGCGCTGTGCGAGTAACCTTTTGGGGTTCCTTGGCAATGGCCATTACCGCTGGCGTGGGTACGCTTTTTGGCGCAGCTTTTTAGGCCAAAGAGCTCATCTGCAAGCCACATAACCTAGATCAACTATGTTGCCAGTAAGTTCTGTCATTCTTGCTCTAATCTCTTGTTCGACTAAATTCAATGTCTGATTTTATGACAACGCGGCCTCTGGCTCGTCGCATCGGTTTACCTCTCCTTACCTGCTATGGCCTTGGAACCATTCTCGGTGCCGGCGTATATGTGCTGATAGGAAAGGTGGCTGGAAGTGCAGGAATGCTGGCACCCCTAGCGTTCTTGGTAGCCGCTATTGTTGCCGGAATAACCGCCTTAAGTTACTGTCAACTGGTAGTTCTTTTCCCGCGTAGCTCAGGTGAGGCCTATTACGTTGAGGCGGGATTTAACCATTTATTACTTACCAAGTTAGTCGGCTATTTAGTAGTTTTTACCGGCATTGTTTCTGCGGCCACTTTGGCCAACGGATTCCTCGGCTACCTATCGGCATTCGTTGATTTATCCCCTGTGCTAGTTCTTCTATTAGTGATTGGACTAACAGGCACTATCGCACTCTGGGGTATTGTCGAGTCGCTCTGGATTGCTGCCTCTATCACCGTGCTCGAAGTAGCCGGGTTGTTATTGGTTATTTTTCTTGCCGGAGAAAACCTTCTGCAGATACCACAAAATTTGGACGCCTTGGCAATACCCGAAAACGGCCAATGGATAGGCTTAATGGCCGGCGCTTTCTTGGCTTTCTACGCTTTCATCGGCTTTGAAGATATGGTTAATATCGTCGAGGAAGTAAAGCAGCCTGAAGTTAATATGCCGGTGGGTATAGTGCTGGCGTTGGTAATTTCTACTCTGCTGTATTTTCTAATAGCCTTGATTGCCGTGCTTGGCTTACCACTGTCTGAATTGAGCGCATCCGATGCCCCTATTTACGATTTATTGCGTGGAGATCACGCACAGGCCGCAATCTGGATTGCGCTGATCAGCCTATTCGCCATAGTTAACGGAGTACTTACTCAAATCATTATGGCGTCTCGTGTTCTTTATGGCATGTCAGTAAAAATGCAAGCACCTTCCGTATTTTCCGCGGTATCAGAGGTAACTCGAACACCCTGGCTGGCAACCATATTTGTCAGCGGCTTAACCGCTGCTTTTGCGATCTGGTTGCCGCTGGAACAGTTAGTCAAAACTACCAGCTTCGTCATTCTCTGTGTTTTTACACTGGTTAACCTTGCCCTATGGAGAGTAAAGCAAACGCATGCGACTGAGATCGCCAACCTGCCAGTAAAAACCCCTGCCTTGCCAATTACCGGAGCAGTACTTTGCCTTATTCTAATAATTTTTCAGCTAATTAGCGTATTCTGCCCCCCTGCAAAAAGCCTAGAGTAAATATGTCGAACGAAGTCGGAGCAATAGCGAAGGGATGGCACTTATCCGCAGACAACAAAGAAATTGCCAGGGATTTCGAATTTGTAGATTTTAGATCTGCCTTTGCCTTTATGGCCCGCGTGGCAGAGCAGGCTGAGGATATGGACCACCACCCGGATTGGAGTAATAGCTACAACAAGGTACAGATTCGGTTGTCGACCCATTCAAAAGACGGGTTAACCCAGTTGGACACCGAGCTTTCCAACCGTATCAATCGTATCTATTCAGATATGCGCGCCGAGCAATCCCGATAGCGCTCAGCTAATAGAGAGCCCTCAGCCAATTAAAAACGCCCTTAGCGAATAGAGCCTTCAGCGTATAGTAAGCCCCTTCAGCTAATTAAAAGCTCCTTCAGCACGCTACTGAGCCGCCTGCATCTCTTCTAACTCATGAGCCACAGCATCTGGCGACCCGGTATTTTTGGCGATCAAATGGTAAACCATTGGCACCAAAAAGAGCGTGAACACTGAGGCAATGCTTACGCCGGAGAAAATCACTACACCCAATACGACACGGCTTTCAGAACCAGGGCCGACCGCAAGTATCAAGGGTACAGCGCCCATCACGGTGGAAATTGTAGTCATCAATACCGGGCGCAACCGAATTCGAGCAGCCTGAAGAATTGACTCTTTAAATTCGTGGCCAAGATCACGCATTTGATTGATAAATTCGACGATCAAAATACCATTTTTGGAGGCGATTCCAATTAGCATTACGATACCAATCTGGCTATAGATATTGATAGTCGCTCCCGCAATATGTAATCCAAAAAGAGCACCCGCAATTGCCAGCGGCACCGTAACCAGAATTACCACTGGATGAATAAAGCTTTCAAACTGCGCTGCCAATACAAAGAAAAGCACCATCATTGCGATGCCAAAGGTTAGCCATATCTGACTAGATGAGTCTTTGTATTCCAAAGACTGGCCTTTGTAGTCGACTATGGCGGTGCTGGGAAGTTCTGCCTCAACTACAGATTCAAGAAACGCTAGCGCATCGCCCAAGCTGTAACCAGGCTCAACGGAGCCCGTGAGGGTAACTGCCCGCAATCGGTTATATCGGTTTAGATTTGCGATACCGGCCTCATTGCGAATCGTTATTAGATTTGAAAGAGGAATCAGCTGACCACTTGAAGAGCGCACAAATATATTTTTCAAATCATCCGGACTGGCTCGTTGTTCGGTCCTGGCCTGCATCATCACCGCATATTCTTCGCCACCCAAAACGTACGTGGATACTTCACGTTCGCTCATCATGGTTTGCAAAGTTTGTCCGACTACTTGAGCGGAGATGCCCAGCGACGCAGCCCGATCACGATCTATATCCACCAGAATCTGCGATTGTGTTTCTTTCAGATCCGAATCTAAGCGAGCGATTCCGGGGTAACTATTCGCTGCCTGTAAAACAATATCTCGCCATTCGGCTAATTCTTCGTAGTTGAGCCCCTGCAATACAAATTCGATAGGTTGTCCGGAGCCCCTTGAAAGCCCCTGCCGCATAAAAGCGAAAGTGCGCAAATCGGGCAATTGGTTCCACTGCTCAACCATATCCCGCATAACCTCGGTAGTGTCTGATTCAGTTTCACCCCATGGAGCCAATGCGATGAATAATAAGGCGCTGTTAGGTGCCGGAGTAAAAAAGGAAGGAACACGAAACAAATAGGAGTCCACCTCTCCGGTTTCCAAATAAGGGGCAAGGGGTGCTTCAATCTCATCTTGCCTACTGACCATTTTGTTATAACTAGTGCCTTCTGGGGCGGTTACACTAGCAATAAACATGCGCTGATCTTCCTGAGGCGCATATTCAGCCGGCAAATTAGAGAATAATAATCCCACCATAAAAAACACAAATACAATGACAGGGATTGCCAACCAGGACTTGTCCAAAGCCCTAGTCAATCCAGCCTGATATCGATCCGCCAGCCAACCAAATAACTGATCCGATTTTTTACTGAGCCTTGTTTCATTGCGTCCGGCAGGCTTTAGTAATTTTGAACAAAGCATCGGAGCCAATGACAGCGCCAGCACGCTGGAAAAAATCACGGCAGCACAAACTGCCACAGCAAGCTCAGAAAATATCAATCCGATGTTGTCGGTTAAAAACATGATTGGAGTAAATACAGCCACCACCACCGCGGTAGTAGCTATTACCGCAAAACCTACTTGGCGCGTGCCTTTATATGCAGCCAAGAGAGGCGGCTCGCCTTTCTCGATGCGTCGGTAAATATTCTCCAAAACAACAATGGAGTCATCTACTACCAAACCAATTGCTAGTACCAACGCCAGTAATGTAATCAGGTTGATGCTGTAGCCCAGCGCACTCAGAGCGATAAAGGAGGAGATGAGACAAACCGGCACAGTGATCACCGGAATGATCATGGCTCTATAGGAGCCCAAAAATAGGAATATCACTAAGCCCACCAAACCCGTCGTAATAAGAATGGTTTGGTACACGCTTTTGATTGCACCGTTGATAAATATTGAGGAATCGGCCGCTGTATCCACGGACATGCCCTCGGGCAAGCGGTTGCTCAGACTGCCTATAGCTTCGTTCACCCCTGAAGTAACTTCCAATGTATTAGCTGTGGACTGTTTTACAATACCAAGGGCTACGGAGCTCTCACCATTAATTAGAAAAAGGCTGCGGAAATCTTCCGGGCCGAGTTCTACCAAGGCTACCTCAGACAACCTAACCAATTGCCCATCGTCGCCTTGCCTAATAACAAGCTGCTGAAAGTCTTCCGGCGTTGTGTAACCACGGGAAACACGCACCGGGAACTCCCGGTCAACCGAGTCCACGCGACCCGCTGGAAGCTCTAGATTTTCACGACGCAATGCACTTTCAACATCGGTTACCGTTAGGCCACGCGCCGCCATTTCCAGTCGATCCAACCAAATACGTACTGAAGGACGACCTGGACCAAATACGTTAACCTGAGATACTCCGGGCAATACCGAAAATTGGTCTACGATAATTCGATCAACAAAATCCCGCAGTTCAGTGGGTTCCAAGTTCGCGCTGGATATCGTCACGAACATCACTGGTTGAGCATCAGAATCCTGCTTGGCGATGGTGATTGAATCCAGTTCTTGAGGCAGTAGTCGCTCAGTTCGGGACACTCTATCCCTTACATCGTTGGCTGCCTCATCAATATTACGATTTAGGTCAAAACTTATATTGATGGTAGAGCGGCCGTCAGAGCTAGTAGACCTAAGGCTTTCGATACCCTCGATGCCACTGATCGCATCTTCGAGAACCTGAGTAACCTGGGTTTCCATAACCGCTGCCGCGGCACCGGGGTAGATCGAATTTATTGAAAGCGTTGCCGATTGGATATCCGGATATTCACGCACTTGTAGCGTCTGAAAAGACAATACACCAAAGCCCACCAATAGCATGCTAATTACTGATGCAAAAACCGGTCTCTTAACTGAAGTATCTGATAGCCACATGGTTTAGTTTCCGCCAGCCGCTGGTCGCTGTGTACCCGGACCCGGAGCCCTGGGAGCACCAGAGCCAGGACCAGAAGGTGGTGCACCCGCAACTCTTACTTCGGCTCCATTTCGCATACTCATAATTCCGTCAACAACGAGCATCTCGCCGGGCCGCAAACCTTCAGCGATAATTACCTCACCACGTAAGCGACGCTCAATAACCACATCGCGCTCGGACACGACCATTTCCGCATTTGCCACATAAACTAAAGAACGATTGCCCTTTTGCAGCAGCGAGGCCTCTGGAATAACAATGGATTCTGTTTCGGAGGCAATTAGGGATAGAGTCATCAGCATACCGGGCCGCAGCTGCCTGTCTTTGTTAGACAAAATAGCCCGGACCTGAACCGTGCGAGTTACAGGATCGACACGTGAGCCAACGGAAGAGACTTCAGCGATAAAGCTCAGTCCCCTATAAGCAGCACTGTTGGCTTCCACTCGATTGCCAGGTCGCACTCCGCCAAAGGCGGTTTCTGGAATACTGAAATCCAATTTAAGTGTATCGATATCATCTAGGGTGGTTATTCGGGTATTGGGCGAAACTAAAGCCCCTGGACTAACTTCGCGAAATCCCAACATGCCGGAAAATGGAGCTCGAATTAAGCGATCTTCCAATCGAGAAATAGTGGCATCCAATCTCCCTTGGTTTGCCTCGTAGCGTGCGCGGGCCTCATCTATCTGTGAGGCAGAAGCCACGTTTGAGCCCAGGATTTCTAAGCGATCCAGCTGAAGCTTTGTATCCCACAAGTTTGCTTGGGCTTCGGCCAGCAGCGCTGACTGCTCTTGGTTAGTTAGCTCCACCAAGACATCGCCAGCTTGTACTAGGTCGCCGTCTTCAAAATGCAGCGCACTAATGGTATCGCTGACTTTGGAAGTGATGATTACCGACTCATTTGCGACTAGCGTACCAACAGCTTCTACTCGGTCAGCAACAATCTCCATTCTCACAGGCTCTAAGGACACCAAAGCGGCACCGCCTCCAAGCTCGGGGACTCCGGCCTGACCGGAGCCCTGAGAAAAATAGACCCAGGTACCAACCGCGACTGCTACAAGTGCGAGAATAAAAATGACTGGCGAGATACTGTTTTTCATAGAATACGATCGAGGCTTCTGTCGGGCGGGATGATACTTGAAGCGCCCAAGGCAGCGTATGGAGAGCTGTTAAATTTTATTAAGTTAAAATCTAATCAGCAACGCGGCTGCTACCAGGCTGAACTAGTTCGAACCTCGAATCCAAAGTCAGTTCGCAATACGAAATAAACTGCCAAACTTTGCTCTTCAGCCATGGCAAAGCCACGCTCTGCACCCATCGCTAACAATGTCGTCGCCCAACCATCGGCCCAGAGGGTCGATTCGTGAACTACCGTGACCGAGGCCAACCGCTGCGGTACCGGGTAGCCAGTCTGCGGATCTATCACATGAGAATAACGAATCCCCTCATGCAAGAAGTAATTTCGGTAGTCACCCGAAGTAGCCAGTGCACCACTGTCCATCTTAACCAGATCCTGAATTGTATCTGCCGAAGGAGCAAACATATTGTCTATCGGAGTTTCAATTCCAATACGCCATTTTTGGTCATCCTGATTCAAACCCGAGACTCGAACCTCGCCACCAACTTCCACTAAGTAGCGATCGAGTCCCTGTGATTCTAGATATTCTGAAACTAGATCAACCCCGTAACCTTTTGCCGTTGCGGATAAATTTAGAAACAGCTCGCCGATATCTTTACAGAGTTCCTGATCACTCAGCCGCAAGTTTTGATAGCCAATCACTCTAAGGAGCGCCTCAACTTCGGATTGTTCGGGTATCTGATCTGCAGTGAAATCGGTACCAAAGCCCCAAAGCTCAATTAGTGGCCCGACCGTTGCATCAAATTTACCGGCACTTAAGAGAGACAGCTCTTGAGACACGCTTACCACTGCAGCGGTCTCTGAAGATATTGGATAACAACCAGCGGCAGACGCATTAAATGTGGAAACTTCTGAAGCGGAATCCCAATTGGACATCTTGGTATTCACTAAATCCAAAACCCGCTGAGCACCCTGCTGAATATTTTCTTGATCAATCGCGTCATTCGTGACCACTTTCACTGACCAAGTGGTACCCATCGTGCCGCCTTGAAACGCGTATTCGTGCGGCCCAATATCGCACGCCGCGAGAGCAAAAATTAGACCAACCAAGCAAGCTTTTAGATGCATATATTTGTTGAAATAAAATCGGTAAAGAACTTTAACCCGGTATTTTACATCCTTGGCGGCTCCTCGATAGAACCCCTTTCATCTGTCCCAAATAATTGACTTATATCAGCCGAAGAAAGCTCTAATCTCATTACCATTTTGAAAGAATTCTTAACATAGACAGGGTTAGCGGCGATCGGGCGCTTTGTTAGAATGCCGCGCATTCAAGACCTACCGGAATTACCATGACCAAATCAGCGAAGGAGTTAGTAAAGCTAGCTACGATTGCCTCGCTTATTTTGAATGTTGGCGTCGCCATTGCTCAAAATACCCCAGAGCAAGCCGGCAAACATTTTACTGCAGCAAGAACTGATCAAGCCCCTCAAATCGACGGCGATATTTCTGACGCTGCGTGGGCAGATGCCGCACATATTGACGACTGGCTGCAAGTTCAGCCCTTGGAATATCGAACCGCTTCAGAGCGCACTGAGGTCTACATTATGTATGACGAAAATGCGCTTTATTTTGGTTTTTACGTTCACGACAGCAAACCGGACGAAATAACTGCGAATGTTCTGCAGCAGGGCACAGTTACGCGCTTTGATGACAAAGTCTCGGTGATTATTGACCCTTTCAACATGCAGCGTGGCGGTTATACCTTCCAGTTAAACCCTAATGGAGTGCGCGTAGAGGCAATTTATATCAGCGGCACCCGGGGCTCTCCTGATTGGGAGGGAGTTTGGAATGGTGCCACGAAGATGCAAGACGACGGTTGGACCGCGGAATTTGAGATTCCCTTCAAATCCTTGTCCTTTGATCCCAACAACGATACATGGGGCGTAAATTTCTCTCGTAATTTGCAGCGTAATCAAGAAAGTATGGCCTGGTACTCTCGAAACGGTACCTACAATCCTGCCAGCTCCGGCAAAATGGATGGCATCACTAATCTGACTCAGGGGTTTGGATTAGATGTGGTGCCGGCGCTTAGTGGAAATTCATTTGAAGATCACGTTGTCGGAAACACCGTATCGGACGTACAGCCATCTGTGGATTTGTTCTATAAGGTGACGCCGCAAATTAATCTTGCTGTCACCATAAATACTGATTTTTCGGCTACGGAAGCGGATACCAATACCCTGAACGCATCTCGATTTAGACGGTTTTTTTCCGAGAAACGCGCGTTTTTTCTAAACGACTTTGATGCCTTCAAATTTGGCCTTACCGATCTTCGCTTAAACGGTAGAAGTTCAGGTAACAATGCATTGGCGTTCTATTCTCGGCGCATCGGCTTAAGTGAAGATGGTCAACCGGTAGACATTGTCGGCGGTATCAAACTTAGCGGGCGCTTAGGCAAAACCGAATTCGGCGCGTTAGCGATACGCCAAGACGAAACCACGGTTACTTCCGGCGGAGTTACAGAAATCATTGATCCAACTAACGCCATCGTCGCCAGAGTCTCACAATCAATTTTTAGTGAATCGAAAATCGGCCTCATATTTACGGATGGGAACCCCGCCGAGAATCAGAGCAACTCTCTCTACGGTGCAGATTTTCAATATCGGGATACTGATTTCTATGCTGGCAAAAGTCTTGATGCGGTAATGCTGTATCAGCAAACCGAAGACCCCGACTTTAATGACAACCAAGCTAGCTACAGCGCTGCAGTATCTATCAGTTCGAACGAAGGGTTTTACGGTGGCGCGCAATATTTTGTTGTCGAAGATAACTATAGTCCCGGCCTAGGTTTCACCCAGCGCACAAATGCCAAACTTATCTCCAGTAATCTTTCCTACCGATGGCTACTTGAAGGGTCTTTCATTGAGCAAGTCAGCACACATATAAATACCATTAGCTGGACAGTATTAGATACTGGTGATGTGGATTTTGATCAAATCGCCTGGACGCCATTTAATATTCAGCTTCGACGCGGTGATAGCCTCCAGTTTAAGATCGAGAAAAAGACTAGAGTTGCCAGAGCAGGTGAGCGATCGACGGGCGATCTGGGGATAGCAGTGCCCCTAGGCGAGCATAGCAATTCTAACTATGAAATTAGCTATAAAACGCCAAACTACTTAGATCTTAGCGGCGAAGTGAATATAGACCTAGGCGATTACTATGATGGCGATTTCACCACTATTAACCCCAAAATCAGCTGGCAGGCGAACCGTCATATTCTGATCAGCAGCGGATATAAATATACTAAGTATGAAATGCCCGACGAAACGGTTTTTGCTCGAGAGGTAGAACTTGACGTCAATATCGCATTTAACTCTAAAGTATCTCTGACCTCGGCCATTGAGTACGACAACATTAGACGGCAGGCGTCATTTAATAACCGCCTCAGATGGAATATCAAACCCGGACAAGACCTATGGGTGGTATTTAACCAAGGACTCGTTGATCAGGATCAAGACTATAACTTTGCAGTTGAAAGCACCTCAGCTGCCTTCAAACTCAGGTATACACTGCGTTTCTAGGTTATAAGTCTCCTAAGCTTTCGAAATAAAAATTTACCCTCCTATGGCCAAATAGGCGCAGCGGCTTTGCTAGAATGCCCCATTCAAAAACCACCGGAACCATCATGATCCATTCAGCGAAGGAGTTAGTAAAACTAGCTGCATTTGTCTCGCTTTTCACGCATGCCGGCTTTGCCCTTTCTCAAAATACTGCTGAGCAGGCAGGCAAAAAATTCGCAGCTGCAAAAACTGACCAGGCCCCTCAAATTGACGGTGATATATCCGATGCTTCCTGGGCGAATGCTGTGCGCGTTGACGATTGGCTCCAGCTTTCGCCCATCGAATACCGAACTCCTTCGGAACATACCGAAGTGTGGATGATGTACGACGAGGACGCGTTGTACTTTGGTTTTTACGCCCACGATAGCGCTCCGGATCAAATCACTAACAATGTGCTACAGCAGGGCACCACCACCCGCGATGAAGATAAAGTAGGCTTGGTTCTAGACCCCTTTAATAATCAGAGAAGCGGATACCGATTTGAGCTAAATGCAAATGGAGTGCGCTCAGAGGCCATTTATATTAGTGGCACCCGACCCTCCTTTGATTGGGAAGGCATTTGGAATGCAAGCGCAAAATTTGTTGAAGACGGCTGGACCGCCGAATTCGAGATTCCATTTAAATCTCTGTCTTTTGATCCCTCCAACGAGATCTGGGGCGTAAACTTCACGCGTAACCTCCAACGCAACCAAGAGGTTATGGCTTGGTATTCGTTTAACGGCGTATACAGCCCCACCAGCGCGGGCAAGATGACCGGTATCACCGAGACAACTCAAGGGATAGGCCTTGATGTTATTCCCGCCCTCAGCGGCAACTCTTTTGACGACAGTGTCGTAGGGGATTCAACTTCAGAGATTCAGCCTTCCGTTGATATTTTTTACAAAATCACTCCGCAAATTAATCTTGCAGCAACAGTTAACACTGATTTTTCAGCAACCGAGGCAGACAGCAACTCGCTAAATCTCTCTCGTTTCCGGAGGTTCTTTCAGGAAAAGCGCGCATTTTTTCTAAACGATTTTGACGCTTTCAATTTTGGCCTGGCCAATTTGAGAATGCAGGGGGTCGAGTCGGGTAACAATGCGCTGGCTTTCTATTCGCGTCGTATCGGCTTGAACGACAACGGCCAGCCAGTAGATATTGTCGGCGGTATAAAAGTCAGCGGGCAGGCGGGAAATACCGAATTGGGGGCTCTAGTAATGCGCCAAGATGAGGCTGATGTTGAACTCCGTAGTGGCGGCACAGAAACTATTGCTGCGACGAATGCCATCGTTGCGCGCGTTTCCCAATCCATTTTGGGTGAATCAAAGGTCGGCTTAATTTTTACTGATGGCAACCCCACCGAAAATCAAAGTAACTCGCTCTATGGAGTCGATTTTCAGTATCGCGATACTAGTTTCTACCAAGGTAAAACCCTTGATGCGGTTCTGATGTACCAACAATCCGTAGACCCTGACTTTGATAACAAACAAAGTAGCTATAGCGCTGCCTTTAGTGTTGGCGCGCAGGAAGGCTGGTATGGCGGTGCCCAGTATTTTGCCGTTGAAGAGAACTACAGTCCCGGGCTAGGCTTTACCCAACGAACTGATGCCGAGCTTTTATCTAGTAAATTGATTCACAGGTGGCTTTTCGACGATTCCATAATCAATTTTAGTCAAATACAGCTCACCACCATTAGCTGGAAGGATTTAGATAGTGGCGATTTGGATTTTGAAAAGATTACTTTCATGCCGGTCGATATACATTTCCGTCGCGGCGACTCCGTGCATTTCTTCGTTGACCACGAAAAACAATCGGTCGCCGCTGGAGACAGAGTTACCGGCGATTTAGGAATAGCCATTCCGGCAGGCATCTACGAAGATGTTATCTATAATCTTAACTACGGATCACCAGGCTATTACGATATTTCCGGTGAAATTCATATATCTAAGGGTGATTACTTTACCGGAAGTTTTACCGAGGTTAGTCCCGAGATTAGCTGGCAGGCGAATCGACATGTCGTCTTGGAGCTCGGTTACGAGCTTACAAAATACGAACTACCTGGCGAAACGATTTTCACCAGAGAAGTGAATTTTGATTTAACCATCGCCTTTAACTCCAAAGTATCCCTAACTTCGCAAATCGAATATGACAATGTGCGCAGAGAAGCTTCGTTCAATAACCGCTTGCGATGGAACATCGAGCCGGGTCAGGATTTGTGGGTAGTGTTTAACCAAGGATTAGTGGACCAGGATGAAGACTATAGCTTCGCAGTAGAAGACACGTCCGCAGCCTTTAAACTGCGATATACCCTACGTTTCTAAGGGTTATATCGCAATAAAACTTTACTCTTTCAGAGCTTAAACCGGACAGCCATTTTGATAGAATGCCGCCAAATTTACATGGATAGCATTTTTAATGGAATTGAATCAATTTAGATTGTTCAAACTGGTTCTCAGTCTCTTGCTGGTTGCACAAGCAGGGTTTGTTTTTGCCCAAAATACTCCTGAACAGGCAAATAAGAACTTCAGCATCCCCCATACAAGCCAAGCACCGCAAATCGACGGTGATTTATCTGACCCTATGTGGCAAAACGCTGCCCATATTACTGACTTTCTTCAAGCATCGCCCTTAGAGTACCGGGCTCCATCAGAGCGCACAGAAGCTTATATCGCCTATGATGAAGACGCTATTTATGTGGGCTTTTTTGTGCACGACAGCCGTCCAGACGAGATGACGGCGAATGTTTTAGAGCAAGAAGGCAATCTGGCCAATGAAGATAAAGTTATCATCATTCTCGACCCTTTTGACAATCAACGTAGCGGTTACCTTTTTCAAATCAATCCCAATGGGGTTCGCAAGCAGGCGATATTTCTCTCCGGCACCCAAGCTTCTTATAGCTGGGCCGGAATTTGGAATGGCACCTCGAAAATAGTTGAGGGCGGTTGGACTGCAGAGCTTGAGATTCCCTTCAAGTCCATATCCTTTGACCCTGAAAACCCCACTTGGGGAGTAAATTTTGGCCGCGAACTTCAGCGCACTCAAGAAGAGATGGCTTGGTATTCGCAAAACGGCGCCTTTACCCCCGTTAGTTCCGGCAAGATGACCGGAATTACCGGAGCTAGCCAAGGCATGGGATTGGATGTAGTTCCAGCCATTAGCGGCAGCTCGTTCGAAGATAGCGTTGTTGGCAATGAGACATCCGAGATTCAACCCTCCGTAGATATCTTTTATAAAATCACACCACAAATCAATTTGGCGGTGACCCTTAACACTGACTTTTCCGCAACCGAAGCGGATACCAATGCCCTGAATAACTCCAAGTTCAGACGCTTCTTTGAGGAAAAACGCGCCTTCTTCTTGAATGACTTTGATGCCTTTAATTTCGGTCTAGCGGAGGTAGACTTAGATGGGGTTAAATCCGACAACAATGCGCTTGCCTTCTATTCACGACGAATCGGCTTGAGTGACGATGGCACACCGGTAGACATTGTTGGCGGCGCCAAAATTAGTGGCCGTTCAGGAAACACAGAATTTGGCGCACTAATTATGCGACAGGATGAGACCACCCTAACCCGCGGCGGCATCACTGAAATAATTGATCCCACCAATGCGATTGTTGCTCGTGTCTCTCAAACTATTTTTTCTGAATCAAAAATCGGCGTTATTTTTACCGATGGCAACCCCGCTGAAAACGAAAGTAACTCACTTTATGGGGCAGATTTTCATTACCGAAACACCGATTTTTATAACGGCAAGAGCCTCGACGTAGTCTTGATGGGCCAGCAGACCCAAGATCCGGACTACAACGACAATCAAGGCAGTTATAGCGCGGCCTTATCGTTTAGTGACGACGAAGGCTTTACTGGTGGAGCGCAGTATTTTGCAGTCGAAGAAAATTATCATGCCGGACTAGGCTTTACCCAGCGTACGAATTCAGAGCTGATTTCCGGACAAATCCGACATGGTCAAAACTATGAAAATAGCATTGTACAAAGGACGGTTTCTCAGATCGAAATTATTCGGTGGCAAGATTTAGATACTGGAGAGCTGGATTCAGAAGAAATCAGCTTGGTACCCCGTTGGTATAGATTTGTGCGCGGTGACACAGCCCGTTTAAAAATTGTCCAACGAAAAGAGTCCGTAAGTTTAGGTGATAACCCTTCCGGCGATTTGGGATTTGCTATACCTATCGGAGAGTACACAGATACCAGCTATGACCTCAGATATACATCTCCTACTCATTGGGATGTTTTCGGTGAAGTTGATCTGAAGTGGGGGGACTATTTCACCGGCACCTTTACCAATACGAACCCGGAAGTAAGTTGGCAGGCAAACCAACATGTTTTGATCGGCATTGGATATGACTACACTAGGTACGAATTTGGTACCGATTCAATCTTTACTCGAGAAGTAGAGTTCAGTCTGGATATCGCATTCAATGCTTCTTGGTCTCTTGCCTCTAAAATTGAATACGACAATGTTCGAAGACAAGCAGCCTTCACCAACCGGCTTCGCTGGAACATGCGGCCAGGTCAAGATCTCTGGATCGTATTCAACCAAGGCCTAGTGGACGCAGATGATGACTACAAGTTTGTAGTCGAAAATACTGCAGCGGCCTTTAAGCTGAGATATACCTTTCGATATTAGATGCGCTATAGGGATCCCAACCCTAAACAACTCTTAATCCTAAGAAGCACTGATTAATCCCGCTTTTTGCTAAAATCGTTTTTCCAATAAACAGCCAAGTAGGCTGTTTCAATTCCCGCCCAAAAATGGATCTAAGTTGATTAACCGAAGTCTCTCGCGTCAAAAATATTTCACTCAAGTAAAACTAGCAGTTTCGCTATTGATCCTTCTCCAAGCAAGTAGCCTTTTAGCCCAAAATGCGCCAGACCAGGCCGATAAAGATTTCACTGCGGCTAGAACTGATCGAGCACCTCTAATCGATGGGGATTTGTCCGACGCAGTTTGGGCGAACGCCGTCAGAATCGATGACTTTCTTGAGTTAAGTCCCATTGAATACCGGCCTGCCTCTGAGCATACCGAAGTCTATGTGCTCTATGACGACAATGCTCTTTATGTCGGATTCTATGTTCGCGATAGCAAACCCGATGGAATTACGGCCAATGCATTGCGCCCGGATGCTCCCTTGCGAGACGATGATAAGGTCAACCTGATTATCGATCCGTTTAATGCTCAGCGCACTGGCTATCAATTCCAGCTCAATCCTAATGGCTCACGAAGTGAAGCAATATATGTCACGGGAACACGACCGTCTTATGACTGGGAAGGTATCTGGAATGGTGGCTCAAAAATAGTTGAGGACGGCTGGACAGCCGAGATGGAGATTCCTTTCAAATCTCTATCTTTCGACCCGGATAATGAAACTTGGGGGTTCAACGTTTTTCGAAATATACAGAGGAATCAAGCCAGTACAGCTTGGTTTTCCCGCAACGGACAACCTCACCCGACAAGTGCTGGAACGATGCGCGGTATGCGAGGGCTATCACAAGGAGCCGGATTAGATATTGTTCCTGCTCTGGCTGGCAATTCTTTTGACGATAAAGTTAGCGGTAACAGCGAATCTCAAATAGAGCCCTCGGTCGACATCTTCTACAAGATCAACCCGCAGATTAATCTTGCGGTTACGCTAAATACGGACTTTTCTGCTACAGA
This sequence comes from uncultured Cellvibrionales bacterium, assembly GCA_913063225.1. Classification (GTDB taxonomy): domain Bacteria; phylum Pseudomonadota; class Gammaproteobacteria; order Pseudomonadales; family GM7GCV1; genus JABJGI01. The sequence continues at coordinate 31,707 of CAJXYP010000006.1, forward strand.
AGCCGATAGTAATGCCATAAACAACACCAGATTCCGACAGTTCTTTGAAGAGCAGCGTGCCTTTTTCTTGAACGATTTTGATGCCTTTAAATATGGCTTGACCGACTTACAGTTACAGGTCGATGAGACAGGCAATAACGCACTTGCATTCTACTCTCGAAGAATCGGCATTAGCGAAGATGGCACGCCAGTAAACATCGTCGGCGGAGCCAAAATTAGCGGTCGATTCGGTGGGACAGAGTTCGGTGCCCTCGTTATGCGTCAAGACGAGTTTGAGGTTAGAGATAGCGCAGGAAACCTTACCGGTGTGATCGATCCAACTAACGCCTTTGTTGCCCGTGTCAGCCAGCCCGTTTTTGCCGAATCAAAAGTCGGCTTTATCATCACGGATGGCAACCCAGCTGAAAACCAAGACAACTCGCTATATGGGCTGGATTTCCAATACAGAGATACCGAGTTTTATGGAGGCAAAAGCCTGAATGCGATTTTCTTGGCACAAAAAACTAATGATCCGGATTTTGATGATAAGCAGGGCAGCTTTACTGCAGTTGTTTCCGTATCGGATCAAAACGGCTGGCAAGGTGGCGCTGAATACTTTGCTGTTGAAGAAAATTACAGCCCTGGTTTAGGTTTTACCCAGCGCCACAATGCGAAGCTTTTTGCAGGAAATGTTTCTTATACTTGGTTGTTTGACGATTCATTATATTGGCAAGAGATCAGTTCGAGCCTAGACGCCCATCAGTGGAATTTTCTCGAAAGTGGTGAACTCGACGCTTCAGAGATCAGCTGGACTATTGCTGAGGCCACTAATCAGCGCGGTGATGAGTTCGGCATAGAGATTTCAAGAGAAAAAGAAAATGTGCTCCCCGGGCAGAACCCTACAGGCCAACTAGGTTTCAATATTCCGGTCGGCACCTATACCCAAGACCTATTTGAACTAAGCTATGAAGCTCCCAGATATTGGGATTTATCCGGGAGCATGATGCTCCGCACCGGCGATTTTTATACTGGAACGAGAACTTTTTTACGCCCCCAGCTTAGCTGGCAAATGAATAGACATGTCGAATTGAGCGGAGGCTATCGCTTCAATCGATATAGCCTCCCCGAAGGCACGACCTATACTCGTGAGCTTAACGCCGAGATGATTATTGCCTTCAGTTCAAAGGTTTCGCTTACCTCTCAGATCGAATACGACAATGTCCGCCATGAACTGATATTCAACAATCGCCTGCGCTGGGAGATCGAACCGGGTCAAGACCTCTGGGTTGTCTTTAATCAGGGCATGATCGACGAAGATGAGGATTACAAATTTGCGGTTCAGAATACCGCAGCGGCTTTTAAGCTGAGATATACCTTTCGATACTAGAGAAGCTCTAAACATCTCTTAATCATAAGAAACACTGATTAAGACCGCTGTTTGCTAATATCGACCTCCCAAGAATTTCGATTCTTAAGTTAGTTGGTATTTTTATGCAGCAAGATTTTTCCCGCCCAATAAATTTAGCCGCATCGCTGTTGATCCTTCTTCAGGCGACTGGCCTAGTAGCTCAAAATACGCCCGACCAGGCAAGTAAAATATTTGAGATCAGCCGCACCGATACCGCACCGCAAATTGACGGCGATTTATCAGACCCAGTTTGGGCAAACGCAGCGCGCCGGGACGACTTTTTGGAGTTTTTTCCTGTTGAATATCGAGCCGCCTCGGAACGCACTGAAGTCTATGTAATGTATGACGAGAACGCTCTCTACATAGGCTTCTATGTTTACGATAGCAAGCCGGATGAAATCACAGCCAATGTCTTCGCAGGGGAAGGAAATCATAGATACGAAGATAAGGTCATTCTGATGCTAGACCCAGGCAATACTCAGCGTGGCGGTTATTTGTTTCAGGTAACCGCAAATGGCCTACAAAGCGAAGCCCTCTTTACTACAGGAAGCCAAGTGGCCCGTAATTGGGAAGCCATATGGCAAGGGAATGCAAAATTTGTCAAAGATGGCTGGACCGCTGAAATGGAAATTCCATTTAAGTCTCTGTCTTTTGATCCATACAACGATACCTGGGGTGTCAATTTCACCAGAGACCTGCAAAGAACCCAGGCCGAGTTCGGTTGGTACTCTCTTAACGGAGACGCAAATGTGGCAAACGCTGGGAAAATGACTGGGATCACCGGACTGTCTCAGGGTGCCGGCTTGGATATTGTTCCCGCCCTAAGTGGCACCTCATTTGACGATAAGGTAACTGGAAACAGTGAATCTGAAATCAAACCTTCGGTAGATATTTTTTACAAAATCACTCCGCAAATTAATCTCGCAGTAACCGTAAATACGGATTTCTCTGCTACCGAAGCGGATAGCAATACGCTAAACGCTTCCCGGTTCAGACGCTTCTTCCAGGAAAAGCGCGCTTTTTTCCTTAGCGACTTTGATATCTTTAATTTTGGATTAACCGGCCGACAGCTAAATGGTAGAGAATCCGGTAACAATGCTCGGGCCTTCTATTCACGCCGAATCGGATTGAGTGAGAATGGCACACCAGTGGACATCGAAGGTGGCATTAAACTAAGCGGCCAAGTTGGACGCACTGAGTTTGGCGCCCTTGTTATGAGGCAAGATGAGTTTGAGGTAACCGATAATACTGGAACTGTGACTGACGTCATTAACCCAACCAATGCCATAGTAGCCCGGGTTTCACAGTCAATTCTTACAGAATCCAAAATTGGATTTATCTTCACCGATGGTAACCCGGCGGAAAACCAAAGCAACTCATTGTATGGAGTGGATTTCAACTATCGCGACTCTGACTTCTACGCTGGTAAAAGCTTGGATGCGGTAGTCGCCTATCAGCAATCTGAAGATCCGGACTTTGACGACAATCAGAGCAGCTATACAGCCGCTGTATCCTTTTCCGGCAGCAGCGGTTGGCAGGGTGGTATGCAGTACTTTGGTGTCGAGGAAAACTACAACCCGGGACTAGGCTTTACCCAGCGCACTAACTCCGAGTTATTCTCAAGCGAGCTTTTTTACGTTTGGATTTTTGAAAACTCTACTTGGTTGCAAGAGGTAGAAAGCGAAATTAGTACCACAAAGTGGAACGATTTGGATACGGGGAGTTTGGACTCATCCGAACTGAGTATTACCCTGGCCAACATTACCTTCCTTCGCGGAGATCGAGTGCAAATTGAAGTCTCTAGAGAAAAGGAAGATGTCAGCCCGAATGATAGGAATCCAACGGGCGATTTAGGGTTCAGCATTCCCAATGGCACCTATACTCAAGACAGGTACGAAATAAGTTATTCATCCCCCGCCTTTTGGGACTTAAGCGGTGGCCTGGAGCTGAATTCCGGCGACTATTTCACAGGAACCAGCACCTCCCTGCAACAAAGCCTTAACTGGCAGGCGAATCGATATATATCTTTAGGCGGCTCATATGAATTGACTAAATTTGAGCTGCCAGAAAGCAATATTTACACTCGGGAAGTAACTTTTGACCTCGGTGTTTCCTTCACACCCTCAATTTCACTAAGCTCGCAAATCGAATATGACAACGTGCGTAGAGAGGCTTCTTTTAACAATCGCCTTAGATGGGAAATTGAGGAAGGACAAGATCTTTGGATTGTTTATAACCAAGGGCTGCTAGACGTTGATGAAGACTACAAGTTTGCGGTTCAAAACACCGCGGTGGCTTTCAAACTAAGATATACATTACGGTTCTGATCCCTCGCTGCTAAACTATCCGTCCCTGCCGAGTTGGCATTGATAGTGAAACTGAAGGTGGAATTGAAAGTGGAGTTGCAGCCCTTAAAGCGTCAGTTAGTAAATATCCTTTATCGCAGTACCCTTTTTTCTCTGCTGATCTGTGTGCACTCCTTTGCCAGTGCGCAGTCAAACCAGTCGCCCTTGATTTTTGCCAATACCAGTGACGATATTTTACTGGTTGGCGTTGTGCGTGCATTCGACTTTAATTCACCTGCGACAACAATCGAACTTGAGGTAGAAGGCTCTGGCGGACAATCCAGTATTTGGCGAGTGATTACTTCGTCCGCCACAGAATTGCGTCGATATGGCTGGACCAGCCAATCTTTGTTCGCGGGAGAACTTATCCAGGTTAGTGGTACACCTGTCCCGAGAAGCCGCTTGGCGCTTCAACTAGATGGACTAGTGCGGGCCAATGGAGAGTCCTTGTTACCCGAGCGTGAATCCGTTTTTGACAACCTTGTGAGCGGTTCATATCAGCCTATTTCGTCGCAAGGTTCTATTCAGCTAAGCTTTGATCACTACGGCTTTTCCAGAACCACTTTTTACGTTAATAACTTTGACGCAAGCCTAATACTAGATGCGGATGAGTTAAACCAAAGTAGTTTTCAATTGGATTTGTTAACGGAAGAACTAGATAGCAGCTCAGCGGAACTGACCCGACTGCTTAAGAGCGGAGTCTTTTTTGATGCCTCAAATTTTCCGTTAATCTCTATTCAAGCGAATACCATACAACAGCTAGATGATAAAAAGCTGTTAGTTCTAGCAGGTATTAGTATCAAAGGCATCAGTCACCCTGCTCAATTTGAAATAACGCTTAACGCTAGCGATGTGCATCCGGAATCTGGCACTCAGGCCATCGGCTTTTCCGGCAGTGGGCGGTTACTGCGATCCAATTGGGGATTTCTAGATTTTATTCCTGAAGTTAGTGATCAAATACGGATTGAATTTCAAATGGAATTTGGACTAGCTCCTGAATCGCCGTTCTCAAATCCTTTTGTGGGTCCAGAATATCCGTATAACCAGCCGTAGCGGTTAGCAATAATAGACTCAGCGCCCTGCCCCAACGAAGCCAAGGCCTTGAATGACAACCTGTCTTTGATACCTGAGGATTGGTGAAAGAAATTCAAATTGCCTTGAGCTACTTTCTGAACTTTACGGCAGCGAGAAATGCGTCTTTGCTCGTATTGCTGAAGTGCTTTTGGCGTATTGTTCTCGGAATGTAAAGCATGGGCAAGCTCTTCAGCATCTTCCATCGCCATTACCGCGCCTTGGGCTAAACTAGGCAGCATTGCATGAGCTGCATCGCCTAGTAACGTCGCGCAACCCTGGCTCCAGCTAGACAGTACAGGCCTCTCATAGAGCCCCCATTTAAGCGCATTCCCGGCAAGGGCGATTGTTGCCCTTACCTCGGGGCACCAGCTGCTAAATGCCTCAGATAGTCCATCAGCAGAGCTATTGCCATGCCATTGTTCAGCTTCCTCTACATCGGTTTCTACGCAGGCCACTAAATTTAGTGCATCGCCAGCAGAGACTGGGTATTGCACAAGATGGCGGCCCGGGCCAACCCATACTTTTGGCACTTGCCAGTTGACTGACTCAACCAACTTTGAAAGGGGGACAACCGCCCGCCAGGCAATATTGCCCGTATATTCTGCCGTACCATCTTCAAATAGAAGCTCTCTTGTACGCGAATGAATCCCGTCACAGCCCACTAGGGCTCGACCTTTGATTTGCTCACCAGAGTTGATGGTTACACTCAGGCTTTTATCATCCTGGTGAATTTCTTTTAGCTCTGAACCCAACCTTAGACAATTGGGTATCCGCTGCTTAACTGCCTCTACTAATACGCGCTGCAGATCACCCCGATGAATTTGGTAATAGGGCAATTGGTAGCGCTTAAGAGAAGATTCGTTGAGCGGATAGGAGCAAATAGCTCGACCCGTTTGCCCATCCATCATCTGTCCTCGTGAAGGAGAGCTAGCGTATCGTTGTATAGCTTCCTGCAGACCAAGCTGGTGGATAATTCGACTGCCGTTTGCGCCGATCTGAATACCCGCACCTACGTCAGCGAGTTCATCAGACTTTTCCAGGAGGATAGATTCAATACCGACGCGCTCTAGGCAAAGAGCTGCAAACAAGCCGCCAATACCGGCGCCAACTAGAATTACTGGTCCAGTGGAATCTGTCATGAGACCTTAGAAGTAAACTCCAAAAGAAAGGAGTCTATAGCATTGGCCGAGTCAGTTTAAGCGGCCGATTTAAGCAGCAGTGTGCAAGCCGCACTCGCGGCCGGACTCTACTTTAGTGGGGTCGAAGTAGTGACGGCACGACGGGAGGTCATGCTTAGTTAAATAGGTGGCCAAATCTTCATCAGTCCATCGGAATATAGGTGCGACCTTTACTATGTCGCGGCCGTCGACCGACAGAACATCCAAGTTTCGACGAAAATCAGTATCACCCTGACGAATACCGGATATCCATAGTTTTGGAGCCAAGCTGGCTAGTGCTTTCTCAAAAGGATCCAACTTCACAATGCGCGTAAATTCAGCGTGCTTTTCTGGTTCATCTAACGTCGGTATTCCACCCATCAATACATTCAGTCGCTCGCTAGTGACCGTCGGAGTGTATATTTTCATATTCAGCCTCAGACGTTCCATAATCTCTTCCGCTACAACATAGGTATCTCTCATGTTGTAACCAGAATCTACCCAGATAATGGGAAGATCAGGCGCTACCTGACTTATCAAATGTAGCATTGCCGCTGAGTTTGGTCCAAAGCTGGTAGAGGCAATCATGGGCTCGCCTGTTTCCACCGCCCAGCGGATAATAGCTTCAGGCGATAGCGATTGAAGCTTTTGGTTTAACTCTGGTATCGACTCTGCGATATTTTGCAAAATTGCGAATCTCGGGCATTTATTACATTGGCGCGCACTATAAAGCGCCGTACTTATAATTAGAAATACTAAAAACTACTAAAACTAGATCATAAAGTTGTTAGCAGCGGCTCAACTAGCTTGAAGTTAAATTCTACAGACACCTTGAAAACAGAACCAATACCTCCAAAATGGTTAGAAATACTTTGTTAATCGAGTTTTTTGGTGTTCCGAATTTTCCTTTTTCTGCTTACTAACCTCGCTGTATTAGTCGTTGCCGGAATTGTCCTAAGCCTTCTTGGCGTTAGCTCTTATCTCGAACAAGGTGGCACAGACCTAAATTTACAGGCACTGCTTATTTTTTGCGGAGTCTTTGGCTTTTCCAGCTCTTTGATCTCTCTCCTAATTTCAAAATGGATGGCCAAACGATCTACTAAAGCGAGGGTTATCACCGAACCCTCCACCCCCGAAGAACGATGGCTGTTGGAAACCGTTACTGAACTTGCTCAACAAGCCAGAATTGGAATGCTTGAAGTTGCCATATTTCCTGCCCAACAATCCAACGCCTTTGCTACCGGTTGGAATAAAAATAAGGCACTGGTAGCGGTGAGTGAAGGTTTAATGCAGCGCTTCAAAAAAATGAAGTGCGGGCAGTGCTAGCGCATGAAATTGGCCATGTCGCCAACGGCGACATGATTACCCTCGCACTCTTACAGGGCGTGGTGAATACCTTTGTAATGTTTTTGCCCGGATAATTGGACACACAGTAGATCGGGTTATATTCAAGACTGAGCGCGGTCACGGTATCGGCTTTTGGATTACCACAATAATTGCAGAAATTGTTCTGGGTATTCTGGCGTCCATGATAGTTTTTTGGTTTTCTCGCCGCAGGGAGTTTCGGGCAGATGTCGCAGGTGCTAATTTGGCTGGCAGAGAGTCAATGATAAGCGCTCTTCAGAGACTACAATCGGAGGTGCGGGCGCAGGTACCGAATCAAATGCCTGATACCCTCACGGCCTTTGCTATATCGCCGGGCTTTGGTAAAAAGGTTGGTAGAGCTTTTATGACGCATCCACCTCTGGAAGAGCGCATTCAAGCGCTTCGATCCAGCTTTTAAGGACTTAGATCACACTTTTAGTCTAAATATGTGAGATAAACTGCACAAAGTCGCGTTTTCTGGGGTTTTTACTTAGGTTGAATACAAGGAGTTACTCGACAATTGTTAAGCGTCCAGGAGGACATTAATGAATCTTACAGATTTTACCGATATGGTCGAACACAATAGCCCCGCATTGAAGCAGGTAATCGACCTGCTTCCGGCACCTATATACTTGAAAGATACTCAGGGTCGGTACCTCAACTGTAACAATGCTTTTGCCGAGCTCTGGAACCGGACGCCAAATGAAATTATTGGCCACCGGCTGATAGATCTTTCGGAGCACGTATTGGCAACCGAGCTGCACCATCGGGATCTTGCCCTGTTAGACAATTTGGGCAGTCGTATTGAAGATTTTGACGCGACCGCGCTCGTCGACCGACATTGCATTTTGCATGTTCACGCCTGCGCTACCCTAGACGAGAATGGCAATCCCACAGGCATAGTTGGCATTGCCTTTGATATCACCGCTCGGGTAAATGTCGAGCAAGAATTGGAAGCACTCTCCCAAATCGATGAATTAACCCAAATTCCAAATCGTCGACACGGTATGGCTAGCCTTGAAACACTCATAAGTCATTCTGGGCGCCACAAGTTTGAGTTTACTTTGTTAATTTTGGATATTGATCTGTTCAAATCCGTAAACGATGAGCATGGACATAAAGCGGGAGACGAAATACTCATACAAATTGCGGCATTGCTCTCTGAAGTCGCTCGAGTCTCAGACACTGTGTTTCGCTATGGTGGTGAGGAGTTTGTAGTTATATTACCGAACACCAATCCAGAAGGCGGAATAGCTCTAGCAGAGCGGTTTAGAACTTCGGTGGAACAAACTAAATTTGATATTGGCGAGTATTCACAGATAAATCTGTCTACCAGTGTCGGCGTGGCCTTTTACCCGGAACACGGAGCCACTATGGGTAAACTTTTCTTAGCTGCAGACCAAGCGCTCTATCGCGCAAAAAACAATGGCCGCAATCGCCTTGAACCTGCAATATAGTCCCACTTCCAAGTTTTTGAATTCTGAGAACTGAATAGAGAGCTGAGTAAAGAGTTGAGTAAAGAGCTAAGCAACGAAGAGAACCAAGAGCCTAACCAGGCAATCTGTAATACTTCTGATCTAAACGAAAATGGAGCTCGCGAATTTGAGCTCGACGGCCAGAGTATTATCATCATCAACTGGCTTGGAAATTGGCACGCCTATGTAAACAACTGCCCACATGCGAATTGGCCTCTAAATATTCAACCGGATGTGTTTTTTGATTCAGAGAATCAGTTCCTACAGTGCAGCAATCATATGGCGCTTTTTGATATTGAGACGGGCGAATGCAAAGCTGGCCCTTGCGTTGGCGACCGCTTAACTAAGGTAGCGCTAGAGGTTAAGAACAGCCAAATATTTGCAGTATTACCACCAGTAAAAGACCTCCAAAGCTAAGCTACGCCCGTTAACTAATACCTTGTTTTTTCATCGCGCGCCAAAGTGTCATGCGACTAACGCCTAAACTCAAAGCAGTACGGACACGACTTCCTTCATGCGAAGCCAAAGCCGCTAGTAGCTCTTCTTGGGACATTTCGGAAACGCCCTTATTGGAGTCATTTTTACGCCTAGATGGTCGCTGATCGCGAGCTCGACGAGAGAAATCAGAAGCGCGACGCCCATGACCAACTCCCTGATCCCCTGCCCGCTTTGAATTTTCGTCAGATTTGTCCGCATAACGCCCAACGTCGGCGGGCAAGTCGGAAATTTCAATTTTTATACCATCACTCATAGCCATGGCATACAGAGCGGAATTCTGAAGTTGACGAATATTCCCTGGCCAATCGCACTTGGTTAATGCCTCAATAGCCTCAGCGGATATCACTACCTGATAAGGGCTCTTGATTGCCCTATTGCCGTCCATTGCTGCGGCTCCTTTTGTAATGCCCACTGCAGCACTCTTTGTGTCGCTAAGAAACTTTCGAAATAGAGGTAATATATCGCTGGACCGCTCTCGTAACGGCGGCAAATGGATATTGATTACTTCTAACCGGTAGCGAAGATCTGCTCTAAAAGTTCCATCTCGCACAGCTTGCTCTAGGGGAAGTTGAGATGCAGATAGAACCTGTTCCCGAAAGGGTATTGGATGAACGGAACCAATTTCGGAATACTCTCGTTCCTGCAAGACTCTCAGCAACTTGGCTTGCAAGCTAATATCCATGGTCGTTACTTCGTCCATAAATAGTGTTCCATCATCAACCGCACCTAGCAATCCAGCCTGATCAGAAATGGCGCCTGTAAAGGAACCCTTTCGATGCCCAAATAATTGAGAGTCCATCAAAGAATCGGAAAAATTTGCACAGTTATAGGAAAGAAAAGGCGAGGTTTTTCGTCCACTTTCTTCATGTAAAGCCCGAGCTGTTAACTCCTTACCAGTGCCAGTCTCTCCCCAAATATAGACCGGTACGTTTGCGGTTGCCGCTTTTTTTCAACCACTCGAGGATCTCCAACATAAGTGGCGAACAGGTATGCATCCCCCTAAAACTGACTAGGGCATCAGCGCTCCGAATTTCAGGAATTTTATTTTGTGGCATATCGGTAATACATTTAGTCACTAGTATATGACTAGAAACTAGCCAAACTTAATAAATCGCCTGCGACAATTTGTCGCAATTCGATTAGTTATCGACCACTTCCGGGAATACTCGAGGCCAAAGGAAGTCAGTCTGGGGAAATCTTAAAATTGAGAATGGGAAGCCCATAGTTTCTAGCGGGCCTATCATCCCGATCACTAGCAGAGCGATGCCTGTTCAAGGCTCTAAACTTTAGCGAGCTCCGCGCGCATAGAATCGATTACGGTAGCATAATTCGACTTTCCAAATATCGCCGATCCTGCGACAAAGGCATCTGCACCAGCGGCGGCGATTTCAGCAATATTGTCGGTGGTTACGCCACCATCGATCTCTAGCCGAATATCCTTGCCCGATTGATCAATCAGAGCACGGGCTTGGAGCAATTTATCGAGAGTAGAAGGAATAAATTTCTGCCCTCCAAAGCCTGGGTTTACAGACATCAGCAGAATAATATCCACATAATCCAAAACTGGCTTTACAAGGTTCAAGCCAGTGCCCGGGTTTAGCACCAAGCCGGTTTTAACTCCCAAGCTTGTTGCCAGCTGCAAAGATCGATGCACGTGACGACTGGCTTCCGGGTGGAAGGTGATATTAGTGGCACCGGCATCCGCAAACATTCGAATACATTCATCTACCGGCTCTACCATTAGGTGCACATCAATAGGAGCAGTTACGCCATGCTTGCGCAACGCGTCGCATATCATAGGGCCGATAGTCAGGTTAGGCACATAGTGATTGTCCATCACATCAAAATGAACCCAATCGGCGCCAGCCTCTAGGACGGCATCAACTTCTTCGCCTAATCGGGCAAAATTGGCAGATAGTATCGAGGGGGCAATTAAATATGGTCGCATCTAATAATCCGTTTTACGTTGTCTGATAATAAATTTGCCAGCTATTCTACTTCAAGCCGGTCTCGAATTGCTTGCAGCCGCTCCATGCTGCCGACGTCCGTCCATATTCCCCGATGCACTAGTCCACCTAACTTATTACCTTCAATAGCAGTAAACAGAGGTTCTCTAAGCGGAAAAGTACGGCCTAGCTGCCAGGATGATATCCATTCCGGGTCCAGCAAGGCAATGCCAGAGTAGGTATAGGTCGGGGAATTACCATCTGGCATACGAATGCTTGGAAATTGGGTATTCGACTCTGTCTTTTCCAAAACAAAATCCCCCGTCGGGTTGTGCACAGGATTGTCGACTAAAACAAGTCTTGCAACATCGCCGTCGGGCAATGGATGAGATACGAGTTGCTGATAGTCAAAATCAGTCCAGGTATCCGCGCTAACCAAAATAAATGGGTCGCTTCCAATTAGGGGTAACGCCTTTTTAAGGCCGCCACCAGTTTCCAGCAGCGTTACTTCATGAGACCAATGAATCTTAACGCCAAGGCTAGATCCGTCTCCTAGTTCCTGTTGAAGCTTCTCCGCCAGCCAATGAGTATTGATTATAAATTCCGTTACGCCCGCTTGTTTGAGTTGCCCAATATGTCGAACGATTAGCGGTACACCGGCAACCGTAATGAGAGGCTTTGGTATGGTGTCCGTCAGCGGGCGAAGGCGTTTACCCATGCCAGCTGCCAATAAAAAGGCTTTCATCACCAAACCGTCTTTTCATTACCGGCGAGATGCCAGTCAACATACCAATCTTGTTTTTCGATTAGTGGTAAGAGCGCAGTTTTTATCCAATCGGCAAAATTTTGCAGCTCTGGATCTTGCTCACAGGTTTCCAGCAGATAGCGGAGTGCCAAGGGCATATCATTCAAATATTCAGTTTTGCCGTCTCGCAGACTCAGCCTTGCAAAAATACCTAGAACCTTCAGATGGCGCTGCGCACTCATTGATTCAAACCAGATGGGGAAACTCGCTATCCCTTCCTCGTCGATTACTCCTCTTTCTAGCAATTTATTAGCGAATTCATCTCTAACCGCTTCAACTTTAGATCGGTTCCATCGCAAATAAACGTCTCGACTAAGGGATACCAAATCGTATGTTACCGGACCCCAAACGGCGTCTTGAAAATCTATTACCCCGGGACTATCCGAGCCGATATCTAACAAATTTCGACAATGATAATCACGATGAACTAGCACCTGAGGCTGCGCCAGAGATTGAGACACCAAATACTTGAACGCCGAGGCGATCAGCTCTGATTCGGAGGCATCTACTGGATAGTCCAGAAGTTGCTGCACAAACCAGGTCGGAAACAACTCCATTTCCTGTAGCAACAACCCATCAGAATAGCGCGGTAACCAGGCCGGTCGATCCTCGCAATGCTGTATTTTCGTCAAGGCATTGATCGCATCGCGGTACAAGCGATCTGCATTATCCATATTGATCTGATCAAGAAGAGAGTTTTGGTATAGCTCATCCCCCAAATCTTCAATCACCAACATTCCTGCTCGCAAATCTGCTGTGTATATTTTTGGAACCCGTACTTCCAATGAATCCAAAAGATGCGATACCCGCATAAAGGACACCCAGTCTTCGTCACAGGTTTCCGCATAAACCCCTAGAACGCTCGGATGCGTCGACAATCGGAAATAATTTCGGAAACCCGCGTCGCCATGAAGTCTATGGGCAGTAATTTCTTTGTCCCGCTGAACTGCATCCGGCAGATACTTATCTGCAAGATTGATAATTTCTTGTTCAAGGAGGGAATTTTCGGCCAGCGTTCGCATGCGGATTACTTTACACTGTAACGCTTTAGTCATACCAGCTTCGAAACGCGGTTTGATGGTGTGATTCAACAAAAACAGTCAAAACATATATCAAGATCAATTCATTGAGTAGAGAGACTAATAAACTAACTATTTTATTGATAGTCCCTATCTTAATAGGGCTGTTATTGGCTGGTGCTGCGTCGAATATTTGGGCACAGCAAGAGCAAGCATCTGGTGCCGCCGCACTCGAATGGGTGACCCGAGAAAATCTCAGCCCAGAACTGCTGGCAAGCTGTCCCAGAAGCTGCAGTGGTATGTATCTGGAGCAACAGAGAGACTACGAGAACGTCGATCTCGATCCCCGCACCGCGAGCATTGAAGTTATTTCTGATTTATCAGAGATCGGTGGCAGCGACAATATCGCAACTATGGAAGGAAACGTAGAGTTAACTCAGGGGTGGAGATCAGTCGAGGCAGACCAGGTGCGCATTCTTCAGGCAGAAGATCGTATCGAGATGCTTGGCGATATCCGAATGCGAGAACCCGGTATGCTAATTACCGGTCGAGCCGCCTCAATAGAAAGTAGTTCTCAGGCTTTGCAATTCGACGAGGCGGAATTTGTTTTGCATGACATTGGAGTGCGAGGCACAGCGGATGAGGTGGGTCGTGACGCCAACGGCCGGTTTTATATTCTAAACGCTACATATAGCACCTGCGAACCGGGTCAAGACAATTGGTCTCTTTCCGCCAGTGAAATATCCATAGACGAAAATCAGCTGTTTGCTACTGCACGCAACATGACCATTCGAATCGGAAAAGTACCCGTATTCTATGCCCCATGGTTCGCCTTCCCTGTAGGCGAAGGCCGCCAAACCGGCATGCTTTATCCTTCTGTAAGCCACAGCACAGACAACGGTTTAGATGTTACACAACCTGTGTATCTAAACCTTGCTCCAAATTTCGACATGACTCTCGCTCCGCGCTACATTGAGAATCGCGGCAGCGGGCTGGAAGTTGAAGCGCGCTACCTCAATCAACGTTCTTTGAACCAAATAAATACCGCGCTGCTTCCAGATGACAAGGGCGGCGCAAACAACAGCAGAACCGGCAAAGACAGATGGCTCCTTGGTATAGCGCATCAGGGCGACTGGGGGTTTCCGCAAAGTTTTGTAGACTATAACCAGGTCAGTGATACCGATTACTTTGAAGATCTGGGTTCAGCAATTACCGAAGTTGATACAAGAACCTACTTAAAACAGTTTGGCCAAGTTTCTGCAGATACCGAACATTGGTATATGTCTGCTTCGCTGTTGCGATATCAAACCATTGCAGATGACCTTGTGGACTCCTATCGAGAGCTACCCAGCCTTTCTTTTAATGGAGATTATCAATGGGCCGGACTCAATTGGAAGCTAAATCACCAATTGGTAAATTTTGATCACCCGCTAAACAACGCGCTAAATTCAGCTCCCTTGTTACAGGGTGATGCAGATGGAACATGGATTACCGGGCAACGCGCGGGATTTGATTACAGCCTCGAAGAGCAATTCTCAGTCCCATGGGGCAAGCTAGACGCTGAAGTCTTGAGCATGCTGCGCCTATATCAACTCGACAACTCCGTGGCTGGATATCAAGACTCTAGCCCTCAAATCCAAGCCGGCGGCATACGCCTATATAGCGAAGTAAACTTTGAGCGTCGGGCTGAGCTCTTTGGATCTAGGTGGATTCAATCGCTTGAGCCGTCAATTCAGTATCTGAATGTCGACGCTCAGTCCCAAAATAACATTCCCGTATTTGATACCCGCGCTGCGTCTCCATCGTATAGCGGGCTTTTCAGGACAAATCGATTCATGGGTGGAGACCGCATCAGTGACGCTAACCAGATTACCTTGGGTATTACGGGTCGTTTGATCGACCCGGTGCAGGGCAACCAAGTTGCTCGTTTTAGTCTCGGTCAAACATTTTATCTGGAAGATCGTGAAGTACACGCCAACGAGTTAATTCAGTTGGGCCTAGGCGACCCAAGCACCTTCCCCACTGACCAGCCACTCTATTTACTGGCGCTGGAAACCCAGGAAGAACTAGAGGAGCTGACTCGCGACAGATCCAATCTAATTGCCGAAGCGGAGTTGCGGCTAAGCTCAGAATGGATTTTTACCACTGACGCACATTTAAATACCTCTAGCAGTAATTTTGAACGTGGACACATCAACTTCTCCTATCTTGGAAGCGACGACCTCAGTGCTTTCAATGTGGGTTACCGGTACGCCTCTGACCTAACCACCTTTTCGGATATAAATGGCGATAATTTTATTCAATCCGAGGAACTCTTTAACGGTAATACGAGTCAATATGATGTATCTGGAGTTAAAGCAGTAAATGAAAACTGGACCTTAGTGGCCCGTTGGCAGCAAGATATCGCCCTCGATCGAGCACTTGAGACTTTGGTAGGCGCTCGATATGACACTTGCTGCTGGAGCACTGGACTATACTGGCGACAATGGCTTAGGCGCGACGACGATGTCTTGGTTCCACAATCAGATTTGGAACAAGACAGTGGTATATTTATAAGCTTCGAATTAAAAGGCCTGGCCGGAGTTGGTCAGGGTATTGAATCATTGCTAGAAATCGGCATTCCCGGTTACAACAGAGAGACTTTTTGATGTCTATATTTTTTCTGCGCTTGGGCGCACTGGCCCTGCTAAGTATTGTAGCGCTGCCCTTTACTAGCCCGGCTGTTAGCCAGGAATTAGATCGTATCGTTGCCATTGTTGATGACGGCGTCGTTATGCAAACACAACTTACCGAAAGGCTCGTAGCCATTCAGCAGCGTTTCGCTAACGATCCCGATCAACTGCCACCCGCAGATGTATTAGAAGAACAGATTCTCGAACGACTCATCGTTGAAGAACTGCAGATGCAACTTGCGCGTCGCGGCGGTGTGCGGGTATCGGATGAGCAAATTGACCAGGCATTTTCTGAACTGGCTGTTTCCAATGGGATGGAGCCAACTCAGTTTCTTGAGGAGCTTTCTTCCTTCGGTGAATCTAGTGTCACCAAGGTAATTCGTGACCTTCAGAACGAGCTAATAATCCAACAGCTTCAGCAAATTCAGGTGCCTCAGCGTATTCAAATCACAGATGCCGAAGTCGAGAGCTTCCTCGTGTCTGCAGAAGGGAAAATGTGGTCTGCTCCCGAGTTACTCCTGCAGCATATCTTTTTGGAGCTGCCAAGCACGGCTGGCCCCAGTGAAGTATCGCTAGCGGAAGAAACCATGGCCAGAGTTATCCGTGAGTTCGATTCCGGAAGCGATTTTGGAAATCTTGCAGTCCAATATTCTACCTCTCCGACGTCGCTAGATGGCGGCCAGATCGGCTGGAGAAGAGGGATCGAATTCGCACCAGAAATTGGCGTTGTGCTTGAAGAAGTTAATCCCGGTGATATCGCAGGCCCGGTGCGTGGTGCTGGCGGCATCCATCTATTTTTGGTGACAGATGTTCGCGGTGGTGATGAAGCTACCATGGTTCAGCAAACCAAAACTCGTCATATCCTGGTTCGACCAAATGAAATCCGTTCGGAGACAGATGCTCGCGAATTAATCGAGTTAATTGCAGCCAAGCTTGATGAAGGCGAAACATTTGAAGAACTCGCACGAACTTATTCTGACGACGTGGCAAATGCCCTCGACGGTGGTGATCTCGGATGGGTACTACCCGGTCAAATGGTTCCTGAGTTTGAGGCCGCAACCGACCTAACCCCCAATGGGGAGACGAGCGAGCCTGTATTGACTGCTTTTGGTTGGCATATTCTCTTGGTCGAAGATCGCCGCGATGTAGATATGAGCGACGATATCATGCGACAGCAGGCAACCAATGTAATTGGCAGCCAGCGCTTTGAAGAAGAGCTGGATTTGTGGATTCGAGAATTACGCAGTGAAGCCTTTATCCAGATTCTAGAAAACTAAGTCTGTTTTCTTCTTAGCGGAGATATACCAAAATGCGCGTCGTTGTCACTCCTGGTGAACCTTCGGGTATTGGCCCAGACGTTCTCATTGGAGCCTGCCATCGGGATTGGCCTACGCAGCTAGTGACCATTGGAGATTCCGCGCTTTTAGAGGCTCGAGCTTCTGACTTAGGTATTGCGCTGGATATTCAACCCTTTGATGCATCGGATCCACACCGAAGTCACACAAAAGGAAGAATTGAAATTGTTGAACACCCCTGCAGATACCCGGTTTCCTGTGGCCAACTGGAAGTTGGCAACGCGGGATGGATAATAGATACGCTTAGGCTTGCCGCTCAGGGCTGTATGAACAATAGCTTTGCCGCTGTTACTACCGCTCCGGTAAATAAGGGAATAATTAACGATAGCGGTTTGGCTTTTTCAGGGCATACGGAATACTTTGCTGAAATAGCGGGAATTGATCGAGTAGTCATGATGTTGGCTACTTCATCCTTACGAGTAGCTCTAGCGACCACTCACCTGCCCTTGCGGGAAGTACCAGACGCCATTACCAGAGACTCTCTTAGAGGAGTTATCTCAATACTGATAGACGAACTTCAAAACAAATTTGATATAGCCAATCCTCGGATATTAGTCGCCGGCTTAAATCCGCACGCAGGTGAAATGGGCCATTTAGGTAGTGAAGAGATCGATATTATCCAGCCGGTTTTAGCGGAGTTCGAAGGATCGGCGGCAAGTATTATTGGGCCACTGCCTGCAGATACCCTCTTTACTCCAGAGTACCTCAACACCGCAGATGCGGTATTGGCTATGTACCACGATCAGGGCTTGCCCGTACTCAAAAGCCAAGGGTTCGGAGAGGCCGTAAATATTACCTTAGGCCTGCCCTTTATCCGGACATCCGTAGACCATGGGACGGCACTACCCCTCGCAGGCACAGGCAAGGCAAAAGACACTAGTATGGTCGCAGCTATTCAACTGGCGTTCGATTTAGCGGCAAACAAAATTGCATAAATCCGAGCAGCCCGAGCACAGAGCACGAAAACGTTTCGGCCAAAATTTTCTGGAAGACATCGGCGTAATATCGGCTATAGGCAACGCCATATCACCACAACCTAATGAACACATTGTTGAAATTGGCCCTGGTTTAGGTGCACTCACATCGGAGCTTATTGGACGTGCCAAGCAATTAACCTTGATAGAGCTTGATAGGGATCTATTGCCAAAGCTAGAGCACAAATTTCAGGAGAAAGATGCTTGGTCAATTCTGTCTGCAGATGCCTTGGAAGTCGATTTCTCTGAGCTCGCAGGTGCCGGCCAAATTCGAGTAGTAGGAAATCTCCCTTACAATATTTCCACGCCCCTGATATTCCATTTGCTGGAATACGCAAATCAAATACAAGACATGCATTTTATGCTTCAAAAAGAAGTGGTTTTGCGGTTGACCGCAAAACCAGGCACCGGAGCCTGGGGCAGACTCAGTCTTATGGTGCAGTATTTCTGCGATGCTGAATTCTTGTTGGAAGTCCCGCCTGAGGCTTTTAATCCGGCTCCCAAAGTAGATTCGGCGGTTGTGCGCCTAACACCAAGGCCGCCACCCTACCCTGCCAAAGACCTGAATCAACTTGAGCTAGTGATTAAAACAGCCTTTGCCCAAAGACGTAAAACCTTGCGTAATACTCTGAAAAGCCTGTTCAATGCCGAGCAGCTAATCGAACTAGGTATTGATCCTAGCGCGAGAGCCGAAACTCTCCATTTGGAACAATACGTAATGCTATCCAATAAACTTACCTCATGAATCAACCAATGATCCGCATCAGCGTAGCCCCGCGATTTATCGCCGAACAGTCCAATCCAGAAGTGGGCAAATACTTCTTTTCCTACACCATCACATTGGTCAACGCTGACACTCAAAGCTGCCAGCTAATTAGTCGACGCTGGCTTATCACTGATGGAGAAGGCAACGAACAAAAGGTAATGGGCGAAGGCGTTGTTGGTAAGCAACCCATAATCACAGCCGGTGAGTCTTTTACCTATACCAGTGGTGTCTTACTTGATTCTCCCGTTGGCACCATGGAAGGTAGCTATCAAATGGTTGATCAGGAAAATAGCGCTTTTGAAGTAATCATAGAGCCATTTCTTTTGGCTTTCCCCGGTGCGATCAACTAGGGCGGACGGACCTTCATGGCTATTTATGCAATTGGGGACGTACAAGGCTGCTATGACGAACTGCAATTTCTTCTGGAAAAAGTTAAATTTAGCCCAGAGCAGGACGTACTTTGGTCATGCGGAGATTTGGTAAATCGTGGGCCAAAGTCTTTAAAAACTCTCCGCTTTTGCAAATCGCTCGGTGATTCCTTTATAAATGTTTTGGGCAATCACGACCTGCATATGATGTCTGTTGCTAGAGGTCATCGAAAACCTCGCCCAGCCGACACCTTCCAAAATGTTTTTGATGCTCCGGATAGAGAAGAACTGCTTGAATGGATGCACAAAATGCCCCTATTCCATTACGACAAAAAACACCAAATTGCTATGGTGCACGCCGGAGTGCCACCCAACTGGGGACTTAAAAAGTGTCTTAAGTATTCCGCTGAGATTTCAGATGTTTTACGGTCTGATCGGTGCGATGCGTTTTTTGCAGCTATGTACGGTGATAAGCCAGACAGGTGGGACAAGAATCTGAAAGGCACCGAACGCTGGCGCCTTATTACAAACTACTTTACTCGTATGAGATTCTGCGATGCCGAAGGTAGATTGGAGTTAACCAATAAATCCAGCCCAGACCATGCGCCAAAAGGATATGCCCCTTGGTACAGCCATGAGAGCAAACTGATGCAAAAAATGCCGCTGTTATTCGGCCATTGGGCCTCACTAATGGGGAAAACCGGCTATTCCAGAGCCATAGCATTGGATACCGGCTGTGCCTGGGGCGGAAAATTAACGGTCTGTGAGTTGACCAAGGGCTATCCGCGAACTTCTATCAAGGCGCTGCAACACTAGTGGCCGATGATAGCTGCACAAATTGCGGTATGTTGTTGAACCCCGAAAACACTAATTGTCCAAAATGCGACGAGCATCGTTACGCAAAAAACCGCAAACTGACTCTTAGTATCGATATCGCTCACGCACGGCAGACTCTCGCTCAGGCGGAGCAGCAGCTAGATCAAGCCATAGAACAGGCGATGACAGAACAATTTGGCAACCTAAAAATAATTGTGGGCCGCGGTTTGATTCGCGATGAAATTCATCGTTCACTAGACGCTGCGCAATGGCAAAATCGTATTCGTGACTACCAGCCGGAAAAATACAACCAAGGTGCATACGTCATTCAAATGCATCCTTGTACCTAGGGTCAGGGTCATATGAATAAATTTGTAGCCTTACTATTTTGCGTTCTTGTCGCCTTCACAGCGCAGGCTCAGGAACCTAGTAGTATTGAAGCACTGGAGTCGGAGCTCTCAAACTTTGAGCGCTGTATTCTATTCAGCACCCTAAATGCACCAAATACAAAGACCGCTGCTGAGATAAAAAGTGAGTGTCACGCTTTGGTTTCGGTAGAGAATACTGAAGTCTATTTGCAACGACTGGATTGGAGATCCATTGATTGGGAAAACACCGATTTTCCGCGAACTTCTCGCTATCAATCAGCCTACTGAACCCGGTGCCATCACTCAGCGAGGCGAACTTGAAAATATAAGTAAAAACAGCTCTTTTGTTATTACTCCTCACAAGCCCAACTATCTGCTGCCTGCGGCCTTCACTAGCGACACTAACCTCTCGCCCTTTGAGGGTCCTGGAGTTGACGCAGGGGAACTAGATCACGCCGAAATGCAGTTTCAGCTGAGCCTGAAATTCCCTCTTGCGGACGATTTTCTAATCGACGATTCCAGTATCTGGATGGGTTATACGATTCGAGCTTTTTGGCAGGCCTACAACTCCGATATATCCCGGCCCTTTCGCGAAACTAACCACGAACCGGAAATATTCTGGAACATACCAAGCACCATTAGCATGCTCGGTATACGCAATGTCTCAAACGAATTGGTTTTTAACCACCAGTCCAACGGTCAATCAGGTACCAGATCCCGAAGCTGGAATCGCATTAAGCTCGCCAGCTACTGGGAAAAGGGTAATCTTGGTGTGATTTTTAAACCCTGGTATCGCATACCGGAGGGTCTGGCTCTAGGAGATCCGGACGAAAATCCAGATATTGAAGATTATATGGGTAACTTAGAGCTGCTTACCAATTACCAGATTCGCGGCCATAGCTTTAGCATGCTGCTGCGCAATAATCTGAGTAAAGAGAATAAGGGGGCTGCAGAACTATCTTACAGCTTCCCTTGGTTATCCAAAGTGGACGGCACCATCAAATATTTTAATGGCTATGGTGAAAGCTTGGTAGACTACAACCGGCACACAGAACGGTTATCATTTGGCATTCAAATAACAGATTGGTTTTAGAGCGGTTTTCTTAAAATGCGCACAGATAATTAGAGGTGAATTATGAGCATTGATCCATTCGAAGGAGCCATTCCCAGCGGTGATTCGACAGAGAAAGTCATCGAATCAAAACAAGAAGTGCAATACGCAGGCTTTTGGATACGTTTCTTGGCTTCGGTCATCGATTCATTTCTGGTTTTGCTAATAATCGCGCCGATTATTGACATCTTTTACGGTGAGAAAAGCGCCGTAACTACCAGCTTTTTCGATTCCAGCGGCTTTAGCTCCTATAATTTCGAAAGTATGTCCACGCTTACCGATACTGGTCAGGTCGCCTACTTTGTTTTAGTTTTAGCCGTAGTAATGCTGTTTTGGATTTATAGATCAGCAACCCCTGGAAAAATGCTTTTAAGGTTAAAAATTGTTGACGCTACTAGCGGAGGTCACATATCAAAACGGCAAGGCCTGTTCCGTTATTTCGGCTACTACGTTTCTACTGTATTTTTTTTGCTGGGGTTTATCTGGGCTGGCTTTGATCCCCGCAAACAGGCATGGCACGACAAAATGGCTGGCACGCTAGTGATACATACCAACAAGGCAGAAAAAAACCCGGAATAACCGGGCTTTTTATAATTGCGCTTTCTTTCTAAGCTTTTTTAGCGCTTAACTAAAACTAAAGATCAAAGTCTTAGCTGTGCTCAGCTGGGGGAACCACACATTCCAGCTTACGGCCCAAAAGTTTTTCAATTGGCTCCAATCGGAACGAATCGTCTTCACAGGCAAAACTAATAGAAACACCTGTTTTTCCCGCACGGCCAGTTCGACCAATTCGATGCACGTAGTCTTCAGGTTCTTCCGGCAAGGTGTAGTTGACCACGTGACTAATATTATCAACGTGAATACCACGACCGGCAACGTCGGTGGCGACCAGTACTTTGATCTGACCTGACTTAAACCGTTCCAAAGTGGACACGCGTTTTTGCTGAGGTACCTCTCCAGACAGAATGCCCACGGCGATTCCATCGCGCTTTAATTTTTCGTAGAGGCGTTTCACCTCATCTCTACGGTTGGCAAAGACTATCAGACTCTCAGCATTTTCGTTGGCGATTACCCGCTTCAACAGCGCAAATTTTTCATCGCTGGATAGGATATAGACCCGTTGCTCAACTGAATCAGCAGCCATATTGTCTGGCTCGATTTCGATGCGAATAGGCTCATGCAACCATCGTTCAACCAGACGTTCAACGTCCGGTGTAAATGTTGCCGAGAAGAACAATGTCTGACGGTTATGGTTGCGAGGTGTCATTTGAACAATGCGTCTTACCTGGGGAATAAACCCCATATCCAACATGCGATCGGCTTCATCAATGACCATTACTTCGATTTGATCCAGGTGAACATCATTGCTGCCCGCAAAATCTATAAGTCGTCCCGGGGTAGCGACAAGAATGTCCACTAATTCTGTTTCAAGTTTCTGGCGTTGCTTATGTTGATCCATTCCGCCAACCAGTACCTGAACACTCAGGCCGGCATATTTGGCGAGTAGTTTGGCGTCTTCCGCTATCTGCATTACCAATTCGCGTGTTGGCGCGATGATAAGCCCGCGGGGTTCACCCATATAGCGTTTTTCTTCAATCGGGTTGCGTAGAAAGTCGTCCATCATGGCGATCAAAAAAGCAGCGGTTTTACCTGTGCCAGTTTGCGCTTTACCTACGACGTCATGACCACTCAGGCTATGGGGTAAAGCTTCAGCCTGGATAGGCGAGCAATACTCGAAGCCAAGGTCAGCAATCGCGTGCATCAGGGATTCAGGCAAATCTAGGTCGTGAAAACGAACTTTGCCCGGGGCTGGCTCAACTTTAAAATCACTAACATCCCAAGGCTTGGAACTAGGTGATTGGTCATTGCGGTTTCGTCCGGATCGATTGCGGCGTCGACCAGAGGTTTTTGCGCCGGAAGCAGCGTCATTTGAAGGATCAGAAGTCAAAGAATATCTACGGTGTGGGAATGAAAGGGCGCGCAGTATAGCAAGGCTTTGATAGCACAGCGAACTACATGATTTTCAAAGGGATTTCAAATTTACATGCAAAGAACTAGGCTTCATAGCTAACCCTATAGATAGCGCCCGCGCAGCCATCGAATAGAAGCACTGCCAAATAAGTTACGAAGATTGGATAGCGTTTATTCATTCCGCTTTGGAGGATTCTAGATTTTAGATGAATTTGGCCCTCACTCGACCAAAATAATCTCAGAGGATAAAAAGCCCCAAAACTTCGGTATGCATACTTTGTGGAAACATATCCACTAACCCTAGGGATTGGAGCCTATATCCCTTTGATACCAGCATTTCGGCGTCGCGGACAAAAGTAGCCGGGTGACAAGAAACATAAAGAATTCTATTTGGCTTAGGCTTACAGAGCTCAGCAACAACCGCTTCGGCTCCTGACCGAGGTGGGTCCAAGATAACGGCAGAGGCTTTGCGAAAAATAGCGCGTAGGTTTTTTAACGCATCAGAATCAAATAAGTCCGCCGCGAGGAAAGTCAGATGTTCCGACCCCTGTGCCTGACTACGAGCAGAATCAACCGCCTGCCCCTGAATATCTATCCCGGTTACCTGTCCCGCTTGGGAGGCCATCACAAAAGAAAAATTACCTGCACCGCAAAATAAATCCAATAGATGATCGGATTTCTGTAAATTCAACAACTGCTCTATTTTTTCTGAAATACCCTTATTTATCTCTGCGTTGGCCTGCATAAATCCCGGCGGGGTAGATTTCTTTTTAGTCGGGTCGGGAGTATAAATAAGCGTCGCATTGCCTTTTTTAGGACGATACCAAATATCGCAATGCTGCATCGCTTCGGGCGGATCTTGCAGGGAAGTAGAAGGCCCCGCCTGATCGGCAATAAGGATAAGAGATGTGCATTCCCCGTCAAAGCTTAGCTCAAGCTCACAAATACTATTGCCCTGTTGATTGCTTATCCGATCCACTAAGGCTGGTATATGAGGGATCAACAGATTCAACTCAGGGATAAGCACAGCGCATTGATCTATTGAGACGATTTGAGCGGAAGCCCTGTGTTTAAATCCGACTATTTGTTCAGGAGATTTCTTCGAAGTTCTACTAATGGAAAGCCGCGCTCGGCGCCGGTAAGTAAGGGGGTTGGATAAGAGTGGTTGCAACCAGATTTCCGGCTGAATACCTTTATGCTTTAGCGCGCTTTCAAGACGTGCTTGCTTGGCTTGCACCTGCGCAGAATAGCTGAGATGTTGTAGCTGACAGCCACCGCAGATACCAAAATATTCGCAACTAGGTTGAACGCGATCAGGGCTGGACTGCAGAACCGATTCTAGTCTACCTTCATCAAACTGACGCTGACTTTTAGTGAGAACCCAGCTAACTCTCTCACCGGGCAAAGCGCCCTCAACGAAGCAGGCTTTGCCATCATGGTGACCTACACCACGACCATCATGGGTTAGATCGTGAATTTCTATTTCGTTGGCTGGCAAAAGATAAGTCTCAGTCGAGAAAGCCGACATATTGCCGACCAAAGGCTTTTTACGCACCAAAAATTACGCATTTTTTCCTGTTAAAGGACTAATCCAGTTTGTAACCGACGCCGTATATTGAGTGAATTAGATCGCCTTCAGTAGATATTTCATTCAGCTTTCTCCGAAGGTTTTTAATATGGCTATCAATGGTTCGATCACTCACCACACGTCGATCGGTATATACCAAATCCATAAGTTGATCGCGACTAAATACATTCCCTGGCCTTCGAACCATTGCCAGGATTAGTCGGAACTCAACTCTCGTTAACTCCACCTTTGTACCGCCGACTTCACAAGAAAACCGGGATTCGTCCAAGCTTATACTTCGATAGCTTAGTTCCGATTGCTCTGACTCAGGCTCCGCTTCGACGCGTCTCAATACAGTGGCAACACGTGCTACCACTTCTCGGGGACTGTAGGGCTTGCAGATGTAATCATCTGCTCCCAGCTGTAACCCCAAAAGCCTGTCAATTTCATCAACCTTCGCTGTCATCATAATTATAGGGACTGAAGAAAAAGCGCGGATTTCTTTGCAAAGCTCCAAGCCATC
The DNA here is from genome assembly GCA_913063225.1 of uncultured Cellvibrionales bacterium. Taxonomy (GTDB): domain Bacteria; phylum Pseudomonadota; class Gammaproteobacteria; order Pseudomonadales; family GM7GCV1; genus JABJGI01. The sequence continues at coordinate 57,269 of CAJXYP010000006.1, forward strand.
CTTGCCCGGTAGCATAAGGTCCAAAAGTATTAGCCTTGGGCTATTTATCTGCACCCAGGACACAACGTCTAACCCATTGGCAATCATATGCGTCTTGTATTGGGATTGGATTAAGTAGTCTCTTAACAACTCAGCCAACTTCGGCTCATCTTCAACGATTAATATTTCTTCGCTCATTATTTATCTCCTATTTCTCGACGATGCAGGGACATGGTCAAAGTCATTTTGAGTCCGCCTAGATCTGAATGACTGACCTCTAAGGTAGCGCCATGGGCTACGGCAATGTTACGGCAAATAGACAGGCCTAACCCCGACCCGCCGGTGGCACGATTTCTTGATTTTTCAACACGGTATAGCCGATCAAAAAGTTGCGGTAGTTCGGCGTCGGTGACCCCCGGTGCCGAATCCGAGACGGATATCACCGCCTGGCCAGCTAGACAATTTAGCTGGATAAGCATTTTGCCGGGTCCATCGGTATAACGACAAGAGTTTTCAAGTAAATTACTAAACAGCTGAATTAAGCGCGATTCGTCTCCGAATATCAGGGCATTTTCCTGATCAAGCTGAAGTTCGCAGGCCAAATCAGCCTCTTGCATACGTCTGTCAAACGTCTGCCTAGCCTGTTCTAGAACTTTTCTGACCTCAAGTGGCTCCATGCGATAACTAAGATCGCCCGCATCGGACTTAGACAGTTGATGCAGATCACTAATCAATCTACCCAATCTTTTAACCTCAGCCGCTAAAGACTCCATCTCTTTTGTATCCGGCTTTCGAAGACCATCCAATATCGCGTATATCTCGCCTTCCAAAACAGCGACCGGGGTTCTCAGCTCGTGGGATATATCAGAAATCCACCTTTGCTGTGCCGTCTGATTAGCATGCAAGGTACTAGATAGCTTATTGAAGTCTCGAGCCAACTGACCCAATTCATCGTCTCGCTCTATATTGATACGAGAACCATAGTCTCCGCGCGTAAGGTTGTGTACACCTCGGGTCAATCCCCTAATAGGCGCCAGCAACCTAGCAGCTATATAAAGAGCCAACGGCAATACAAACGCGAGGGAAAGGATAGCGATCCAAATGGATATACGTAATTGACCTTCAACGAAAGTGCGATCCAATTCAGCTTCGATACCCGCGGCCCTAGGAGTAACAAGATACCCCACCGTCTCCCCCATATGCTCTACAGTAGTACTAAGTATTTCGCCTTCATCCGCGTTCAGGCGTCTGCCGCCAACCCAACTCGAGTCCGTGTCCAGCAAAGTTAGGTTTGAAGGAGTGGCATCCAGAGCATTCTCTGTGCCGATGGAGGGCCGGATTAAAGTATCGAACTGAGCCTGTCCCTCCAAAAACCCGGATGGATCGAATCGCTCCGGTAGAAGTTGATCTATAGGCCGTTGTCGGGGTCTTCGACGAACTTCTACAACTTCACGCCACAGCGTTGCATTACCCACAAGCTCGTCCCAACTTTCTGATTCACTATAGAGTTCGGCAAGCATTACTGAGACGCGATCCATATTCTGGGTAGTCTGCAAATTCAGATAGGTTACAAAGCCTTTCTGAAAAGCCACTCTGGTCATCCAGACAGTCGAGATAACAAGCACAACCGCCAAAAGAGCGAAGGTAACGAGTAGACGAGCACGCATGGAATGTTTCATGGCAGTTACTATAACCTTGGGAATTTATTTAGCCAAAGGGGTCACAAAACTTATTGAAAAGCGTCACATAAATCCACATTGAGTGCACAGTTAACTCTGGATTAATTCGTAATATCTGCACGATTCCTGCACGCTAGGGGTCCAGTCTGAAACCTTCGGATTTCTTGGGAAGCTTCGATGAAAAGTAACAATTTGAACCTAAGTATAATTTCTTGCTGGATTCAATCTAGAGCTTTAACTCTAGTATTGGCCATATCAACACTTTTAGTCGCCTGCGGCGGCTCGGGCGGAAGTACAGCGAACCTGCCGGTGAATCCGGTAACCCCTCCAGCGGCCGCGCCAAACCCCGCCGCTGATCCGGACCCACAACCAGACCCCGTTCTCGACAATGTCGATCAGCAATTGCAGGCAATTATTTTGGAGCAGGGGTTAACGGGCAATCCGGAAACCGGACGAGATTTGCCATCAATTAATGATGCCTTACCTCAACTTGGGAAACTTTTGTTTTTCTCAAAAAGCCTGGGTGGCGATATGGACGCCGCATGCGTAAGTTGCCATCACCCCTTATTAGGCGGTGCTGATGACTTATCTCTCGCTATTGGTGTTGGCGCACTAAATCCAGACTTACTAGGACAGGGCCGCACAGATGCCGACAACCTGCCGGACGTTCCTAGGAATACACCTAGTATTTTTAATGTTGGGTTGTGGGACCGTGGACTATTTATGGACTCTCGAGTTGAAAGCCTAAACCCTACCGCTCTAGCAAATGGAACCAACGGAGGAATTAGCACGCCCGATACGGCTTTTAACGTCACAGACGTGAACGCAGGCGCCGATCTTCCAGCCGCTCAAGCGAAGTTTCCTGTTACGTCCAACGCTGAGATGAAAGGTACTATTTTTGAAAATGGTAGTAGCGGAGATACGATTAGGGCTCATCTAGCCGAACGAATCGGCGGCTACGGGAGTGGCTCTGGCGAGTTGACTACAAACAACTGGATTAGTGAATTTCAGATCGCCTTTGATTCTACTCAGGACGCGACCCAACTTATTAGTTTTGAGTCCATCTCTCTTGCCATAGGTGAATACGAGCGATCGATGGTCTTTGTGAACAATCCCTGGTTTAACTATATAAATGGTGACCTAGACGCACTAACTCCTCAGCAGAAAGATGGTGCAGTGCTATTTTATTCTAGTGTGGCAGACGGCGGTGGAGGTTGCTCCGAATGCCATAGCGGAGATCTATTTTCTGATGAGCTATTTCAAGTAGTCGCCTTCCCGCAGATCGGGCCGGGCAAAGGTCATGACACCACTGGCACCGGAGATTTTGGCCGCGAAGGCATAAGTGGTGCGAGAGAGGATCGTTTTGCATTCCGCACACCGAGCTTACTAAATATTGAGGCAACAGCGCCCTACGGGCATGCAGGCGCATACGAGAGCCTGAATGAAGTGCTCGACCACTACGACAACCCTACCGACAATATCAGAGCCTTTTTAAACAATGAGGAATGGTGCGATTTGGATCAGTTTCAAGGTGTTGCTAATTGCGAGGGCCTATACCCAAATGCTCGCGAAAACTCTGAAGCAGCCTTGGATGAATTGGGCGCAGAACGGCTTGCTGGAACCAGTTTATTTGAAAACATCAACATCGGTAACAGAGAAGAAGAGCAGATTGTCTCTTTCCTTCGCGCCCTTACGGATCCCTGTATCTTAGATGATGACTGCGTCGCTCCCTGGATAGCAGATACCGGATCTACCGGGCCAGATGGCAATCAATTGAATGCCATTTTTTCGAACTAGATCGTTCTGCAAGACTATTCTAGAGGGGGAGCATGGTGGTGTAACCACCGCGCTCTTCTAACTTTAGACGCATATCAAACAAGTCAGACATCCTTTGTGGAGTTAGTATCTCCTCTCGAGGCCCTTGAGCGAAGACCCGCCCCTCCTTCAACAATACAATCCACTCTACTTTTGCTGGAACCTCTTCTAAATGATGGGTCACCAATACCACCTTTTTACCCTGATCTATTAGGCCTTCAATGATTTTCAAATAGGTATGAGTGGCATTTACATCAAGAGCAGCAGTCGGCTCATCGAGAATCAAAAACTCAGGATCATTGATCAATGCTTTTGCCAGTAGAGCGCGACGCTGCTGGCCGGTAGAAAGCGTGCCAATTTCGCGCTCGGCCAAGTGCGCGATATCCAAGACTTCCATCTGAGAATATGCAGCATCAAGTTGATCTGAACTATATCTTTGATGCGCCCATGTCGTGACACTCGCATAAAAACCGGAAACCACCACCTGGAGTAGGGACGCGTCTGCAATAAATCTACTTTGGTGCTCCTGAGACACCACTCCCATTCGTTGGCGCAATTCGTCAACATGCCAGAGCGGTCTTCCCAGTATTTTAAATTCAGTACCCGAATCTGGCATTGGATAAAGCTCTCTGTTTATTAGCTTTAGTAAGGTAGATTTTCCCGAACCGTTAGGGCCTATCACCGCCGAACTTCGATCTGCCGGAAGACTCATTGTCAAATCCGAGAAGACCTGGCTTTCACCGCGCTTAACCCGAACACTGGTCATTTCTAATAATGCTGAATTATTCATTTATTTTTTTTGTAGAGAAGCTAGCAATAGTTTCTCCTGCAAACGGGCACCTGTATAGTTGGTTTTTGAAAGAAAGGCCCAAAAAAGGCACAAAGTTTGGCAAATCCACATAACTCACTTCTGGTTTTTCGATGAAAGGCAAAATAATAGGCGCTATGGTCGGCGCTTGGATAATGAATATTCCTGGCTTCTTTTTGGGGTTAATGGCTGGTCATTTTTATGACTCATTCCAAAAGATGACCCGCGGACACTTTGTTCATCTCTCAAGCCATGAACGTGCTGAAATACAGCGGGCCTATTTTGAGACCAGCTTTAAACTCCTGGGTTATCTAGCCAAGGTCGACGGCCATGTCTCTGAAGCTGAGGTATCTCACACTGAACAACTAATGAATCGCATGGGTTTGTCTGCCGCCCAGCGCACACAAGCGATCAATTTATTCAAAGAAGGCGCCGCATCGGGCTTTTCTATTTCAGAGACACTAGACCGTTTTAATCAAATCTGCGGACGTCAGCCGCGACTCAAACAAACTTTGATTAGCTATTTGATTACCCTCGCCATGGCGGACGGTAATATCGATAACAGCGAAATTCAGGCCTTGCGCCAAATTGCAGAAGGGTTGAGCATCCCCTCATTTGTTTTCGAGCAGCTGGTTAGTATGATTCAGGCGCAAGCCAGTTTTCATCAACAAGGTAGCTACTCAGGAGCTGTAGGACAATCACAGGCTGGAGCTCTGGATACTGCTTATCAAGCACTGGGCGTCGAATCCTCCGCTACAGACGCAGAAATCAAAAAGGCTTTCCGAAAGCTTATTAGCGAAAATCACCCGGACAAATTAATTGGTCAGGGCATGCCAGAAGAAATGATTAAACTGGCCACCGAACGATCGCAGGAAATCAGTAGTGCCTACGATCTTATTCAAAAATCCCGGGCCAACAAAAACCTCTAAATACGGAAAACGATCCTATAGATGAAGAAATACAACAATTACAACTTATCTCTGACGCCATTACTCAGTACCTGATCGATAACGGTTTACAGATCGTAGTCACTTTAGTGATTTTAGCTGTCGGCTATGTAATAGCAAAAAAACTCGGCAAAGTAGTCGAAGGGCTGATGATTACAAAGAAAGTTGACGTCACGCTCAGCCGCTTCGTTGGAAACTCTGCTCACCTGGTTATTCTCGCCTTTGTAATCATGATGGTTTTGGGTCGCCTGGGCATAAGTGTTACTCCACTAATTGCCATTGTCGGTGCCTTATCTCTGGGCGCTGGTTTAGCCCTTCAGGGCATGCTGGCAAACTACGCAGCAGGTTTCACCATCATCATCACTCGGCCATTTGTTGTTGGCGATACGTTGAGCGTGCAGGGCCAAACCGGTTTAGTTGAGAGCGTGCATCTTGCCTATACCATTTTGGTGGACGAGGACGGGGTACGAATTCAGATACCCAATCGTCTGGTTGTCGGCGAAATCATGCATAACTCAAAAGAATCGAAATTGATCGAGCTATCCGCAGGGGTAGCTTACGATTCTGATCCGCATCAGGTAGTTAGGATCGTCACTAAAGCCATTGAAGGGATTGAAGGACTAGATGCTTTGCGAGCACCAACCGTCGGCATTGAGGCGTTTGGCGATAGCAGCATTAACATTGGCGCTAGGTTCTCCGCATCGACAGACAAGTATTTTGAATTTTTGTATGCGGCTAACATGGCTATTCACGACGCGCTTAAAGAAAACCGCATCGAAATACCCTTTCCACAGCGTGAGATTAAACTTACTCAGACCAACAGCTAGTCCAGCCAGAAATATGAGCGCGAGTTTCCGCGCTCATTAATCTTTATACGATTCCACTTAAGAATTTTCGAAGTAGTGACGAATCTATCTTTCAGTAACTATCTTTTCGGTATTCTGAATGAAGCGGTTGGCGTTGGTTTGTCTGGCTACTTTGATCATATTATCTGGCTGCGGTGGCGGTGGCTCGTCACAGTCCGCGACCAGTAACGCTTTCTCTTCTAAAATCCCGGAAGTTACTCCTGCAGCAGTTTCTCAACCACTAGATACCAAATTCAATAAATCCTGGAGCTTTGGAGACAATGAGTTTCTATTAGTCTCCACAGAGAAAGCTCTGTGGATGTCTAATAACACAACTCAAAATTGCTATCTGGTAGAAAAACTAGATGTGGTCTCCAGTAGCGAATCGTCGATTGCGTTAGAAAACCCCCTAGGCGAGTTATCGCAACTGCACTTCACAGATAACGGCGATACTGAGGCGATTGTAAATATTGATGGAAGTGAGCGATTGGCTAGTTCAGCTCCCACTGAGTTGATTTCTTTTTCCGCAGGTTTGCCTCTTTGCACCGCAAGTTCAGCAGCCGGCAAAATCGAAGCAATATTAGATCTGGTTGAAGTTCCTACAATAGTGAAGGTGGATCGCGAGGCGTCGGCGATGATCACCACAGAATTAGACTGGTCGGTTAGTTTTGATATCAACGACTCTGGGCAGATCGACGCTGGAGATGTCTCCCTTCACCTTTCTAATATTAAGCACCCAAATAAATCTGAAGCGGTTGTCCCGCTTGTCCACCTTGAAAGCCGCTTAGTTATATATACATCTGCAGAAATGGGATACAGTATTTTAGACGCAGCAAATATTTCTGCCGATGCAAACGGGTTGATGTTCTCCGTCGATGCCAGCACTCACCCCCTGCTAAGCCTGATCACCGAAAATACCGGGGTATATGCCACTTCCTCAATTTTTTATGAATCACCAGAAACCGATGACCTTTGGGCAGGGGCAGTCGACGGCCCTTGGAATTGGACGTCGTCCTTTCACAAAGATGAGTTCCCGGATGAACCCGAGACTAATGGGTTTTCAAAAAGTCAGGGAGAGCAACATATCTATAGCCCCATTTATCAGGTCAATGCTTTAACCGATGGGGTAAACGACATAGTCGGCGAAGCAAATTGGATTGATATTCTTGATCTAGAGATCAATCTCAGTCTTTAGGCGCTCTCGCCAGAACCGCCCGATCTAATCCAGATAGATCTTTAAGACCATTTACGGACAGATATCGATGTTTTTCTAGCTCGCTGCTTACGCTGTTTTTTTGATTAAATCCATGCTCGATCAACAGATACCCCCCATCAACTAAATAGTCTATCGCGAACTCTGCAATCAGCTTTATATCCTGCATACCGTCTCTACCAGCAGTTAAAGCCGTTCGGGGTTCAAACCGAACATCCCCCTCTTTTAAACAAGGGCTATGTTCCTCCACATATGGAGGATTGGTGATAATCAGGTCAAATAGAGTATCGTTCCCAATAGGCTCAAACCAGCTACCCTGCAGCCAATCCACGGACAATATGTTCAAATTACGGGCATTACTTTGCGCCAATTCGAAGGCTGATTCCGACAGCTCAACCGCCGTAATATCCCAGCTTGGCCGTTCCAGAGCTAAAGCCAGTGCAATTGCCCCGGTTCCGGTGCCTAAATCCAGTATCTTGGCGCAATCTGGCAGATCTAGGCTAAGTGCCCGCTCCACCAACAATTCGGTTTCAGGTCGAGGTATTAAGGTTGATGCATTGCATTCCAAACTCAGCCCCCAAAATTCTCGCCGGGACAAGATGTAGGCAATCGGCTCACCCTCGATGCGTCGCGCGATCAGTTTTTGGAATTCGGAAATTTCTTCTGAGCTGGGCTGATATTCCGGCCAGGTAAATAGCCAAGTTCGGTCGCGGCCTAATACATGCGCCCAAATTAGCTCTGCGTCGAGCCGAGCGGAATCAGAATCTGTTAGCTTTTGGGAAGCCGAGATTATGATATCGCTAAGACTGTTCATTCGTCCTGAGAAAGCGCAGCCAATAAATCAGCCTGATGCTCATTGATAAGAGGCTGAATAACTATATCGACACTACCTTCCATAAACTCGTCGAGCTTATAGAGCGTAAGGTTAATTCGATGATCCGTGACGCGACCCTGTGGAAAATTATAGGTCCGTATTCGTTCAGAGCGATCGCCACTACCTACAAGATTGCGACGTGCATCTGCTTGTTCTTTTTCAGCGGCGTCCCGCTGCGCATTATTCAATCTGGCTTGCAGTAAGGACATCGCGCGCGCGCGGTTTTTGTGCTGAGACCGTTCGTCCTGACACTCAACCACTATTCCGGATGGCAGGTGAGTAAGCCGAATGGCTGAATCAGTCTTATTTACGTGCTGACCGCCCGAACCGGAAGCCCTGAAGGTATCCACCCGCAGATCCTCTTTACGAACATTGATCTCTTCCACTTCATCGGGCTCTGCCATTACGGCAACTGTGCAGGCGGATGTATGAACACGCCCTTGGGATTCCGTTTCAGGCACTCGCTGAACTCTATGCGCTCCCGATTCGAATTTCAGGTTTGCAAATACATCCTTTCCGGAAATACGAGAGATGATTTCTTTGAATCCCCCGTGATCCCCCTGACGTTCGGAAAGAACTTCCACCTTCCACTTTTTTGACTCGGCATATTTGGAATACATGCGAAAAAGATTTCCAGAAAATATTGCCGCTTCATCGCCTCCTGTGCCCGCACGAATTTCCAAAAATACATTGGCGCGATCTTCCGGGTCTTTGGGAAGGAGTAATTTTTGTAAATCCAACTCAAGGGAATCTATTTTAGATTGCGCGGAGTCCAGCTCTTCTTTTGCCATCTCGCGCATAGAAGTGTCTGAATCCAGAAGCATTTCGCGCGCTTCATCGGCATCTTGAACGCAGCTTTGATATTGCTCAAAACACTTCACCACTTCTTCAATTTCAGAGTATTCACGAGACAAATCTCGAAACCGATTCTGATTAGTAATTACTTCTGCATCGCTCAGCAGTGCACCGATCTCTTCGTAACGATCAACCAACAAAACCAGCTTGTGCTGAATAGACTCTTTCATGGGGTAGGGGTATTAGTCAGGGGTTCTCATCGGGCGGATGATATACAGATTCAATATCACTTGTTCGCGAAGTCTAACAGGTAATATGTTGTAAATTCCATTGCCCCTTCTCAGTCCACCTGATGGGAAATCCGGGCTGCAGCTAGGGCTCGTCTTTGTCGACGAATTGATTTTCTAACGGAATATCTAATGGAATGTCTTTGGCCAAACTTTCAGTACTCTCATTCGGAAATGTCTCCTCACCGGAACCCTGCTGTGCATCAATCTTGTCCAGACCCAAAAGCCTGCTAGCCATCTTGATCAGTTCAAGATCACCGGACTGAGTCACCCACTTCAGTTGAGCGGTTGAATGATGAATCATTTTATTGGTTAGATTGTTCGAGAAACGCTGCATTACTTCTTCGGCTGATTGGCCAGCCTCAAGCATGGCAAGTGCCTTTTGCAGCTCTTTATTTCTGACGGTCTCAGCAGATTCCCTATATAGGCGAATTAAATCGGAATGCCCGGACGCCGCTCGTTCCTGTTTCCAGCGCTGTAAGCATTCTTGAATTAGAGTTTCAGCCTCTTCTGCTGCCTGAGCTCTGGACCGGCGGCTCTCCTCGATTACTTCGCGAAGATCATCGACGGTGTAAAGATAAATATCCTCTAATGTGCCTACTTCCACTTCGATATCTCGCGGCACCGCTAAATCCACCATAAACATCATCCGGCGCTTGCGTTGTCGAAGCGCAGATTCCACCGCGCCCTTACCCAAAAGCGGTAATTGACTGGCGGTAGAAGAAAAAAGAATGTCCATCTCGTGTAATACCGACGGAATATCCGAAAGCAAGATGGTTTCTGCTCCTAAGGTTGTCGCCACTTCATCAGCTCGGGCCAATGTCCGATTGGCGATAACAATTCGCTCAACGCCTTGTTCTTTAAGATGCCTGCCGACCAAAGCAATAGTCTCGCCCGCTCCGATAAGCAAAACCGTCTTATCCTTGAGATCCGCAAATATCTGTTTCGCTAAGGACACTGCAGCATAGGCAACGGATACCGGGTTCTGGCCAATAGCAGTCTCAGATCTAACGCGTTTGGCACTGGAAAAAGTGTGCTGAAAGGCCTGATGTAATCCGGAATTTAGCGTGCCTGCTTGCTCAGCCACAGCATAAGCAGATTTGAGTTGCCCTAATATCTGAGGCTCGCCTAAGACCATCGAGTCTAGGCCGGAAGCAACTCGCATCAAGTGCACTGCAGCATCCTGATCCAGATGCTGATAGATACAATCGGAAAGCTGATCTACCGACAGGTTGTGCCACTGCGCCAGCCAGGCCAGCACCCTATCCAAGGCAATATTGCTTCCGTCTAAATATATCTCTGTGCGATTACAGGTTGAGAGAATCGCGATGCCGTCTGCGCCTAAATCAAAACTCGCAGCAGTGAGCGCAGAGGCTATTTGCTCTGGCGCAAAAGCTACTTTTTCTCGCACTTCAATGGGCGCGGTGTTGTGATTTATTCCAAGAAGGCTAAACACAGGAGATTTTTTTGACGGAAAGCGCTATTGTCGGTTTCTGACCGTCAGCTTACAAGCGGCTCGGCCGCAAAGCCCTGTTTTGGGTAAAATTTCTGACCTGTTAACGTTCATTTAATAATCTCTGTTGTGGCTAAAATGTTGCCAATCAAGGCGCGAGGAGCGTAATCTAGTGAATCTAAATAGGCGAAGAGCCACGCATAGTGGCGCTATTTTAGCCACAACCCCAAGGGCCGGTACTATTTTTACCCCTGACGGAGTTATCATTCACTCATGTAGAATAACCGCATCACGCTCATTCTGCCTTGTCAGACGTAAAAATAGTTTCCGGCAGTGATTGTTAAATGAACGTTAACAGGTCAATAAAAAATATGATTAAAGACCGGTGAAATTGGCTATTCTATGGTCTATTGACTATCCATCTGATGGCTATAGGGAATTTTTACTAATATATCGAGTCAGAGCTCCCTGATACTAACCTCAACAACCAAGCCAGTCTCTAACTCTATCTCTAACTAAGAGAGTCATCCAAACCGGAACGCAATGCGATATTTTTCCCAGTCCAAATCTTCTTTCATCGCGCTTATGGCGATTTGCGCTCTAATACTAAGCGCTTGTGGGTCTGCACCATCCCAACCCTCAAACTCGGAGGGCTATGGCAGCCAAGTTCTTTCCGAATCAGAATATTCAGAAATAATCGCTGCACTTCCAGAGCGCCCAATGAGTCCCTCAACATTAGAGAAACTCTTGGAAGCCGAGTTTTCTGGCTATAGAGGAGACACTGCCAGAGTGGTAGAACTCTACCTTCGAGCAGCGCGCGAAACCCAAGACGCACAGCTGCTCGCAAGGACCGTTCAACTAGCTGTTGAAATGGGTGATTTGGACCGCGCCATGCAGGCAGCAGTACTCTGGTATGAAACTGAGCCTGAAAATATTGAAGCCCAAGCGCTTACTGTGCAAATGCTTGCACGCAATGGCGAATCCGAAGCCGCTTGGCTGATCGCAAAAGGTGCAAATAATCCAAGACTACTGCGACTTGTAGCTGCGGAAACTGCTGCCAGCGGCAACGTTCCCCAAATACTTTGGCTAGGCCAGGAAATTGAGCTTTTTGGTGTTGATAAAGCACCCCATTCCGAGCTCTACACGGCACAGGCCATTCTACTAAATCAACTTGAACGCGAGCAGCAAGCGGCAGAATTAGCTCGACAGGCCTTGATACTTGACCCAACTAATATCAGTGCCGTGCTGGTCCGCATCGAGGCACTCATTAAGCTGGAGCGCGACCAAGAAGCCGCTACGACATTAGAGAGCTGGCTTCTGGGGAATTGGAACCGTGTGGAAGACAGGGCTTCTCTACTGGCTATTTTTATGAGAATGGACACCAACGCGGCAGATGCCAGCCTAAGTCGTTTATTTGAATTACATCCAGACTCAGCAGAGATACTGATGCCTATTGCCGAGATTAAGCTAAATACCCGCCAGCTAATAGCCGCAGAAATGCTCTACCGGCAGGCTGCTCAATTACCGGATCATGAGGATATGGCCCACCTACAGCTAGGCCGTATTTACCACCTGAATGAGGATGTCGAGGCAGCCTTCCAATGGTATTCGATGGTGCCATTTGGCCCCTACTATCAATATGCTCAGGATCAAATAGTGGGCCTGCTAGGTGCAGCTAATCGCACCGATGAATTAGTGGCCTTTTTTGCAGAACAAAGATCCACACACCCTGAAACACGCGAACAGCTGCTTGTAATGCACACTCGTTACCTAACCTCGCTAGTGGATGACCCAACCCTCTTTGCGTTCTTGAACGAAGCGTTGGATCAATACCCGGACAACATAGATTTGCGGTACTCACGATCATTAGTCGCGGAAAAGATCGACCGTCTTGATATATCTGAACTGGATTTACGTGCGGTTATTGCGCTAGACGAAAACAACGCCAACGCTCTCAACGCTTTAGGATATTCACTAACCAATCGCACAGACCGCCACGCCGAAGCCTACGAGCTAATTGAACGAGCCCTGCGCCTTGACCCGGAGAGCCCTGCAATTCAGGACAGCATGGGCTGGGTTTTATTTAAACTTGGCCAATATGAAGACGCTCTACTCTATCTTTCGGATGCTCAAGACTCTTTGTTTGATCCCGAAGTAATTTCGCACCACGCCGAGGTGTTGTGGCGGCTAGACCGAGTGGACGAAGCGCTAGATTTGATTGGTATCGCTATGCTGCAATTTCCGGGAAATGATCTTCTCAATGATATACGTCGTCGCATACTTGATGATTTAGACAACTGATAGCGCTGCCTAAATGTTGAAGATCAGGCCATCCTTTCTAATTGCAGCTTTCGGGCTGATGTTGACGGCTTGCTCGATGACACCCATAAGCAACCCCACCCGGGCTCCTATAAGTTCTGACGCGCCAGAGCAATGGCACGTAAACGGCCGCTTTACCTATCGAGCCAACTCCGATCGCAAATCTGGGCAATTTGATTGGCAGCAAAATGGGTCCAATTATCTAGTCCGCATATTCGGCCCCTTTGGCATGGGAATGATAACAATTAGCGGAAATGAGAATCTAGTGGAAATTGAATCCGCGGATCAATCCTACCTTTCTGACCAGCCCGACATGCTTTTCTATGAGCTAACCGGAATGCATATGCCCATTAGTCAACTTAGCAATTGGTTAACGGGCGATCAGGGATCAATCTCCAGCAGTGGATGGCAGGTCGCCTATGCCGATTTTGAATCCCTGGATTCATATCTTTTACCCACACGAATTGATCTAAAGAACGAGAATTCGTCTGTGCGAATTGCGGTATCCGATTGGAGCCTAGATCTTGCAGATTGAATTACTGTCTCCAGCCAAGCTCAACCTATTCCTCTTAATAAATCGTCGCCGTGCAGATGGATACCATGATCTGCAAACACTATTTCAACTATTGAACTATGGCGACACCATGACATTCAGTATCTCTAGTCATGATGAAATTCGGCTATTAACTAATGTTGAAGGAGTACAGCCAAGCCAAAATTTAATCCTTCGCGCTGCCAATCTGCTACGAGACAAGCTAGTCATCAAAGGCGTCGACACGCCGGGCATTGAAATTGAGATCGACAAGATACTCCCTATGGGTGGCGGCTTAGGTGGTGGAAGCAGCAACGCAGCCACTACGCTTTTGGCCCTAAACCAACTTTGGCGTGCAGATTTGAAGCTCAAGGAACTTGCCCAAATTGGAATTCAGCTGGGCGCGGACGTGCCTGTTTTTGTCGCTGGGCAATGCGCTTTTGCCGAAGGATTGGGTGAAGAATTAACGCCTACACAGACACCTCAAGCTTGGTATCTCGTGCTCGATCCCCGGGTTAATGTTTCAACAGCGGAAATCTTCTTAAATCCCCAATTGACAAGGGACAGCAGTCCCATCAAAATACCGGCCCTCGCGGCGGACTGTATCCGCAACGACTGTCAGATTGTGGTTGAAAAAACGCACCCTGAGGTGGCCAGAGCACGTAGTTGGCTAGATCAATTTGGCGAAGCAAGACTAACCGGAACCGGAGCTTGCCTATTCGCTGAATTCACCACCGAAGCGGATGCACTGAATGTTTTTGATCGTATCCCCTCTGACTGGAATGGGTTTGTAGCCAAGGGTGTCAATGAGTCGCCGACCCATAAGCAGTTAAACTGCTTAAAAATTGACTAACTACTGGGGTGTAGCCAAGCGGTAAGGCAACGGGTTTTGATCCCGTCATGCGGAGGTTCGATCCCTCCCACCCCAGCCATTTTATTAACAAAAGGGTGCACCTCTAACTAGTGCATCTAACCGCGGAGCCTAATGTGGCAGATCTAATGGTATTTACCGGGAACTCAAACCCGGCGTTGGTTGAAGAAACCTGCAAATATCTGAGTGTACCTGTAGGTCGGGCTGAAGTTAAAAAGTTCTCTGACGGTGAGATAGCTGTTGAACTGCAAGAGAATGTGCGCGGCCGCGACGTATTTATTGTTCAGTCTACTAGCGCGCCCACCAACGATAACCTTATGGAAATGTTGGTTCTAGCAGACGCTTTGCGTCGTGCATCAGCCGCGCGAATCACAGCAGTGATCCCTTATTTTGGTTACGCCCGTCAAGATCGGCGCGTACGTTCAGCACGAGTACCCATCACGGCAAAAGTAGTAGCAGATATGATCGTTACGGTGCGGGTTGACCGCGTTTTAACCATCGATTTACACGCAGAGCAGATCCAAGGATTTTTTGATGTGCCTGTCGACAACATTTACGGCACACCTATTCTGCTCGACGATATGCTGAAGCAGACTTACGAGAACGTGCTAGTAGTATCGCCAGATATCGGTGGTGTGGTCAGAGCTAGAGCCTTTGCAAAACTTTTGGGATCAGACCTAGCCATCATTGATAAACGACGCCCCAAGGCAAACGTCGCCGAAGTAATGAATATTATTGGTGAAGTCGAAGGGCGCACCTGCATTTTGGTAGACGATATTATCGATACCGCTGGAACATTATGCTCTGCGGCGACCGCGCTAAAAGACGCCGGCGCACTAAAAGTGATTGCCTACTGCACGCACCCGGTTTTATCCGGCAGGGCTATCGAGAATCTCAACGGCTCTGTGCTTGATGAGTTGGTTGTAACTAATAGCATCCCGCTTTCAGAAGAAGCTCAAGCCTGTACACGCATTCGACAATTAAGCTTGTCAAAAATGTTGGCCGAGGCCATGCGCCGCGTCAGCAACGAGGAATCTATTTCAGCCATGTTCCCTAGCTAGGGGGGACGGGCCTATACCGATTTGGCATAATGCCAATTTACGTGGCTCGTTTCGAGCCTAACTAAACCCCCGTCTAGACTGGTCGCAAAGTTGGATGGGCTAACAGTCTGGAGAAAATATCATGACTGATTTTGAACTGACCGCAAGCAGCCGGGAAGACAAAGGGAAAGGTGCGAGCCGCCGCCTTCGTCGTCTAGCTGAACAAGTACCCGCCATTATTTATGGTGGCAAAAAGGAACCAGAATCGATTTCTATGTTTCACAAAGACATCGCTCACTCCTTGGCAAATGAAGCTTTTTACTCGCATATTATTTCGGTAACCGTCGACGGCAAAAGCCAAGACGTTATTCTAAAAGATGTTCAGCGTCACCCTGCCAAGCCGGTAATCATGCACGTTGATTTCCAGCGCGTATCGAAGAACCAAAAACTCACCACGCGCGTTCCACTGCACTTTATCAACGAAGATATCTGTGTCGGCGTGAAAACCTCTGGTGGCCTAATCTCTCACAACATAACCGATTTGGAAATCAGCTGTTTACCAGCAAACCTTCCTGCGTTCTTGGAAGTAGATATGGCTGAAGTAGAGCTAGATGCCACGTTACACATCAGTGATATCAAACTGCCAGAAGGCGTTGAAAGTGTTGCGTTGTCTCACGGCGAAGAACAGGATCAACCTATCGCATCTATTCACCTACCTAAAGTGGTTGTTGAAGAAGATCTGGACGCTGATGTTAGCGCTGATGGCGAAGATTCTGATGGCGAAGATTCTGATGGCGAAGATTCTGAAGAAAGCTCAGAGGACTGATCTACTGTTGACCTGATTTTAGGTAAAAAGCAGTGAACCATTCTATAGAACTCCTTGTTGGACTTGGTAATCCGGGTACTCGCTATGCGGGTACTCGGCACAATGCCGGCGAGGATTTTGTATCTCTATTCTGTCAACAGGAACGCATTGCGCTAGCTAGCGAAGCACGATTTTTCGGTCGTGTTGGCGAAGCGCAATATGGCGGCAAAAAACTCCGCATACTGATCCCCGATATTTTTATGAACCGCAGTGGCCAAAGTGTTGGCGCCCTGTCCGCTTTCTATAAGATTGATCCAAACAATATTCTGGTCGCCTATGATGAACTCGACCTTGATCCTGGCGTGGCTCGCTTCAAATTCGACGGTGGTGCCGGTGGGCACAACGGCCTCAAAGATATTATCGCCAGCCTGGGCAATCAAAGAGATTTCTATAGGTTACGTATTGGCATAGGTCACCCTGGCCAATCCAGCTTGGTTAGTAATTACGTGTTGTCCAAAGCAAGCCCCGATGAGCGGGAAAAAACCATGACTATAGTTGACCGCGCCCTACATAATATGCCCCACGCCTTAGGAGGCAATTGGGAAAAGGCCATGTACCAACTGCATACAAAAGACACCTAAACAATTGCGACTCAGGTCGTATTCACAAAATTATATTTTTATGCGGGCTCAAGGCGCCCTCGCGCGCAGAACCGCATTTTATATAGGATAAATGAGGATTCGTGCACGATGGTAACGCTGAAATCGTATAAAAAGATATATTGTGGGGTGACCTGTGGGATTTAACTGTGGAATCGTTGGACTGCCTAATGTTGGTAAGTCGACACTCTTCAACGCGCTAACTAAAGCCGGTATCGATGCCGAGAATTTTCCTTTCTGCACCATTGAGCCAAATACTGGAATCGTTCCTGTACCTGATCCCCGCATGGATGCTCTAGCCGCAATCGTTAAGCCGCAAAAAACTATCGCCACTACCATGGAATTTGTAGATATCGCGGGCTTAGTTGCCGGCGCGTCTAAAGGCGAAGGGTTAGGCAATCAGTTTCTAGCCAATATTGGAGAAACTGACGCCATTGCGCATGTTGTCCGCTGCTTCATAGACGAAAACGTAGTCCATGTAGAGGGAGAAATAAACCCCGCCAGTGATATAGAAACCATTAACACCGAACTCGCGCTTGCGGATCTAGATCGCGTAGAGAAAGCAAAGTATCGCGCCGAGCGTGCCCTTAAAGGCCAAGACAAAAACGCTATCGCTTTTATGAAAGTAATTGGCCCGGTAGTAGAACAACTAAACCAAGGCAAACCATTGCGTGGCCTTGAGATGGATGAAGATACCCTCTCAGTACTTAAGCCTTTAAACCTGCTCACCATAAAACCCATGCTCTATATCGCCAATGTTGCGGAAGACGGCTTTGAGGGCAATCCACTGCTAGATGCAGTGAAAGCCATTGCAGAGCAGGAATCAGCTGGCCTAGTAGCTATTTGCAATAAACTCGAATCAGAAATAGCAGAGCTGGACGACGAAGACAAAATGGAATTCTTGACCGACTTAGGCATGCAAGAACCCGGACTGAACCGGGTAATTCGCGCAGGCTATGAAATGCTGGCTTTACACACCTATTTCACAGCGGGTGTAAAAGAAGTGCGAGCCTGGACTATTCCTATTGGCGCAACTGCACCTCAAGCGGCAGGCAAGATTCATACTGATTTTGAAAAAGGGTTTATCCGCGCCGAAATTGTCGGCTATGACGACTTCATAGCGGGCAACGGAGAAGCTGGCGCAAAAGACGCCGGTAAATGGCGCTTAGAAGGCAAGGAATATATCGTCGCCGATGGCGATGTGGTGCACTTTAGGTTTAACGTCTAACCCTGCGCCCTCAATCGAAGCTCTTCAGTAGAGCAGCGGGTCTATTTTCTCTATAAATTGACTGATTTCATCCCTAACTCGACGATAGTGTCCCATGGCCTCTTCTTCGTTTTGTGCTGCTTTCGCCAATCGCGGCGGATCATCAAACCCTAGATGTATCACCTTTGCGTCACCGGGGAATATTGGGCAAGTCTCCCGGGCGTTATCGCAAACCGTGAAGACATAATCTAGGCCAGCATCAAGGTATATATCTATATGGTCGGAAGATTGTGCAGAGATATCGATACCGACCTCGGACATAGCCCTAACCGCTAAGGGATTCATTCCGTGCGGCTCTACTCCAGCAGACAGAGACTGGTAGTCATCAGATCGCAAATGGCTTAGCCAGCCCTCAGCCATCTGGCTGCGACAGGAATTACCGGTGCACAGAAAAAGTATCTTCTTTTTGGGAGTCATTGGACTGTCCGGATCAATCCGAGATCACTTTAGCCGTTAAGCTTTTCGGCCGCCACAGGAGCAAAGTAAGTCCAGATACCATCGGCTCCGGCCCGCTTCATCCCCATCAAGCTTTCCATCATCACCCGATCAAGATCTAGCCAGCCTTTCTCGGCAGCTGCGTTAAGCATGGCGTATTCGCCCGACACTTGATAAACATAGGTGGGTACGCCAAAGGTATCTTTTACCCGCTGCAATATATCTAAGTAAGGAAGCCCGGGTTTTACTATTACCGAATCGGCGCCCTCCTCTATGTCCATGGCAACTTCGCGAAGCGCTTCATTCGAGTTAGCGGGATCCATTTGATATGAGGCCTTTCCACCCGATCGTGAGACCGTCGAAGGTGCAGAACCTACCGCGCCCCTGAAGGGCCCATAAAAGGCCGAGTTGTACTTGGCGGCGTAGGACATAATCTGGGTATCAACCAGCCCTTCAGCATCTAATGCACCTCGAATAGCCCCTACGCGGCCATCCATCATGTCTGAGGGCGCAACCACATCGCATCCGGCTTGGGCCTGAACGATAGCCTGCTTAATAAGCATTTCAATAGTGACATCGTTCGACACATAACCATCAACCAAAATACCATCTTGGCCATGACTGGTATAAGGGTCTAGCGCTACATCGCAGATAATACCCAACTCCGGGAATCGCTGTTTAACTGCCTGCACGGCTCGGCAAACTAGATTCTCGGGATTCGCTGCCTGCGTACCATTTTCATCTTTCAGAGAATCATCTTCACTTGGAAACAACGCAATAGCCGGGATACCCAAAGCTACCGCCTGCTCGGCGAGTTTCAGCAGCGTATTAATACTGACGCGCTGCACACCGGTCATGGACTCAATATCCATATCATGGGATTCATCGTGAATAAAAATCGGCCAAATTAGATCTGCTGCACTTAACCGAGTTTCAGCAGATAGCTCACGCGACCAGTCATGGCGGCGAGTGCGACGCATGCGCGCAAAGGGAAATTTACCGGTGATAATTTTGTCTGTCATAGCAGCTCCGAAGCAAGCAGCGGAATTATACATTGGGGAATAGTGTTGTCGGCAAATGATACAGGCGGAAGCGCCTGAAATACTTGACAAAGCGGCCCTAGAAAACGAGAATTCGCGCCCCCACTAATGCGGCGTTTTTAGCAGGAGTGGGAATTTTTTAATTCCGTGGCTATGTAGCTCAGCTGGTTAGAGCGCAGCATTCATAATGCTGAGGTCGGTGGTTCAAGTCCACCCGTAGCTACCAATTAAAAATTCAGCTCAACATCCCAATCAATAGGGTACTCTAACGGCAGTTAGTGACAGACGTTATTGCTCAATCCAAGAGTAAACGAGCCGCTGCCATTAATGGTTGCCGGCACGTATTCCAAGCTCTGCTTTTCCAAATTCACTACGGCCAACTGAGGGCTGTCGCTAAGCGCAACATAGGCAAGCTTGCCGTCCGCCGAGCCCGATGCACCTATCGGCACTCCAGAGAAATTCCCACTTTCAACAACAGCTTTCTTGATATTGTCGTAAATATACCAATTGGTATTCTCGGAACTCATAAACAGATTTAGATGGTCAAAACGACCCACAGTAACCAGATCTATGCCTGCGCCAAAACTGGTATCAGCATATTCACTAAAGCCCTGCTGTTCGATGGTTACTAAGCGCCCATTTTCTTTATCCATCATGTAGAGGAAAACACCCTCTGGAGTGGTATAGGGCCTGGCCAGCGTTCCACCGACATCAAAGGTTTTGAAAATCGCACCGGAATAGGCGTTCATGCCGTAGACCTCACCCGTGGAAACATTACCTACATATATATAGCGCCCATCTAAGCTGCGGCTCGGAGGCGTTAACTCTTGCCCCGGCTCGTACGTAACCTCCGTCTCATAGGTTTCTTGGGTGAGCATGCTCAGCACGCCAATGGAGCCGGTTTCCTGATTACTGTAATAAATATCTACATCGTTTGGGTCGAACAAAACATCTGCAGTTGCCGGAAAATCGTCTATAGAGAATTCAATCTCAAAGCTGTAAATATTGACTAAAACAAAACCGCCATCCACATCATCACTAATGCCGATCCTAGCCCCGGTTGTATCCAAAACAACATGTCGAGGAGTAACGCTGAGGTCATAGACCTTGCGCTCGACCTGGTCTTCTAAATCATAGAACACCAGTTTTTTAGCCTCGGTATCTGTATATATAAGAATTGGGGCAAAAGGCGTAACCACTATGTGATCTGGATGAATGCTGGTTTCTATCCTATGTACAAGCTCATTGCTGTTGACCGAAATAACATCGATAACTTTCTCAGTGCGGTCGCCGACAAAGATAAGCGAACGGGGATTACTAATAACCGCCGCCAGTGCACTTACCGCAAACAGCGAAACTAAAAATAATATGGCAACTCTTAAGAACAAAGACATCTAGTTCAATCCTAAATAGGGGTAAATCATATCGCTCACCACATGGAAATTATCCGTCACAAGTATCA
Organism: uncultured Cellvibrionales bacterium; assembly: GCA_913063225.1. Lineage (GTDB taxonomy): Bacteria > Pseudomonadota > Gammaproteobacteria > Pseudomonadales > GM7GCV1 > JABJGI01. Next base: position 78,394 of record CAJXYP010000006.1, read on the forward strand.
ATCCGAAGATGATGATCATGATCATGCTAATAATACTTATTGTCCGAGCCTTGCGCGCCAGCAGTTCCAAAATGCTGTCCATACGGGACATGTACCATGCGGAAAGTAGAAAGGGTATGGCAACGCCAATGGCAAAGGTGAACATAATTCCTGCACCAATAACCGCACTACCAATGGCACCGACATAAATAATAAGGGTCGCTACTATGGCACCACCAAAACAGGCTGTGCAGCCCAGAGCGTACCCCATAGAAATCACTAATGAACCCACCATGTCTCGCCGGTTGCTGATTTTCATGGCGCTAGCATCAGGGATTTTGCAGACCATATTGCGTGTACCCCGTACACCGACCCATATACCCATCAAGATAATGAAGACGCCGGAAATAATAGCCACCATGCGGCTATTTTCAGCAAATATAAGCTGTGCAGAATGCCCAACGCTGCCAATCAAAGCACCCGCCAAGGTGTAAAGGAGCACGAAGCCCGTTACAAAGGCGATGGCGATTTGCATGATTTTCCGTCGGATATGGGGAGTTACCTGACCAGAACTAATCTCTGATCCCAACCCCGATTCCCTAGAAGAACCGCTGGGTACGGTAGAAAATGAGCTGACAATAGATCCGAATATAACTACCAGCTGCAACAGACAAGGTGTGAGTACCGCAGAAAGCAAACCTGCTCCAAGAGCCAAAACGGCAATTGGCGTTATATCGGCACGAGAAGTTAACTCCTCCGGTAAGCCGTAAGGAGCCGCCCATTCGCCAACGAAGGTCAGCTTTTGAGTGCTACCGAAATAGTAATTTGAAACAAAAAGCTTAACGGATTCGTAGTCATTCAAATTAATTATCTGACCATCTGGGCCACGCTTGGGAATACTGTACATAGCAATTCTATGATGCTCAGCATTTCGCGGACCAAGTGAAACGTCCGGCGTAAATTCAAGGTCACCCAAATGCAGAATCACTTCCGGTAGTTCGAAGGCGAGTTCACCATCGTGAATGCTCTCGCTAACGAAAAATATAAAGTTTCGATCCGGCCGAATATCGCCAATGGTGCTGGCTTGATCCACGTATTGAAAAAACTCATCTGTAGCAAAGGTTGCCGTGAGTTCCAGCTCTGAGTGGTTTACTAGCTTTCTAGTTAGATATTGAGAGACACTGCCGGCCTTGGTCATGCGAGCGTTGTCACCGACTCCGCTCAAAAGATCTTTGCCCTGAATAAAATAAGGGAATACCAGCCAGGCCGAAGAAATAATTATGCTAACCAACATAACCAGACCGATGCGCGGGTAATTTAACTTCTTAACAATAGTGGCCATTTAAAACCTTTAGCTTTTCAGCTATCTCATAGCCGCAGCAATTTCTTCCGGGGCAGTATTGATCGCAAATACATCTATTAGCTCACCCTCCGGAGAGATCAAAAAAATACCCGGTGAATGCTGAACCGTATAGATGTCTGGAGACTTGGTCACTACAAAGGTGGTATTGAAGTTTTTTGCTGCAACAGACACTTGAGCGTGACTACCGCTAAGACCCGTAATCTTAGGGTGGAATCTGGTCGAGTAATTATTGGTTACTTCGGGCGTGTCACGCTCGGTATCAACACTGATAAATACGCCCACCGCATTGGTATCGGCAATTTTCAACGTATTAGCCATATTGGCCGCTATTAGCGGGCAGATATGAGTGCAGTAAGTAAAACCAAAGGCCAACATCAGGTTTTTACCGACAAAGTCTTCTTGTGTAACTATCTGACCTTCAGAGCCGACTAACTCGAATTCAAGGCTCATCTCAGCGATTCCAGCACTAACTGTAGGCATCGCCATATTATGCATGTCGTGATTCATCTCTTCGGCTTGCTGCGCGCTGACGCCGAAAGCCAGCCCAGAAACACAGAGTGCTACAAAAATACCTGTAATCTTGTTCAAAACCATAACCTCCGTATGAACCCTAGTTTAGCAGCATAGGTAAAGTATCGCTGAGTATTCAGAGTGGGTAGATTTATCAAGAATTGTAAAATTGGCCAAGCGACGGAGTAAGAAGAAATCTAGTACTCACCGTTCTTAAAATGGGCTATATGTGAATATTTGCCAGCTCTTTGCTAATGGCAGCGGCAGAGGCTTTTACCAATGAGGACATGGGCCCAACCACAGTTTCTGTAATCCGGCTCGCTGGCCCGCGTAATACAAGAGCAGCTGCGGTATTGCCAAGCCCATCAAATATAGGGGCCGCAATTGCGGATGTATCTAGGGCAACTTCGCCTACATTATGAGCAAAACCGGTTTTCCGAGCCTCATCTAGTTGCTTTATATAGAGCTCGCGATCCTCAACACTCTTGATGGTCAAGGGAGCCAAATTCGAATCTTGAAGGATTTTTTCTATTTGAGCGTCAGTTTTTTGCGCCATAAAAACACGCCCGGAAGCGCCTGCATAAATTGGCAATTCCCTACCAACGGGCGCAACAATGCGAAGTTCACGGCCTGGTTCCATCACGTCAATACAAACACGCTGCCTACCGCGAGGCACAATTAGGCAAATTGTTTCTTGGGTACGATCCAACAATCCTTGAAGGTGCGGCCGACAAATCTTACGAATTTCACTGGGCCAAAAATTGTATATGCCAGCCCCCTGAACATAACGCTTGGAATCTGCCTCGTGCCTCACCATATCTGCGTTTGCCAGAGTGTGAAGGAAACGCAGTGTGGTCGCCTTATCCAGCCCTGTGCCTTGACTGATTTCAGTCAGCCCTATGGGCCGATCACTTTGACATACATACATTAGAACAGATATTGCCCGTTCAACAGAGCGGTTGGTTTTCATTGATAATCCTTCTGATTCAGGAATCAACCATACAAATATTGTTTCAACAAGTAAACCATTAGTTTTACTCGTTGCAATAAATAGTAACGAATGATATAAACTTAGCTGGACAAATTAAGAGATAAATACCATGTTTAACCCGCGTATATTCACACTTGCTACTCGAATTTTCTTAGTACTTATTACTGCGATAGTTCTGTCTGCTTGTGAGAACGGCGAGAACGCCTCCTCTGCTGAGGAACCCCATTCATACGCCGGTGAAACCATCTCCGTTATCATCGGTCTGGATGCATCCGCTGGCGGCACAATCGTAGGCAGGCTTTTAGCTAAGCACCTCGAGGAAAACCTGGAAGGAAACCCAACCGTAATAGTCAACAACTTGCCAGGGGCTTCGGGGCTGAGCGCTCAACTTCAGGTATTGCTGAAAGCACCGGAAGACGGAACAACCGTTTACTATGGTCCTCGTTCTTCCTTAGGCGAACTCTTGCAGTTCCCCGGTTATTCATTTAAATATACCGACTTTACCCCGCTAGGCGGAGTACAAATTAGCGGCTTGGTAGTTTACGCCCGAACAGATTCCATAGAGGGTGGGGTCAGTACCCCGGAAGAACTCGTAACCGGTGGGCCATTGCTATTTGGTGGTATGCCTCCGGAACACGGCCGTATGATTATTAGCACCATGGCACTTGATTTAATCGATGCGCCCTATCGCTACATAGCTGGTTACCCGAGTAGCGGCAGTATCCGCGCAGCAGTTATTAGTGGCGAAGTGAATACGGGAACCGATGCAGCCCACGCTTACTTAACCCAAGTGGTGCCTGTGCTTGTCGAGCCGGGCGATGCACTGCCCTTTTTCAGCATACCCATGCTTAACAACGAAGGTGAGCTAATACAAAATCCTTTAGTTGAAGACATCCCTTCGATACAAGCGCTCTACCAAAGCATCAAGGGCACTGAGCCTGTTGGAGTTGAATGGGATGCTATTCAAGCTATGGTTGAACTAGACCAAACTATGCAGCACGTTTTCCTCGGACCTCCTGACATGGACCCAGCCGCAGCCGAAACTTTCCGTATCGGCCTGGAGCTAGCGATGAACAGCGCTGCGTTTGCAGAAGAAGGGGAGCAGCAACTCAGTTACGTACCAGGGTTTGTTCCCTATGATCGCCAAACTGAAATTTTGGGTGCCACTTCCAATGTCTCTCCCGAGATCCTTGAGTACATCCAAGCAATTATCGCGAAAAACAGCGGTTACTAATTCGCCGCTGTTTTGCAAACTAATTTTTACCAAATAACTCCACAGGAGTATTAAAAGATGGTGTTTGACGCCTTAGTCGATAGCTTGGCCCTCATTTTTCAATGGGAGGTAATGTTTTATTTTGCTCTCGGCTGTGTAATCGGTATTTTACTCGGCGCTGTGCCCGGCATGGGGGGCGCAATAGGCCTGGTCCTTCTGCTGCCCTTTACATTTTCCATGGAGCCCGTCGCCGCCTTTGCGCTTCTATTAGCCTCTTGGGCATCAACCTCTACTAGTGGAGCCATAACCTCTGTATTGCTCGGTGTGCCGGCAACTGCTGCGTCACAGGCCACGGTGCTAGATGGCTACCCCATGGCAAAACGCGGTGAAGCCGCGCGAGCTTTAGGCGCGTCCTTCACCGCATCTGCGATTGGCGGATTCTGCGGAGCTCTAACTCTCGGTCTCGCGCTACCTCTGATCCTTCCCATTATTCTGGCCTTTGAATCTCCCGAACAATTCATGCTCGGCATGCTTGGACTCGCCATGGTGGGGTCCCTTGCCGGACAGTCTGTTACCAAAGGTATCGTAGCCGCTGCGTTTGGTTTGCTGCTGGCCATGATTGGTCTCCCGGAATCTGCCGGAATCCCACGCTATACCTTCGATACGCTTTATATGCTGGATAGCCTACCCCTTATTCCGGTATTGCTTGGTTTGTTTGCTCTACCTGAAGTTATGGAACTGGCGATTAAGAACGTATCCATTGCACGCTCTGGAAAAGACGAAGATACCAAAAAGGGTCAGATGCAGGGCGTAAGAGATGCCTTTGATAACATCTGGCTGGTAATCCGCTGCAGCGTTATCGGCACCTATATCGGCATGCTTCCCGGCCTGGGCGCCTCAATCGTTGGCTGGGTAACCTATGCACACGCCAAACAAAGCGTTAAGGACGATTCACAATTTGGACAAGGCGATGTTCGCGGGCTACTAGCTCCCGAAGCAGCCAACAATGCATTGCGCGGCGGAGCACTTATTCCAACGCTAACGCTTGGCATACCCGGAAGCGTGGGAACTGCGATCCTGATGAGCGCACTTATTATGCATGGCCTGCGCCCCGGCCCGAGCATGCTTACTGACAACCTGCCTATCACTTTCAGTTTTGTTTGGATGATTGCTATGGCTAGCATCCTCGCCACGCTGATCTTACTGAAAACCGTAAAATGGGTAGCCAAGGTTGCCCTATTACCCGGGCACTTAGTGGTTCCGGGCGTACTATTATTTGTATTCATGGGCGCATGGCTCGGCAATGCCGATCTGGGATCATGGATTACCTGCGTGGCATTTGGCCTTCTCGGGTTCTTTATGAAGCGCGGTGGCTGGCCACGGCCTCCCGTGATTCTCGCTCTGGTTTTGGGCCCCATTCTCGAACGTACTTTCCAGATCAGTACCAATATTTACGGTGGGCTGGGCTGGTTAAGTCGACCCATTGTTCTAGTGCTTATTCTGATTATTGTGGTCAGCGTTATTCTGGCTGCCCGCAGCATTGCAAAGAAAAAGAAATCTGGAGCACAAGACGCAGGCGAAGGCTCTGAAAAAAGTCCAGCCATATCTCTCCCTCTTTCCCTGCTGCTGCTAATAGCCTTTGTATGGGCTGGATACACTGCAACCGCATGGCCTCCCATTGTTAAGCAATTCCCACTGCTTATTTGTATCCCGGGCGCGATACTTGGCGCCTGGGTCGTATTCCAAGACTCTAGACATTTACTACAGCTCAAGGCCAGCACGGGGAGCTGGGGGGAGACTTTATCCAAAGCCCGCAAAGACGCCTGGCTGGCCGAAGCCGTGCCTTTCTTCGCCTATCTGGCAGCTATGATTGTTCTCTGCTTAATTATCGGACAAAAGCTTGCCATGCCGATATTTATCGGCATCTATTTAGTTCGCTGGGGCGGATATAGCAAACGCATAGCTATCGCTTATGCGCTTACCGCCTGGGCAATACTGGTATTTTTCTACGGCCAAATTATGCGCCTTATATTCCACCCTTCACTGGTAGAGCAATGGACACAATCCTGGTTCCCACGACAATTCCCAGATTGGCTGCTGTTTTAAACCTATACCCGCTGATACAACCCATTTATTTTGTTGGAGCAATTTGATGACTGATCCGCGCGCTGAGGCGCAACAAGAAATTCGCGATGTTCGCAGCCGCATTACTAAATTGAGTGATGACGGTATCGATCTAATATTAACCGGTGCTCGATCGCACTACGGCTGGCGAGACAAGCCAGTTCATCAGGACGATTTGGAGCGAATATTCCACATCATGTCGGCAGGCCCCACATCCAATAATGGGCACCCTACTCACATCATCTGGGTGCGCAGTGATGAAGCTAAGCAACGTTTAGTACCTGCGCTTAAGGGCAATAATGTCGAAAAGGTTTTGACCTCTCCGGTGTGTGCTCTACTTTCCTACGATATGGAATTCTATAAAAGAATGCCTGAACTGTTTCCACATGATCCCGGCAAGATGCAGATGTTTATCGACAATCAGCGTCGCTGTGCAGACGATGCTTTCAGAAACGGCTCACTTCAAGGCGCATATTTTATGATAGCCGCTCGCGCACTGGGCTTTGACGTTGGCCCGATATCGGGCTTCGACAACGATACCGTTGACGCTGAATTCTTTGAGGGCACGAGCCATAGGTCTAATTTTCTATGCAATGTTGGATACGGCGACGAAGCTTCAGTTTGGCAAAAACTGCCACGGCCATCCTTCGAATCCAGCTGTACCGTCATATAAGCGCGAAAAGGGAAAGTTAGAAAATGACCAATACCAATACCGGCCTAATACAGGCCGACCGTGAACGCGCCACACCCGGATATAGAATGTTTTCCCCTTTGGGGCTCAAAAAAACTCTGATCATCAATATGCATGGCGATGTTGTGCACTCTTGGGATCTTCCCTACGAGCCAGGTAATTTTAGCTGCCTTTTACCCAGTGGCAATATGCTTTCTGCTGTGCGCACCCCTGACGGCCCGAAAGGCCTGCCTGCAAAAGGCGGATTAATGCAGGAATGGGACTGGGACGGTAATCTGCTCTGGGAGCATCACGACGATCTACAACACCATGACATTCTGCGCTGCAAGAACGGCAATACCATGTACTTGCGCTGGGATTTAATGCGCGAAGAAAACCAAAGACGTGTACTAGGCGGCAGTGAAGGCTCGGAACACGCGGATGGAATATGGGGCGACGTTGTTCGAGAAATCGAAGCCGACGGAACGGTTGTTTGGGAATGGCGAGCCGAAGATTGCGAAGAGATGTACAACTTCCCTATTAATCCAATGTGCCCGCGCCATGAATGGTGTCACGCAAATTGCATTACTCAGTTAGATAACGGCGACGTACTTATCAATTTTCGCTACAACCACTTGATGGCGATTATCGATTACAAAACCAAAAAATTCAGATGGACATTGTGTGACTACTCCTACGGTCAGCAGCACAGCGTTTACCAGCTTGAAAATGGCAATATTATGTTTTTTGCCAACGGCGCAAACGTACTAGGCGCAGGCCCTGAAGGTGGCTCCCGGGTTATCGAGCTGGATCCTACTACCAATACGCCCGTATGGCAGTACGCCGGTTCTCCAAGATTTTCCTTTTTTAGCTGGTTTATAAGCAATGCCTATCGATTGCAGAGTGGCAATACCTCAATTCTTGAAGGTATTAAGGGCAAGATATTTGAAGTAACCATGGACGGCGACATCGTTTGGGAATTTGTTAGCCCTTTCTTTGTTACCGAACCACACCCAATGTATACCGGCGGCAATGCGATTTTTCGTCATTATTTTTACGAGCCGGACTCAATACAAATAGCGGGTCGCCTTCCGGCTGACCCTTGGCAATAGCAACAAAAATTAAATTCTAGGAGACCACGAATGTCTTTAACTTTATATCACTGGTGGGGATCTACCTGCTCACGAAAAGCTCGATCTGCACTTGCCGAAAAAGGCGTAACGGATTGGGAAAGCGTACATATCGACCTGCACCAGTTCGAAAACTGGGCGCCTTGGTATGTAGAGATTCACCCAAACGGCGTGGTTCCTGCGCTTGTGCATAACGGTCGCACCGTTATCGAATCCAGCGTCATCATGGAATATATCGACGATACCTTTGAAGGTCCGTCATTGAAGCCCGAAGATACCTGGGAACGTGCAAATATGCGCGTATGGCTGGATAAATCCGAGCACATTCTGCACAAGAATATGCACCTGATTTCTCACAACAAAAAACACGCTCATCGCTGGAGCGAATATATTGAACAACACAGCCGTGAAGTATTAATGGAAATGGTACGCAACCAACCTGACAAACAGCGCCGGGCAGACGAAATCCAAAACGCTGACGGGATTCCTGATGATGTAGTCAACTTCGCTGCTGAACGTGTTATCGACGAATTGGACTGTATGGAAAAGGATCTGCAGCGCGGCACTTGGCTTTGTGGAGATACCTTTTCACTAGCGGATATTGCCGTACTACCCTTTGTAGAACGTTTTGAAGCCAATGGCTACGGCGAAGAGTTGAGTGCGGCCAAGCGCCCAAGACTAGCTGAGTGGTTTGCGCAAATTAATCAGCGTCCTGGCGTTATAGAAGCCTACTCCTTTGTGGATCCAGATTTAGAAGCTTGCTAAATACTAGGCAAACAGCGATATCGGCAGCGGTTTCGAAGCAAACAAACCGCTTGCTGGTTATTGCGATCCCCATTGTATTCTGTGCCGCGTCTCCACCGTCCATTGCCCACCATTCTCACGCAGAATTCTCCGAAGAAATTATTCAAGTTGATGGCGAATTGACCCGGATAGTCTGGAGCAACCCACATCCGGCGATGACACTCAAAACCCTAGATGCGAACGGCGAAGAACAGATCGTGCGTCTGCAAATTTTAGGTAACGTCAATGGTATGAATCGAGATGGAGTTACGAGCGAGCTTTTCCATCAGGGGCAGCAAGTCAAAATTACCGGGCAATTGTCCCTGCGCCGTGAAGGCTTAATGCTAGCAAATTTTGCTGAATTTGAAGACGGCAGTCGAGCGGCTCTTGGCCCATACACATCTGCTCAGGGCGCAATTTACGGAAACAGTAATAGCGGTGACACCGCGATACCTGAGGATAGCGCACCAAGCTTATTCCACGTATGGACCGTAGAGTCCAGAACACGAAACTACGAACCGCCTCTAAGAGCAAACAGTCAAGCAATTAAGGATTCTTGGGACCCTATTCAGGACGATGTTCAAGCCAACTGCTCTCCACTTGGTATGCCTGGTGCCATGATGAGCCCCCACCCTATCGAGTTTGTGGATCAGGGCGACAGCATCTTATTGCGGCTCGAAGAATGGGACGCGTCGCGCAGAATTTATATGAATGACAACCAGCCTGAATCACTTGAGACTTCTCGAATGGGAATTTCTTATGGGCAATGGGACGGATCAAGTTTATTAGTGCGCACCACTGACACCAACTACCCCTTCCTTGACGAATACGGCACACCTCAGAGCTCCTCAGTGGAGTTTCTTGAGCTATTTACCCTTAGTAATGACGCAGGGTGGTATCTCGATTGGAGCGTGCGTGTAACCGACCTTGAAACCTTTAGTGCGCCATTTGAGCTATCAACCACCCGCTGGCAGTGGCTACCTGGAGAAACGCTTCAACCCTATGAGTGCCAGGATCTAGAATCCTTGTTTAACGGCTAATTCCCTACCGCTAAAACTATGTTCCAGACACAAAAAACCCGGAACAGTAACTGTTCCGGGTTTTCTATTTTTCTTTGCAACTATTAGTTATTTGGGTAGATATTCGGCAAACGATCAACTCGATATACCGACCAGCCCAAACCGTCGTCTTTAAACTGCATTTCCCATACCTTTTCTCTAGCGTCATCACTAGTTACTTCAAACCAGCTCGCCCATCTTTGAGCTTGACCAGGAGGTACATTGGTATTAGTACCAGGAGCGGTTTCGCGCGCACCGGAATTAATCAAGATATTGCCAGTAATTGGCTGCCAATCTATGTCACCAAGATACCGATTGTAAAAATGCTCTTGTTCAATGCCATATACCCAAGGCTGAGAAACCTCCATAGTTTCCTCGTTGACCGCATATTCAACCCCACGTGAGTAGCTTTCAACTAAAGGCATGCTGCCGTCATAAGGCATACTGCGATCTACTCCGTTATCAAATAGCAACAGAGTGCCGCGACCGCTATGCGAAATAGCGTGGTGCTTGTAGGACCATTCAACATCGCCAACAGGCGTCAGCAATTTGTCAGCGAACTCTTCGCTCCAACCTTCGTGAGTACCCAAAATCCAAACCAACTCATCGCTAGTCATAGATATCTTGAGTACGGCATTTTGATAAGGCATTGACATGATGAAGGAGTTATCAGACTCATCATAAATAATGGCGTTACCGTGGGTATAGTCGTAAACAATACCCTCATGAATGCCATCATAATGATTGGCCCAATAATCTTCGCGCAAGGAACCATGAGTAATACGGTAAGGATCAATTAGATCCAGAAGCTTCCACTCGTTAACGACTTCACCAGCCGTCGTAATCTCTATAATGACATCGCCAACCAACTGCGCGCCATCTTGACGTGGCGCGTTAGCGTCACGCGTACTGGTATGCCAGTTATCATAGGACCGTACTTCAGTGCTCATTACCAACATATTGCCGTTGGGGATCTCGATCATATCGTGGTGTATTGAATCGCTGTCGACGGGAATACTGCCTGGAGCAGGATCTTTTGCCGTGCCCGTGAAATGCCAACGATTTACGATATTACCAAGCAAATCGATCTCTACCATACCACCGGTTCCAGGCCAGATTTCATAGAGGAAGTTACCATTACTAATTCTTTTAACATCGTGCAGCATGTGACCGTCGGGTTCGTAGTACCAGATGGTTTCACCTTCGTTGTCGACAATTACCGCTGGTAATGTATCTGACCACTTTTCTGGCCATCGTCCATTTACGTTAAATAGGTTTACGCCAGGTTCCATGCGATCTGGCTGGCTGACGACCACATGTGGCCGTGGATAGAATTCAGGCAATTCTGGTACGTCAAAGTCACCCGCGGCAATATCCGTAGTATTACCGGCCTCATCAGTGAGCACTGCGGTAATTGAATGGGTCACACCCGCTCTCATGCCAACAACCGGAACTTCATGGCTGGTTACGTAATCTGAGCTAGGGGTGGCAGTCCAACTGCGGTCACCGTTGCTGAAACCTAGAGTGAGCATTGCTGGCTCATCCGTGGTTAAGCTCAATACCGCCGCCATAGGAACTGTAGGATTAGGGTTTTGAACTAAACTAATACCACTGGCTACTGGCCCCGTAGTATCCGCCATATCGGAATGGCTGTCGGTGTCAGAATCGGCGCACCCATATAAAAGGACGGCGAAGCTGCACATTAGTGTGCTAAATAGCGCTTTATTGTGAAACATCAAATATTACCCCTAGTGAAATAAAGACGACTTCAAATCTTATCAGAGCATTTGGCAAGAAAGTGATTTCGTTTACATATATAAAGACCAGTTGGCGTTTTGCCTACCTAATCTCTCACTTACCCTCTCCTTTTATCCCAAATGGATCAAAGAGTGAAACTCTTGCTATAGCGGAAGAATTATCCATTCCATTTCTGGTTCAACGCCCGCGTCATCAAACAGCGCACTAACCGGGCAACGGTCTACTGCCATTGTTTTTAGCCGCTCAATTTTCTTTTCCGAGGCGTTGGTCTGAATACTAATAACCATTTTGACACCGACGAAACGGATTATACGAGCACCCTCTTCACGCCCGTCCCCACGGCCGGTATCCAAGGTTGCGTCGATTTTGATGTCTCCGAATTCAAGTCGCATCGCTTGAGCTACTTTGGCTACCTGAACGCTTTGACAGGAAGCTAGCGCCGCGGACAGGTGCAAGAGCGGCGAGGCACCCTCATCCTTACCACCGCGTTCTGGTGGTTCGCCAATAATGGTCGAGTGGCCTTCCATTTCAATATCGCACCGCAGCCCACCGGCGGACATAACAGAATTGGCGGTTCTTGAATTCGGCTCTTCGATCTCTTTCAAGCGTAATTTCGCCATTTACATCCTCTCTTTTTAAGGTGAAAAAAAACGGTACCCTTGACAAGGGCACCGTTCTTAAGGGTATTTCTTGTAACTTATTATAAGTACATTATCCGCCGAAATTCATGGTGAATTCGAGACCGAAATTACGCGGTCGTTCAAGACGTGTGCGCCAAACACTGCGGTTTGTGTCGCAGGTCTCTAGAATGCGCTCGTCGGAAAGGTTTCCACCATAAGCAGCTAAGTTCCAGTCACCATTTGCTGGCCGGTAAGTAACACGACCATTCCATTTGGTATAAGCATCTTGAGTACAGCTAGTAGGTGAATCATCCCCGACAGGTATACCCAGGTTATTAAGTCCGTAGGAATACACAGACTGCCAGTAGGCTGAAACACGCGGAGTTAAAGTAGCGCCGCCATCCATTTGAAATTCATGATCTACTGCCAAATTGAAGGTGTATTCCGGCGTTTGATCCTGAATTCGATTTTGCGTGTTATCAATAATTACACCCGGATTAGAAGGATCTGGATAACTATAATTGTCATACTCGTTAACTAGATGACTCCAATCAGCTGAAAGAAAACCGCCTTCCCACAGAGATGCACGTAACTCAAACTCTACCCCTGAAATAGTGGCTGCTGCCGCATTTTGAATAAGGGATACATCGGCATCCGCACCAAATACGCCACTGTCATTAGGAATAACCACCTGTCGCTGTAGGTTGGTGTAATCCATTAGAAAGATATCGGCCATAACATTTACCTTGCCGTCTAAGAACTGGCCTTTAAAGCCCAGCTCGTAGTTCTTCACTTCTTCAGGATCATAAGTCAGGAAGTCGCCCACACCGGCAAGGTTTGAATTTACCTCTGTGTTGAAACCACCCGTAAGAAAGCCCTCTGAATAAAGTGCATAAAACATGCCACTGGTTAGATAATCGTTGCCGCTTGGCTCAAGGTTGTAGGTCAAACTCGCCATGGGCGTAAATGCAGTAAAGGTATCTTCTGCTTCGTTAAAGAACCCATCCTGCACAAGTGCCTGATTCATAAGAACCGTGATATTACCTCCACACAATGGGTCGCTTGGGGCAAGAGGAAGATCACAGCCACTAATGGCAACTTCCAAGTTGGAGAATGACCTATCGTCTGAGGTGTAACGGCCACCAATATCAAGGGTAAATCGGTCGTTTATGTCATAGGTTACATGCGCGAAAACACCGTGAGATTTGTTGTAAACAGACACTTCACCAAAGAAAGGTCCTGGGCCATTTGGATTTAGTCGGGGACCATTTGGCCATTGACCTAAGCCCGTGGGATTATCAGGAACTAACTCAAAAGCCAAACCGCCATTAGAGGAACAATTAAATTGCACGGTAGGATCGGTATAACCGCCACTGGCGGTAAATTCGCGATTACAAGTATCGCTCCCATTCAGAGCATCTTCTGCGAAGTAGTTGTAACCAACGGTGAAGCGAATATTCTCGCTCACTTCACCTTCAAATAATGCTTCAAATCCTCGAGTTTCGTTATTTTGCCCCTCAGAACTTGTAGTACCAATATGATCGATCGGCAGTGAGGTGTAATCACGATCGGCAAGATAGGTATATTCCATATTTCGATATGAAGCTTTGAGCTTGATGGTCGCATTTTCTAGTGAACCGAATTGTCCGGCGGAATCCCATTCCATGCCGAAGGCCGCACCAACTTCATCTACGTTTGCAAAAGTTACTCTGTCAGAAGAATGCACGAAGTCTCCAGCCGCCATATCGTCGTCGCATATATCAAATAGCGCCTGAGTAGCTCCGGCAAAAAGCCTTCTTTCCAAGTTGCCCGTTCCGCCACCCCACTGAGGGGCATCACCGAGTGCGCCTTGACCGATACATTGACCACCTAAGTTGTCATCTCTTTTCTTCACAGAAGTGAAGGCAGCATCAAACATTAATTGATCACTAGCCTCATAACGAAACGCTGCTCGTATAGCTTTGGTATCAGTAAAACCTGAATCTATATCCAAGTTCTGATTATAGTAGTAGCCGTCAAACTCTTCAGAAGAAGCACTAATACGTGCATAGAGTTGATCGGTAATGGGTATATTTACCATGCCGCGAACGTTCTGCTCGCCATCTTCACCCGCACGAAGTCTGATATTAGCGTCAAACTCTTCACTAGGCTTAGCGGAAATAATATTTACCGCACCACCCATAACATTCTTACCAAAGAGTGTCCCCTGCGGGCCACGCAACACTTCAACACGCTCAATATCTAGCGTACTGCTATATCCACCCAAGGATGAAGGAATGTAGTGCCCATCAACATACATACCAGAACCGAATACAAAGACCGGATCCGGATGTCCGCCACCAATACCACGGATAACAACCCGATTTTGGTTTGCACGGTTAGAAGACGTCATAGTCAGATTAGGTACATAGTCGCTCATGTCATCGACACTGAGTATTCCCTGAACCTGCATCTGCTCGCCAGTCATGGCAGCAATCGACATTGGCTGATCAAGCAGCCGTTCTTCACGGCGTCTGGACGTAACCAGAATCTCTTCAAGCAGCAGTGAAGCTGATGAGGCTTGCTGAGCCATAGCCGAATTAGTTGATAGTAGTAGTGTTGCTCCGAGCACACAGCTTAGTGCTGAAACAGATACCTGAACCCCTCGAAAAACAGAATTGTTTTCCATAATCTCCCCCACATTAAATTTTTGTGATGTTTTTATAGCACTCGGCTTACTAGTGTTCAACAAGTAAACCGAATTGTTTCACCTAATGACATTAAAATATTGTAATGTTTTATTTGGTGAAAAAAAAAGCCCCTACCCCTCCTTAATCGCCATATAAATGAAAAACCGCCAACCACTTAAAGCGGTTGACGGTTATCCAATTGAACCAATTATTTGGCGCTTTACAAACTACTCGCCAAGGAACTTTATACTATTCCAAAAGCCAGTTTTTAGATCCGGTATTTTTAACACGATGTCGACCCGGTCCAGTAAAGAAGAGCCCGGCACTGGTAAAAAAATAGAACAATTGTTTCTCAATATTTGGCGCTCCGAACTGGTCCAAGCTGAGACCGGTTCTAATTTCTATATACATTATAAAAATCATGGTTCCAAATATAGTCACTTGAGAGAGCCGCGTGAACAATCCCGCAATTATTAAAAGAGGAGCAACCACCTCTGAAAGATAGGCGAAATACATAAGGAAACCAGGAATACCCCAAGACTCCATGCGAGCCATTGGCATATCTATCCCATATCGAATTTTGTACCACCCGTGAAAAAGTATAAGAACTGCAAAAACCATGCGGATTATCAGCAGCCCGGTATCAGTATCGGTCCAAAAACCCCTATCCATTTTCATATGTATTCCCCAGTTGAGTAATTGATCAAGCCGAGATTTATACCACCGCTACTGGGTCAGTACCAACCTGCGAAATTACCATTTTAGCTGGTGAAACAACTTTATATCTATAGTGACAATATGGCGCCAGCTACAAATCTATCCTGCGACGATTTGCTTGGCACGCTCAATCACGTCCAGCCCTTGCTGTTTTAACCACCAGGGAAGGTCGATAATTACCCAGTTTTCAGCAAGCTTGTCGCCCTGTCGCCGATAGACATCGACGACACGCATATCCGCCCTTACATTACTGGCGGGCATTCCCAAAAACCCTCCAGAGGACGTATTGGTAAGATTCGGCCAGCCAAAGAAACAGGCGTAGTCGCCCTCGGCATAACGGCATATATGGCCGTTAAATACTTTGTCTTTTAATCCCTGCCTAAAGGGGTAGGAATGTTGCTGCTGATAACGTCGAATAGTGTAGGTAGACCCTATGCCTGCCGGACCATGCCAAATCATATCGTCGTGCCAGGATCTCTCCAAGACCTCCGGCGGATAGTTGTCGTTTGCGCTTTTATTTAGCTCAGTTAAATCGGCAATCATGCTATTGAGCAAAGTCATAGTTGTTTTAGCTTCTGCTGGATCCTGGACGTCCAACATAATCCCATCATGCGTTCGCGGCCCCGGGCAGATTATGGAAGCGCCGGTTTGCACCGGTAGGGGATTTATACCCGCTTGATGCATAACACCAATAATGTCGCAGAAGAAAGCGCTCCTAACAATCTTGCCATCATTAACGCAATTAAAATCCGCATAGCGCAGGAATACCATCTTCCCTGTGGAAGGAATTCCCATCCAAGACTCGTCTAGCAAGCCCACAAAATACCCCATGCTGGTGACCCATTGACCGCCATCAGTTTCACTACCGCCCGCCATAAAAACATCTTGGCGACGTTGCACTGGAGACCATGCTTTTAGAAAGGGTTTCCAGAAGGCTTCGGCTATTGCCTCAGCCCCATCTTGCTCGCCAAAAGGATATACACCACACCAGTGCATATCTTTGCTGGCGTAGTTGCCAATAATATTGGCGACATTCTCCGGAGCAGCATCTTCTAACTCCCGGTAGTATTCCTGAATAAGGGCTTTGGCGTCTTGGAACATATTTGCTAAATCAATCCTATTTAATAAGTGCGTTAAAAGCGTACAAGAAAATTACGGTGCCAATAAAGAAGTAGATTAGATACCAGCTGACTGAATCGACTTTGCCGGGAATAAGATACCACCCACACTCTTTCTCTGCTTTGCCCAGTGCCTTAAACTCGGCTTTTTGCCCCTGAACGGTGTAGGCAGAATATTCTTCCTGAGGCCCATCGATGATACGACTAGCTACCAGAGAGACAACAACATTTACCAATCCACCAATGGCGCAGAACCAAGGCCAAGCAATATCGGTTTGAGTCGCCACATACCAGACCATAACAAAGCCTACTGCCACACCAACCAACAAACCCTTCTCCGTTGTCTGCTTGGTAAAAAAGCCCAACCCAAACATGCTGAGCTTGGCGCCAACAAAATAGGAACCAACTTTACTCAGGGTTTCCAAAATTGAACCGGACGTCTCCGCGAACATCAAAGCTGGAATAACAATTAGTATTGCCCAGAACACCGTGAAGCCGCGAGAAGCTTTCAAGTAATGCTGATCGGACTCATCTTTGCGAAAGTAGCGTTTGTAAAAGTCGATGGTCGATACGGTAGCCATAGAATTAAAAGCGGAATCCAGACTCGACATGCTGGCTGCCAAAACGGCGGCGGCAAGTATTCCCATCAATCCAGGCAATCCATAGTCATTGGCAAACTCCAAGATGATGGTATTGCCGTTTTCAAATTCTCGCCCGCCAAAATAGGCATAGAACAATACGCCAAGAAGAATAAACAGGAAGTAGATGAAAAAGGCGACAAAGCCCATTAGTAAAAATGACTTTTTGGCATCGCCGATATTTTTGGCAGCAAGGGTTCGCTGCACCATCATCTGGTTAGCCCCATAAACGGTGACATGGAACAAAGTCATAGCAATAACGCCGGACCAAACCGTGGTTACCTTGGTGAAGTCAAAATCAAAATCCAAAGCATTGGTCATGCCCTTACTTTTCAGGTCAGACAATACTTCAGAAATAGGCATGGGCATTTGAGTAATGAGCGCATACAAAATAATGAAGGCGCCAATAAACAAGATCCCCGCCTGAATCACATCTGTCCAGATTACCGCCGCTAAACCACCCATCATGGTGTAGACCAAAGCAACCGCCGTAACTATCAGGATGCAATAAGGCACCGGCATGCCAGTAATAAATTCTAATACCAAAGAAGTGGCATAAAGCACTGCCGCTGAGGTCAACGTTTGGGATGTTAAAAATATCAACGACATCACGCTACGGGACGTTGGACCAAATCGGCGTTCCTGATAATCGTATATAGAGGCAACGCCACTATTAAAGAAGAAGGGAAGGAAAAACGTAATAACGAAGAAAATAACTATGGGGTAATTAAGATGGATGGCTATTACGGATAAACCATCTGTGTATGCCCATGCGGGTCCACCTAAGAATGACAAGGCGCTAAGATAGGTCGATATAACGGATACGCCGATAGCCCACCAGGGAATGCTTTTGTCCCCAAGAAAGAAGTCACTCGACGAAGTTACTTTGCGACCCAGAAACATACCCAAGAGCAAATTTACTACTAGGTAACAGCCGAGTATCGTCCAATTTAGAATTCCAAAATCATTCATATTCTTTCCCCTAAACCCCCAAAATTATTTAGTGCTCAAGCAGCGCGTTGTAATTTTTCCATCTCGGTAAATACATCTAGTCCCATCTGCATAAGCATGTCGATAATATCTATGCCTACCCAGTTTTCTTTTAACAGGTCTCCTTCCCTTCGCCATATATCCATAACACGGAGGCTTAGCTCTTTTCCGCCAGGCGCCAAACCGAGCCAATCAGCTCCAGTATGCGTCGCAGACATATGCGGCCAACCACCAGTAGCCACATAGTTACCGCTGGCTATAATATTGACCTTGGTATCAACGCTGCGATCCGGAAAGCCTTTCAAAAAAGGACCTTGATGATGATTACGAAACCCATCTATTCCCCGAGTAGTACCAATACCTCCTGGCCCATACCAAACAAAATCCGGATGCCAATAGTTTTCAAGGTCCATACTTAACAAATCTGTTCCGTCGTAGCGGCCAAGACAATCGAGCATATCTAAAACCAACTTAGCACTCTTATTGCTCTCAACAAGACTAGTACTTTTCGGCTGTAATCCATCCAGAGTTGTGGGAGGCATTATTAGACCGGGGTGACCAAGACTTTCTCTTATAGGGTTCACACCGGCTTGAGACATTGCATCTAGAAAATCCAAAATCAAATAACACTCAACTACCTTTTGATTTTCAATTTTCACCATTTCTGTATAACGCAGATATAGCGTTCGACCAGTTGGTGGAATGCCAAAAAGAGCGTTTGCGAAGGTACCAACAAAGTAGCCTGTGCCATCTATCCAATAGCTTGGCTCAAAACCTTCATCCATTTGCTCCATCCAAACTCCCGATCCGGGATAGTCGGAAACAGCCACAAAGGGTTTGCGCTCCATATCAGGCAGTGCAACCATAATGGGCTTCAAGAATTCTTCAACAACCTGATCTGGCCCCTGCAAATTATTAATGGGGTGGGCTGCCGACCAGCGAACATCCTTATGCAAAAAATCCTGAGCCGTCTGCTCGATACTCCGCTTCCCTGATGAAGAGGGGGCTTTCAAGGCAGCGTAGAAGCTTTCGATTAGATTTAGCGATTGCATGAATAAAGTGAACCGAATTGTTAGCGCTTTTCTAGGCTGCGAAAGCGCCCTTCTGTATGCCAGCACCGCTAGGTTGATCGCCACCGCGCACAACATAAGCAATGGATGCCTTGTCGCCATTATTTTTGAATTGGCGAGGCAAGCCTTTGGGCACTGTAAGAGTATCGCCAGGTTCCAATAGAAGCTCACCGCTTTGCCATACAAAGCTAAGCTCGCCCTCGTGCATATACAGTACTTCTTCTTCCTGACGGGAGTTCATCGCTAGTTCAGCGTTAGACTCGAAATCTAAACGACGGACATTGAATCCGTGATCCCATGTCATTTTGCCTGGGCCAATTCCTTCCGCTTCATTGGCGGTACCAATAATCGGGCTTTCAGTGACGCCTTGGGATGAGCGACTTAGACCTGAACCGGCAATAGCGTTTTGTTCTGCGGCGCGACTCACACAGGCGGCCACTTCTTCGCCACTCATCAATCGATGTTGCGCAACCTGATCAGGGGACGTCGGCAACATAGGTTGCTCGTCTTCGGGAATAACTTCGCCATTTCTTGTATCAACCAAGCGACCACTTTCCAGCAGAACTAAACCGTAGTCCTTAGCTTTATCAAAGACATCTGGAGCCCAAGTCACATGACCGGGATCATCGCTACCTAAAACTGCAAATAGGTACCCTTCGTTTTCGCCGACGTTTTCGAAACCACGAAAAACATTTACGGGAATGGTTATGCAGTCGCCTTTCTCCAAAACGATCGAACCGTCTTCGCCCTTTTCACCTAGATTAAAAGACCAGCTGCCGCTATGAACAATAAATACTTCTTCAGTCTCGTGACTATGCTGTGAATTTAAACAACCGGGAGGCTGACGAGCACCACCAATATTGAAGCCATGAGCCTCGGCAATATGCACATATTGATCGGGATGCTCAGCAACGCCGGGACCAATAATAGTAAAGTTCTCTTTCTTATCGCTGCCCGGGGTATAGGTATCAACAAAAGCGTTCAGGCAGGGCTTTAGATCGCGATAGCGAACTAATCGACGGGTTTCCATCATTTCTGAAGTCCAATTTTTAGGCATCAGCCGCTGTCCTTTGCACTATCGATAGTGGCATTGCTCTCAATTAGGTGGTCTCCGACTATAATTACATGGGATTTAATGACAAAATGTACTTCGAATGCAAAAATTAATCAAGCCTTCTTTTTGGGTTTCCTGCATAGTTATTTGTAAAAGCATTAGTTAAGGCGGTAATTTATTGAATTCGAATTCAATAAATTACCTTAAGTAGACCGAGGTAAGAAAAATTGAGCACCGTTCCATTAAGATTTATTGACGCCCATCACCATCTTTGGGACCTGAATGCCTGCAACTACCCTTGGCTAATGGCTAAGGGAGAGAAACGTTTTTTTGGCGACCCCGCCCCTATTCAAAAAGACTACCTTGTGGAAGATTACTCCAAGGAGTCACAGCTCTACCTCCCAGAGAAATCCGTGCATATCCAGGTTGGGGTAGCTCAAACAGATGCTCTTAAAGAGAGCCAGTGGCTTCAAAATCAGATAGATTTCCCACAGGCCATAGTGGCATTTTGCGATTTATCCTCTAAAGAGTTGCAAGCGGATTTGGAGGCTCAAATGCAGTTTTCAAAGCTACGAGGAATTCGGCAGATTCTTGGAAGGCATGAAGCTGAAGATGGAAAGCATGGCTCTAACAGTCTGCTGCAAAACCCCACTTGGCTGAAAGGCCTAAAACGTCTAGCCAAGCAGAATTTATCCTTTGACCTACAAATGATACCGCCGCAGATGCCTGGGGTTTTAGAAGCCTTGAAGCAGGTCCCACACCTCAATGTAGCTCTTTGCCATTGTGGCTCGCCCTGGGATCAATCCGCTACCGGACTAGCAAGCTGGCGTGCCGGTATGGCTCAGCTCGCGGAACTACCCAATGTAGTCTGTAAAATATCTGGGTTAGGCATGTTTAATCCTCAATGGAAAGTTGAAGATTTGCGGCCTATTATTCTAAGCAGCATAGATATATTTGGCCCAGACCGGATCATGTTCGGATCAAACTTTCCCGTCGACAAACTCTATCGTCCCTACGAAGAACTATGGAGCGCATATGAAGAGATTACAGCGGATTTGTCGGCACAAGAAAAACAGCAGACGTTTTACCAAACCGCCAATGATTTTTATCAGCTAGGTTAGAAACACCGCCTAAGACTTGGCTTGCTCGATCAAACCGTTGGCGCCTTGCTTTAAAAAGGCATGATCCGAAGCCAGCAAGAATAGGCTAACGCCCCGCTCCTGCCAAAATGGGATATCTGCAACATCAGAAACAAAAATCCCCAATCGACGATCCCGGGCACGTGCCGCATCACATATTTGCTCCGCAACAACGATCACCTCTGCAGCTTTGGCGCTTTTCGCGCCAAGGGCCACGGTAAGGTCGATCATGCCAATAAATAGGCAGTCTATCCCATCAACCGAGGCTATCTGATCGATAACATCCAGTGCTTCTATATCCTCGATCTGCGCTATTACCGTAGTTTGATTGACGCTATCCGCAATATGATCAGCCATGGCTTTGCCGGCATATCCGGCGGCCCTCGTAGAACCAGCATATCCGCGGCCACCCGGGCCAAACTGGGCTGCTGCCGCAATAGACTGCGCGCCTTCCAGAGTGCATACGTGAGGCACAACCACGCCGGTTGCCCCACAGTCCAAAGCATTCAACGTATGCTCCGGTGCTGAAGACTGAACCCTAACCAAAGCGGGCATCTCAGAAGCACCCAATGCGAACAGACATCGATCTAAATCACGACGATCAAAAGGAGAGTGTTCCGCATCCAAACATACGGCATCTAAGCTCGTATCCGCTAACACTTCGCAAAGCATCGAAGAAGGTGTTTTCACAAAGGTGCCTACAAGTAGCTCTTTGTTTAATAATCTGGATTTAAAACCGGCGCTCATTGAATTAACCCCATAGTTTCTTTGAGGCTATAGCGGCCCCTTCTGCCATAGCCTGCAGCTTGGCATAGACGATGCCTTCATCGACAGCTCCAAATCCTGCAAAGGTTGAAAAACCACAATCCGTGCCAGCGATTACTCGCTCGCGACCGACAATATCGGCAAATTTTTCAATCCGCTGAGCCACTAATTTAGGATGCTCAACAAAGTTAGTAGTCGAATCGATTACGCCGGGAACCAAAATTTTGTCTTCGGGAATATCAACATTCGCGAACACTTCCCACTCATGAGCGTGGCGAGGATTAGAAGATTCAAACAACAGTGCCTGTGGCTTGGCTCGCATAGCGATAGGAAGCACTAACTCCATAGGTGCATCGTGGTGATGAGGCCCTTCATAATTTCCCCAACATACATGTAGTCGAACTTTGTCCGCCGGCACATTGCGCAAAGCTTCATTCAGCATATCCACATGTAGATTCGCCAACTGTTGATAATCCTCATCGGGCCGATCCTTAAATAGCATATGACGACCTAATCCCAGATCCGGTGAATCCAACTGCAAGATAAATCCCGCCTCTACTATGGCTTCGTACTCGGCTCGCATAGCTTCAGCTAGCGCTTGCAGATAGTCTCCATGATTCCGGTAATGATGGTTCGGCTGGAATAGCGCTATCACGCCAGGGGACGCTGCATTCATAAAACTCTCAACCGGGCTATGCGCTTTTGCTGCAGCAGATAAATTGCTCAGATCTTCTTCAAGAGGCTGCATATCCTTTACGGTAATTTCCGCAACGCAACAGGGCCGTTTGTAGGAAGGAGTACCGCCAGAGCTTGCCTGACGTTTTAGAAACTCGGGGAACTCTTCAAGGTCTGAAGGCGGGTTTCGATCGCTGTCACCCTCAAAACCGGTAATCCGGTCTTTAATATAGGTAGCGTAGCTAATCTTGCTCATTTCGCCATCACTAACAATATCGACGCCCACTTCAACTTGCTTGGCAACTACCTCCATCACCGCATAGGCAATGGTTTGCGATAACTCAGCAGCATCATGCGGCTGCTCATTCTCTTTCGCGAAAACGCCATCTGTAACGGCCTTTGATCGCGGCAAACTGCCAACATGAGTTGTAAGAATTCTGTCAGTGCTTGTTTTCATTTTTGTAACCAACCTAAAAGTATTTTGTTAACAGCCTCTGGCTGCTCCATCGTGGATAGATGCCCACAATCATCAATAAGGTACAACTCGGAATCCGGAATCGCCGCGGCCAACTCTTGATGCAAAGAAGGAGGGCAAAGCTGATCCTCCTTACCGCAAATAATGACCACCGGACGGTTAATACTCCCTAGCGTCGAGCGACTATCAGGTCGATCTCGCAACGCGATAGACTGATCGAGGAATACTTCCTTACCCAACCTCAGCCCCATATCCAAAACCTCTTGCAACAATTCAGTATTGTTGCAATGAATCTCCGCCAAATAGTTGGGCTTTAATTCATTTCTTAGTACCTCCGCCAACGCGCCGGAAAATACTTCTTTAATCTGTCGATTCCTTACTGCCTTTTTCTCTTCTGTATCGGCTCGAAAATTTGTATCGAGCAAAGCCATCCGCTCTACCCTTTCTGGTGCTTGTCGCCAAATTTCGAATGCGACTATGGCTCCCATGGATAATCCTGCCAAAGCGAAGGTCGCCGGTGCCTTTTCCAAAATGCTTTCGGCAATCTCTTGAATTGATTTGAAACCAATCATTGCACAAGGATGAATCTGGCATTGCCCAGATAGCGCTTCCTTCTGATGCGCCCACTGCATCTCGTCGCACATCATTCCGGGAATAAGCAGCAAATCTGTACTTCGAATGCATTTTGACATAAAAACCATCAACCTTTGTATTGCCTAAGCTAAAGGCAGAGGTTTTTTAATCTCTTACGGAGTTGCCTTTGCGCAAAACGCCGGAAAAACTGCGTTTTTCAGGTGGGATAAATTCGTTTTCTACGCGTTCGAGTAACATGGATACAGCGGCTTCGGCCATGCTTTCAACCGGCTGTTGAATAGTAGTCAAATCAAAGCTTGCCCAACTAGATGAACGAACTCCGTCGAATCCAACTACGGAAATATCACCGGGCACATCCAGATCCAGCCGATAACGCGCTTCATCCATGCAGCCGATGGCCATAATATCGTTTGCGCAAATTAGGGCATCGGGAACCGAGCCGCGCTTTTGAATTACTTTTTGCAGAGCCGCTCCGCCAGAGGCATAGGTGTAGTCCCCAGCCTCTTCGACTATATCGGTTATGCCTAATTCGTTCAGTCGACTAATAGCCCCTTGAGTTCGCTGCATACTTACAACGGAATCCTTGGGACCGCCGATAATGGCAAAAGACTTGTGTCCGCTTTCCACTAAAAGATTCACCAGCTGACGCTCGCCTTCAACTTGGTCACAGCAAACTGAACTAACGGGAATGTCCTGATATGCGCGGTTATAAAATACCACCGGGACGTGGCGACTATCGAACAGAGAAATTTGGTCAGGCGTAAGGTGAGCCGCAGCAACCACGCCATCAACTTGATACTGCCAAAGCTGATCAATAATTCGACTTACATCGCTTTCATGATCGATGCTGAACAGGAGTACATGTACTCCCCTTTCGGTAAATCGGGAAGATAGCTCTGAAAGAACTTCGGGGTAGAAATTAAGATTCGAAACAATCACTCCCACCATATTTGAACGGCGGGTAATTAAGCCCCTGGCAATTGCATTGGGTTGATAGCCAAGTTCCTTGACGGACTTCATTACCCGGTCGCGCATTTTCTTGGACACACTAGCGCCGTCTTTAAAACAGCGAGAAACCGCTGACTGAGATACGCCAGCATGACGGGCAACATCATAAGAAGTCATCTGTCGACGACTTGTCATTTGATTTCTGCCTTCGGTTTCTGTCTTAGCTTCTTGCTTATTATTCTTATTGCTAGCCTTTACCGCCATAACGCCTCACGCGAATATCTGCTTGTTCTTTGTGCCCAGCAAAGCCTTCAACCGCACACAATCGCGAACAATATTCGCCAACCATAGCCGATGCCTCTGGAGTTACCCTTTGGTAGGTAGAAGTCTTAAGAAACTTACCTACCCAAAGGCCGCCAGTGTAACGCGCTGCTTTCTTGGTTGGCAAAGTGTGATTTGTGCCAATCACTTTATCGCCGTAAGAAACATTGGTCTCAGGTCCCAAAAACAGGGCACCGTAGTTGCTCATATTCTGCAAAAAATACTCGGGGTCCTTAGTCATAACCTGAACATGCTCTGAAGCTAAGTCATCGGCTACTTTTACCATCTCTTCGTAGCTATCGCAGAGTATTACCTGGCCATATTCCGCCCAGGCTGCACCCGCCACATCACCAGTAGAGAGCACTTTCAACTGGCGCTCAACTTCAGCCATAGTGTCTTTTGCCAGCTGCTCTGAATTGGTAAGTAATACTGCAGGAGAGTTTGGCCCATGCTCTGCTTGCCCAAGTAAATCTGTAGCGCAGAGTTCACCGTCAACGCTGTCATCGGCAATAACCAGTGTTTCTGTCGGTCCAGCAAAAAGATCGATACCCACTCGACCAAACAGTTGTCGTTTAGCTTCTGCAACAAAGGCATTTCCCGGTCCAACAATCATATCTACAGGGGCGATGGTTTCAGTACCAAGGGCCATGGCCCCAACTGCCTGGACGCCGCCCATGCAATAAATCTCGTCGGCACCAGCCATATCCATAGCAACAACAATTGCCGGATGAGGCTCACCATTGAAAGGGGGGGCACAAGCTATAACGCGCTTAACTCCTGCAACCTTCGCGGTTACTACGCTCATATGAGCGGAAGCTACCAAAGGATATTTTCCACCTGGTACATAACAACCAACGCTATTCATCGGGATGTGCTTATGACCAAGAACCACTCCGGGAAGGGTCTCTTCCTCCACGTCCAACATCGAGTTGCGCTGAATACGAGCAAAGTTGCCCACCTGCTCTTGAGCAAACTTAATATCGTCAATTACCTGTTGATCAAGCTCCTTATAGCAACCGTCAATTTCTTCCTGGCTAAGGCGAAAAGAATCCGGCGACCATTTATCGAATTGTTCTGAGTACTCACGTACAGCTGAGTCACCGCTGGTTTCAATATTTTTTAGAATACCCTCAACAATTGCACGTACCTTTTGATCTTGCGTTTCCGCAGCTTCAACTGAAATACCATCCTTCAGATAGATAGCCATGGGTGATTTTCTCCGGAGATTATTTTGCGTAGGTAGGTATGCTAATAATAAATGACTTCGAATGCAATATATTAATTCTCGTCACTTTCTTATTCTGGACGTTCGAAAATATTCTTTATTTTCAGGGGTCAGCGCTCACAATGCGAAAGCTTAACTCAACGGCTTTCAACTCAATTCCGGGACGACAAAATCTCAAATACTTACAGCTTTTATTGACTTCGAAGTCAATAAGTGGAGAATTGGCGCATGACAATATATAGGCCAACGCAGAGCGTCATTAATAAGCAGTCGAAACCCTTGGCTCTGCTGCTTCAAGCGCTCTGCATACTGGTGCTGATTTCTTGCGAAAACACGGTTACTAGTGATGCATGTATCGATGAAAGCCTCTGTATCGACTCTCTCGATAATCTAAGTATCGAGGCTCTACGCTCTCGAACCTACGACACTACCATTCTGGTTGCTCAACAACTTGGCAGCCCGAACCAACCAACCTCCTACTCAGATTATTTCAGTAGCGATGGAACTGCCCCCTACCCGAGCTACATGATCAGTTACGATTCGGACGGCCTAAATAATTATGCGCGCATCGATATTCCGGTTAGCTCCGCGCCTGAGGCCGGCTTCCCTGTTTTGGTATTTGCTCACGGATGGGTTGGAATCGAAGGCGCACCCTATTACAACTTTGGTTACGAGCCAGAATCTTTCTATGGCGAATTGGTAGATACCTATGTCGATGCTGGCTATTTGGTAATCACACCCGGCTACCGTGGCCATGGAACTATCGATAACCGTCCCGCGGGTGGAATCGAATATATGCAGGCTTGGGACAACGGCAGTTATTTAATGCCAACCTTCTATGCCATTGATCTGCTAAACCTGATCGAAGGTCTTGATCAAATCAGCGCCCTTGATTGGAAAGACCCACTTCAAAATCAGGTGCAGCTGAACCTCGGCTCTATTAATTTGCTTGCCCACTCCCAAGGCGGCGATGTCGCACTAACCGCACTAGCAATCTCCGGGAAAGGCAGCAGTATCAAACACCCCTTCTCCGCCGCCTCTATCTGGTCCGGCAATATTCCCGATCGCTTTACCCAAGCCAATACCTTTGGTGCCATGGCCTCTAGCCTACAAGCATTTATGTCTGGCGATGGCAGCTGGACCGGAAGCGCCCTAGGACAAGATGGAAGCCTTAATCCAGATTTTATATTTGCTTGGCCGGCGGACTGGATAGGCACTCTTGATACCAGCTCTGAAGACTGGACTTGGCAAATCGAGCAATGGGACTCAGCAAGCGTTGAGGCAGCTACCGCGGGAAAATACCAAGAGATGTACAACACATTAAACAGCCTTGTGAGAGATACAGATTCAGCGGCCTTTGAGATCGGTCGCACCGAGACCGGCAAGCTACAAATTACTCATTCCCAAGAAATAGTTAAAGCAATGAACGCCATTGGTGGTTTCGGCGCGGAGCGGTATCTAAGCGAACCACTAGCTCTACATTTTTCGGACCGTGATTATTACTCATTTCCCGCATGGAATAAGGGGCTTTCCGAACGCGTGAATAATATTGGCGGTCAGAGCTATAGTTTCGAATATCCGGGTAATACTCATTCCTTGAAACGCAGCAGCCACCTATGGTTTTCCCCAACCGGAACCGAAGATGGGTACAAACAAGCAATCCAACGGGACCTATTGCTATTTTCTGGACAAGACCCCAATTTAGAAGCTACTAAATCCATATTGCCGTGAAAGGCCTTACCTATGAATAATTACAAACCAACAAACAAGATACTGGATACCTTTTCCCTAACCGGGAAGGTGGCATTGGTTACCGGTGCCGGCAAAGGCATTGGCCGGGCCTGTGCGTACCTGCTAGCTGATGCCGGAGCCAAGGTTATAGCTGTCGCCCGCACTGAGTCAGATTTGCAGAGCCTTTCACAAAAGTACGGAACCCAGATCGAAACCTGGACTGAAGATACCACTAGTGATCAGTTTCTAGAGCGATTAGCCCAACTGGATAAGTTGGATGTATTGGTAAATAACGTTGGTACTAACAAGCCCGAGTTAATGGTCGATGTGGAAGCTGAAACCCTGGACCGAGTACTGTCTATTAATGTTCGTGCAGCTTTTATGGTAGCCCAGGGTGCAGCGCGAATAATGCTTAATCAAGGCAGCGGCTCCATTATTCATATGTCCTCTCAAATGGGACACATAGGTGCAAAAAACCGCACGGTGTATTGCATGACTAAGCACGCCATTGAAGGTTTGAGTAAAGCCATGGCTGTGGAGATGGCACCGGATGGTGTCCGGGTTAATTGCGTTGCTCCCACCTTTATTGAGACCACTCTCACCAAGCCAATGTTTGAAGACGAGGAGTTCAAACGGCAGGCGTTGGGGCATATCCCGATGAACAAAATCGGCCAAGTAGAAGATGTCGCCGCGGCGGTTCTATACCTAGCTAGTGATGCCTCAAAAATGGTAACTGGCGATAGCCTAAAGGTAGATGGCGGCTGGACCGCCCACTAATTCGATTCCATAACCAGAGTATAAAAAACAGTGCCTACTAGAATGACTAATTCGAGAAATCATCATCCGGCGAATGCTTTGGATCGTGAGCATATGCCTAGTGATTACAAGGTATCTCTTGATCAGTATTTCAGCCGAAACTCAGTCGGCAAAGGGTATCGGGAAGGCGAACTACGCATACCCGAGAACTTTGGCCCCAAGCAGTCTATGCAAGCGTTTGAAGGCTGTTATAAAAATATTATTGATTACATTGTCCGCATTACTCATAAAATCTGGGAAGACAGAGATGTTGAATATATCGGCGATACCTACTCGCCCAACTCCCTGGTGTTTGACGATTACGGGCTACAACTTGGCAATAAAAAAATCATCGCCGACACACATCACACCACCAGAGCCTTTTCAGACATTCAACTTATCGCCGATGAAGTTGTTTGGGCAGGCAATGACGAAATTGGATTCCACACTTCCCATCGCACCCTTATTCGCGGAACCAATGACGGCGACAGCAAATACGGCCCGGCAACTGGAAAGACTGTTGATGTATTAGTAATTGCCAACTGCGTGGCCAAGGACAACGATATTTTCTTAGAACATGTGCTCTATAACAATTCGAGCCTAGTACACCAACTGGGCTTGGATTTAAATGACACTGTCCAGAAAATGCTTGCCGACAAACCTGCAGGATGGCCGCGGACTGATCAGATCTGGAATGAATTGAGGGCAGCCGGTAGTCCGGAACAACCCATTTCCATCTCTTCTCCAATAGCGGGGTTTGACCCAGACGAGTATGTTCGCAATCACAGCAATGCCATTTGGAACCTTGCGGATGAAGAAACTCTGCGCAACAACTACAAGCCGGATTTTGCATTCCAAGGCCCTACGGGTCGAGCATTTAGCGGCATAGACATATATCGTAAGTGGCGCGACTCAACCCGCGCGATCTTTCCGGATATCGAATTTCAAATGGACGAAGTCTATTGGATGGGTAATGACCAAGAAGGCTACATAACTTCTGAGCGCTGGAGCGCGATTGCGACCCACACCGGAGTTGGCCTCTATGGAGAACCCACGGGCGCTCTAGTTCAAATCTGGGGGATTACCCAACGAAGCATCCTAAACGGCAAAATTCAAAATGAGTGGGCGCTCTTTAATGAGCTAGATTTGATGATGCAAATCGCTGCCGCTCGATAACACCAATTTACACAGAGAAACAAATAATGACGGACCTGCAAAGTAGCAAGGCACTAGTAGCTCAGTATTACAAAGAGCTAGATAGCAGCACTGGCGACTCTATCAATAAAGTCATCGGTAATTTCACTTCCGACGACTATCTTTGGCGGGGAATGCATCCTTTCTACGAGCAACATAGCGCTAATGATGTCGCCGACGTTTTTTGGAAGCCTTTTCGAGAGAGCTTTGCCCCCATCCAACGCCGCCAAGATATCTTTATGGCGGGTAACAATCAGATCGACGACGGCCAAAGCCAATGGGTTTGCAGCATGGGCCATATGATGGGCTTGTTTGATACTGCATGGCTTGGTATTCCACCGACGGGCAAGATGGTTTTTTTGCGTTACTGCGAATTCCACCGAGTCGCCGGTGGCAAGATCCAAGAAACAGCTCTTTTCTGCGACATAATCAGCGTTATGAAACAGGCTGGATTGCAGCCCTTGCCCATGCAAACCGGCGCGGAGTTACTTACCCCCGGACCGCGCAGCCATAATGGACTAATGTTCGAGGAACAAGATCCAGCCGAGAGCGCAAAAACCCTAGCCCTTATGAACCATATGACGGACGACCTGGTTGGCTCTGGCATGCACTCAGATCCTGACGAACTTTCCGTTACCTGGCATGAAGATATGATTTGGTTTGGACCCTCTGGCATCGGCGCTACCTATACTCAAGAACGCTATGAAAAGCAGCATCAGGGTCCTTTTGGCGAGCACTTAGACGAAATTATATTTAACGGACATATAGCTCGGTTCGCTGAAGGTGAATTTGGCGGCTGGTTTGGCTGGGCCAACTTAAGCATGAAGTCCACCGGTGGATTTATGGGGCTAACGGGCAGCGACGTTAGGGCGGAAATGCGCGTAGTTGATATATACCGTAGAGAAGACGACAAGCTTGCCGAAAATTGGATATTCATTGACCTACTGCACTTCTTATCTATGCAGGGGCTAGATGTACTAGGTCGGCTAAAAGGTATCTCCCGAACAGATTAAGACGCTAGTCAAACTAGCCAATTTATTCAATCAAACAAAAACACTCATTAGGGGCGGAGCAATGACTAATTTTGGAATTCTAGACTGGTCCATCGTGGGCGGTTATATGGCCTTCGCCTTGATAATGGGCATTGTCCTTAGTCGACGAGTTAAAACTGCGGAGCACTATTACTTAGGAGAGAGAAATCTTCCTTGGTGGGCCGTAGGCTTTTCCGTAATTGCGACTTATGTTGGCGCCCTCGCTTTTTTAGGTGGCCCCGCCTGGTCCTATACCGATGGTTTTGCGGTTATCTTTATCCATATCAATTACCCCATCGCTGTTTTTGTAGTGGTTAGCGTATTTTTGCCCTTCTTCTACAACAGCGGCGTCGCCTCCATCTACGACTATCTTGAAAACCGCTTTGGTGTGCGTTCGCGCACCCTAATGTCCGGCATATTTCTATTTGGCAATATCGCCTATTCCGGGATCATGCTCTACACCACCGCCCTGATGCTGCAATTTATTACCGGAATCGATGTAGTAGCTGCCATCCTAATAATTGCGGCCGTAGCTTTGGCCTACACCACATTGGGCGGCATCACTGCGGTTATCTGGACCGACGTCGCACAGGTGCTTATTTTGCTGGTCGGCCTGTTTGTGATTCTGTATCAGCTAATAGGTCACTTACCAGATGGTCTTGCAGGATCTCTTTCTCAGCTCAAAGCAGAAGGCCTTACGGATCCCTTTAACTTCAGCATGGACCCCTCATTAGTGGCAACGGTCTGGACCGGCATAGTCGCGATGTCGATATACCACGTAGTAGTCTATGGCGTGAACCAGATGATGATTCAGCGCACCCTAACTGCAGCCTCCATCGGCGACGCCAAAAAATCCTACATCATGATGGGCTATTGCTCGGTTTTGATATTTATCCTGCTATTTCTAATTGGCATATTATTGAACAGCTACTTCCAAGGCCGCGAGTTTGAAAACGGCAATACCATAATTCTTGAATTTATTGCGGTCGTGGGCGTACCCGGCCTGATGGGAATTATCACTGCGGCGGTTGTAGCGGCGGCCATGTCCAGTTTGGATTCGAGCCTAAATTCCATGGCAACCGTAACCACCTTAGATTTCTATCAGCAATTCTTTAAAAAGGACGGCAGCCCAGCTCACTACCTGAAAGCTACACGACTTTTCACAATAGCCTGGGGCGTAATTATTGTTATCCCGGCAATTATTTTTATTAAAAGCGATGGCTCTGTCCTAGAGATTCTAAGC
Source organism: uncultured Cellvibrionales bacterium (assembly GCA_913063225.1). Taxonomy (GTDB): domain Bacteria; phylum Pseudomonadota; class Gammaproteobacteria; order Pseudomonadales; family GM7GCV1; genus JABJGI01. Next base: position 110,985 of record CAJXYP010000006.1, read on the forward strand.
AAGATTGGCTCCTTTTTAGTTGGAGCCAAACTCAGCAGCTACGGACTCGGGTTCTTCTCAAAACACACCACTGAACGCGGACTATTGGTTGGGGTAGTAATCGGGTTTTTAAGCTTATGGGCGCTGGAAACCTATGCCGATGTAGCCTGGCCTTGGTACTGCGCAATTGGCGGCATTGTAAGCGTGGTCTTTGGTTGGGGCGCCAGCGTTGTTCTGGATGGCTGGCAAGAGGAATATCACCCCTATACTATTCGTGGACAGGCAAAACTATTTGCCGAGGAAAACCGCCCTACGATGGATAAGGGCTGGTACCTATTACCCGGTAAGGTAGATTCCAAATCCTGGTATTTACTCTGGTTCTTTGCCGGGTCTTTGCTTGTGCTTTATCTAATTCAAAAACTAATCTGAGCCGAACAACCTAGCTAAGAAACTGGGTTTTTTTTTAGGTTCCTCCTGCAGCTTTGCGCCCACTTTGGTGACGGGCTCAGCTGCAACCTCTGCACCGGGTCTAAGCTCAGGGCTTAGGCTTTCAATAAGCGGGCCCAGATGCGCTTCGTATTTTTTCCAGGCCTGCACCGCGTCGCTATATATTGGTTCGCGCACCTGGCTGGCACTGGGCGTTCTAACCAAGCTTTTAGATTTATGGAACTCTAATACGGAATCTTCGTAGGGAAGATCTAAGAACTCAAACATCCTGCGGCTTTGCGCTTCTATATCGGCGACAGTCTCTTCGTATTGCACATCCAATATTCGACCCGACAGCATCTTTTGCCATTGCTTCATCAGCTTCCAGTAATCGCTATATTTTGTTCCCAAGGCTTTTAGATCATGAGCAAAGCTTTGGGCACCAGCGAAGGGCAGCTTATATATGGAAAAACAGGTATCAACCGGATCGCGAACACAGTGGATGAATTTGGCATTTGGCAGCGCCATGCTCAACAGGCCAATGTGTGGGAAATTCAGTGGCGTATTGTCAATAACATAAACCTGATCTGACAGGGATTCTGGGTAGCGGCCGGTGTACTCACGTCCCAGCTGACCGATCTCTTCGAGGCTGAGATTATCTATACCTTCGGGGTACTCCGTTCCAATTTTTTTCACAACACTAGCCGCCATATCGTAGGCAAAACTCACCTCTCCAAGGCTGGAAATGCTGCTATGGCTAGCCAATATCTGTCCGGTAAGCGTAGTTCCGGATCTTGGCATGCCAATAATAAATAGCGGTGCATTCAGTTGAGGCGCCGAACTCAGCTTTAATCTGGACACATTGTTAGATAGAGCCTCTGCTACGGCTTGATAATAGGTTCGAGTATCGAGTTCGTCATAGGGAAATCTTTTGGCTTCAATATTGTTAGCCTGCCGCCAGGCTTCAAATGCCCGGTCCGGCAGCCCTTCCTTATCGGATGCCACCGCCAATGCGAAGAATAGATAGCGCCGCTCTTCATCTTTGATATCTGATCTTTCCAACAAAGCTTGCACAGCTGCGACTTCTTCTTCGCTAGTTTTTCGACCCTTTAGCTGAGCCAATCGGTAGTGGGGTATGGCCTTATCTGGATTCGCCAAAATAGATTTTTGAAAACTCTCACCAGCCGCTGATCTATCACCAGATTGCTCCTGCAGATAACCCAATGAATTGTGGGCTTCGGCATATTTTGGTTCCAATTCCAAAAGCTGTTGCAACACATCTTGTGCTGCTTCTGGTTGATCCGATTCGCGATAAGTATTGGCCAAGTTGATCATAGCCTTAGGATTGCCGGGCGCTAGATTCAAGACGGTCTGAAACTCTTGTGCAGCCTCTTTAAAAAGCGCTTGCGCTCGATAAAGATCAGCAAGATTGGAATGTACCTGTGGGGCTTTTGGTGCTAATTCCAAGGCCTTTTCAGCCGCCACTAGGGCCGCATCAAACTGCTTCGTCTCCCTGAGGGTTGCCGATAAATTACACCAGCATTCTGTGTAGTCCGGCTGAAGTTCAAGTGCACGCTGGTATAAGGGAATAGCTTCTAAAGGAGCGCCCGAGTCAAATAGCACACTGCCAAGCGCATTCATTGCAGCGATATTTTTCGGATTTAGAGAAAGGCTCTTCTGTAAAGCTTGTACCGCCTCTTTATAGCGGCCAAATTCTTTTAGCCCAAGAGCGAAATTGAAAAGCGCCTGCGGATCATCTGGCTTAATCTCTAGCGCTCGCCCAATTAATTCAACTGCCTCGCTTGGTCTCGCGGAGTTCACGCACAGCGCACCCAATAAATTAAGACCATGGATATGGTTTGGCTCCGACTCGAGAACCTGCCGGTAAAGACTTTCAGCCTCTTTTAGCTTACCCTGCTGCTGTAAATGCAGTGCCTGCTTTAGCCTTTGCATTGCTTCCAAACAGAATCTCCTAAGCGTATTCGGTTATAAACTTTATCGAGCTTTAAGCTAAAAAAAAGCCTCGGAAATCCGAGGCTTATAAAGTAATCAAGCGGCATTATACCGCCCTTAGGGGAATGTATCTTAGAACTTATATGCGGCCCGAATACCCCATGTACGTGGATTGTTGTAGTCAACAACCGCTCGCGATCCACTAAAGGTATCTGAACCCGTAATAACATCTTCCTCAGAAGCGTTATTGATATAGGCCTGAACTGTGAAGTCATCAGATGGTGAATACCAAGTAGCGCTGATATCCGTAGTGGTATAGGCATCTTGAGTCGACCAGAAATATGGAACCGAAGTGGTCTGGTAAGAATCAGAGTGGTAGAAGAATATACCTGGAACAACATGCCCCATATCTCCCAGATCTATCTGATAGGTGATTCCAAGATTAGCCGTCATATCGGGTGAGTATGGCGTATCCATGCCCTCGAGAAGAAAGAACTCGGTAGTGCCAGCGATTATGGTCGGCAGCCCACCATTCTCAGTGTATTCATTTTTCTTGGTAAATTCAGTGAATTCCGAGAAGTCGAATGCTACGCCGGCTCTGATTTTTAACTCATCAGTTGCCTGCCAGTTCAGCTCTGCTTCCACACCTCGAGACTCCATCCCGCCACCTTGAACCGATCGAGATATAAAAACCCCGACATTGTTGGCCTCCAAAAATGAAGTAGATAAGCCCGTGTACTCAACTGAGTATGCCGTAGCGTTAAGCGTCATGGCACCATCCATCAAAGTACTTTTAACACCAATTTCAAGGGCATCAGTAGTCGATGGATCAAGTAGAGTGCCTGTTGTACCGTCCACTCCACCAGTAATAAAGCCAGTAGCTGATGAAGCAAATACCATCAGGTCTTCATTTATATGATATTGAGCAGCAATACGGTAGTCAGACTGAGAATCATCACCCTTCTCAGAGAAAGCTGATTGCCAATGGAAGTTAGGCGTGGTTTGGTAACCAGGTAGCGCGTCACCTTGAGTGGCCAGATCGACAAAGAGGCTTGTTGAGCTGCGCTCGTCTTCGCTATATCGCAATCCACCAGTTATAGTCAGCTGATCAGTAAGATCGTATTCCGCCTGACCATATACTGCCTGAGAATCTACGGAAGACTCACTGCCGTGAAGCCAATGTGCCCAAACATCAATTTGGGTAGGATTTGCAAAGGAAGTATCACCCCAAACAAAGCCGTAGTTGGAATCTTCAGAGAAAGTGTAGTAACCCAGCGTCCAACGCAGAGCACCACCAGTTAGTGAAGTTAGTTGGATATCAGCCTGAGTCGATTCAGACCCATATTGCTCACCAGAAACCCTACCAAGATCAGTCAAGGCTAGAGTACCGCCAGCAACAACCCCTTCGGCAGAACCTCGAATAGAGAAGTCACCATCAGACAAGCCAAAGCCTGTAAAATCGGAATAGCCAATATTTGCTTTCAGCTCGGCAAAACCTAAATCCGCTGTGAATAGTCCGGAGAATGAATCTTCTGACAGTCCTCTGGTAGGAGTGAAATCAAAGGCCATTGTACGTAAATCGTCCGTAAGGTCGGCACTTGGATCCTGCCCAATGAAGCCGTTTAAGTCTTTACCGCCTTCCCAACCAGCTCGAAAGCCAGATCGCTGATCCAAGAAGCCATTAATGCCATCTGTGGTTTGGCTAGTCGCGTTAACCGGAATGCCAATTACTTTATGACCGAAATCAGCTGCACCATTGCCATTGTCGCGCCAGGTTGCGGCAGTAAGGTTCAAATTCATGCTATCGCTAATATCAAAGTTTAGCTGCGCACGAAGATATCTAGTATCAGCGTCCTTAAGACCACCTTCACTATTGAATATATTTTCTACATAGGGGTCACGCTGGGTATCAGTACCAGAAATACGCAAAGCAACCGTGTCGCCAAGAGGTAGGTTTACGAAACCTTCCACTTTTCGCATGCTGTATTCGCCAACGCTGATAGCAGCGCCGTAATCCAGACCGTCATTATCTGGCTTTTTAGTGATTACATTGACCAAGCCGCCAAGCGTGTTACGACCAAATAGTGTGCCCTGAGGACCGCGCAAAATCTCTACTCGCTCTACATCGATAAAGCTCGCCAGACCCTGAGAAGTTCTTGGGCGATACAAGCCATCGTTATATACCGGAACAGCTACATCGCTAGTACCAGCTGAACCGGCACCACGAATGATAATACTGGGGTTACTACCTACGTAACGAATCTTGAGGCCTGGAACCGCTTTTTCTATATCTGGAAGAGATTCAATGCCCATGGCAGTCAAATCTGCACCGGTAACCGCGGTTACTGAAAGTGGAACATCCTGCAGACTTACATTGCGCTTAGTTGCCGTTACCAGAATTTCTTCTAGAACCGGACCGGACTGAGCCACTACACCACCGCTTGCAATAACTGCACTGATGGATGACGCCAGAAGTGTTTTCTTAGCTAAAAACTTGGAACCCATATTAACCCCTATATATCTCGTTACTGAGATGTTTTATCACTTAAAAAATAACTGGAATAGTTTTGTTACACCCTTAATGGAGAGTATTTTGTACTTCGAATGCAAAAAAAGTCAACAGTAATGGGGAATATTTCATGTTTTTAATGAGATTTTTTGAACCTCCATTGAATAGGTCAACATTTCTTTTACAAAAAATAATATATATCTGATTTATATCAATTGCTTGCTGGATAAAAATTTGACTTCTTTGAAAATGACCATCTTTGGACTTTTTGACTTCGAAGTTAATGAAATGTGGTTGAAACGGGGAAAATCCCTGTAAAAACGACAATAACAACCCAGCATTAAAAGCTAAGATCGAATTTTTGGAAGGGAAAGACCAAATTTTATCGCAATAATTCTTGCGCAAATGGACACCGCTGCAGCGCAAACAATCTGAAACTCGGTACTTATAGTCAAAGGCTGAATCAGCAGCATCACAACGCCGCCTAATATTGCCGCCGTAGCGTAAAAGTCTGCTCGCAAGATCATAGGTATCTCGCGAACCAATAAATCGCGAATCAATCCACCGCCAGCCGCAGACATGGTGGCGATCATAATTACCCCCACCCAGCCCAAGCCGTAATCAATAGCCTTGCTAGCGCCTAACGCCGCAAATATTCCAAGGCCAACGGCGTCGGCGATTTTTATCCATTCGAAATGATTCTGCACTTGCTTGGAAAAGAAGATAACTATTAACCCGGCAAACAGGCAGGCCATCAAATAAATTTGATTGGTAAATACCGCTGGTGGAGTATCGCCCAAAAGTACGTCTCGCATAATGCCGCCCCCTACCCCCGTGGCCACCGCCAAGACAAAGACACCCAACAGGTCCAACTTGTATTTGACTGCATCCATTCCTCCAGACAGGGCAAATACAAATACTCCGATAATATCTAGGGTAGTAATCCAGCTCATGGTAGCGCTCTATAAAAAGGAGATTATGAGGTCTCCCAATCGGGACCGGAATCCTTTTGTTAGTAATTCAGGGAACGAACATTGATACAAACTCATGCACTGGCGTTTTATTAAGCCTGCCAGACTCTTTGCATAGACTAAATATCGCCTTGCATTGATCAGAAGGGAACCTTGTAGCTAGATTCCGTTTAAATTTTTCTTCTAAAATAGGAATGCCCTCTTGTCTTCGGCGGCGATGACCGATGGGATACTCCACTTCAATTTTGTCCGTTGAGCTGCCATCTTGAAAAAACACCTGCATGGCATTGGCAATCGAGCGTTTTTCAGGGTCGTGATAATCATCGCTGTATCTTTTATCTTCAACAATTTCCATCTTATCGCGCAGCTCGTCAATTAATGGGTTCGTAGCGTGGAAGCTGTCTTCGTAATGGCTGGCAGTAAGGTCACCAAAAATAAGTGGCACCGCGACCATGTATTGCAGGCAGTGGTCGCGATCGGCAGGGTTCGCCAATGGGCCAACTTTGGAAATAATTCGAATAGCCGATTTATGGGTGGTGATCACAATTTTTTCGATTTTATCAATGCGATATTTTACCTCTGGGTGAAGTATAACCGCGCATTCACAGGCCGTTTGGGAATGGAATTCAGCCGGAAAAGATATTTTGAAAAGCACGTTTTCCATAACATAGGAACCATAGTCACGTTGAAACCGAAAAGACCTGTTCTCTTTAGACTTTAATTGCTGATCCGCGTTGGTCTTGTTAAACAATACATCGTAAAAACCCCATGTCGGTGCGCTAAGCGCTCCAGGAATCCCCATCTCTCCACGAAGCGCGATATCAGCCAAACGAACAGCTCGTGATGTTGCATCTCCTGCGGCCCAGGATTTCCGCGAACCAGTATTTGGAGCATGCCGATAGGTACGAAGCGATTGCCCATCAGCTAGTGCATGAGATATCGCGGAAAGAAGCTGCTCCCTGTTAGCGCCCATCATATCGGCCACAACAGCTGTTGATGCAAGCTTAACTAGTAACACATGATCGAGGCCAACTCGATTAAAGCTATTTTCTAGAGCGAGACAACCTTGAATCTCATGCGCCTTTATCATCGCTTCGAGAACCAGGTCCATGGTCAGTGGTTCTTCACCATTTGCCACTTGAACCTGAGACAGGTAGTCGGCAACCGCCAAAATAGCTCCAAGGTTATCTGACGGATGCCCCCACTCGGCAGCAAGCCAAGTATCGTTAAAATCGAGCCAGCGAATAGTGGCACCAATATCCCAAGCGGCTTTTACTGGGTCGAGAACGTAGCTTGTGCCAGGAACCCTTGCCCCGTTAGGAACCAAAGTGCCTTCAACAAGTGGACCCAAATGCTTGGTGCACTCGGGAAAATTGAGCGCCAATAAACCGCAGCCTAGTGTATCCATTAGGCAATTACGTGCTATTTCCAGCGCTTCCTCTGATTGAATTTGATAGCTCCGCACGTAATCAGCAATATCCTGAATTACCAGATCGTAGTCGGGCCGGCTATTTATTTCTGCGTTGTCATTCATGTGCTTCTATTTTCCTAAGGTGGACCTAACGCTGCTCGATCGGGAGCACAGGACGGCCTTCTGGCCCCTGTCTCTTATACACATCTCCGAGCCCACGAGACCGTACTAGATCTCGTATGCCGTC
>CAJXYP010000007.1 GCA_913063225.1 uncultured Cellvibrionales bacterium
AGGTCGTATAATTCTATTGTCTGAACGCTGCTCAAAGACATGAGCTGACCAGCCCGCAGTTCTGGATATCACAAATATAGGCGTAAACAGTTTTGTAGCAATGTTCATATAGTGATATGCCGAAGCATGGAAAAAATCTGCATTACAGAATAACTTTTTCTCGCGCCACATTACGGCTTCACAGCGTTCTGAAACGACATAAAGCTGGTCATCGCCAAATTCTGCCGCCAGTTTTTTTGACCAAGGTTTGATAACTTCATTGCGCGGATCTGAATCTGTATAAACCGCGTGACCAAAACCCATAATTTTTTCTTTGCGGGCAAGCATACCCAGTATTTCGCGCTCTGCTTCATCTGCCGAGGTCCAGCCCTCTATCATTTCCATTGCGGCTTCGTTAGCACCACCGTGCAACGGTCCGCGGAGGCTACCAATCGCACCGGTGATGCAGCTGTGATAGTCCGATAGCGTAGAAGCGCAAACCCGCGCGGTGAAGGTTGAAGCATTGAATTCGTGCTCTGCATAGAGAATTAGAGAGATATGCATCACCCGCTCATGAAGCGCACTCGGAGCGCTATCATGCAACAGCGCTAGAAAATGCCCACCAATGGAATTAGCGCCGGTATTGATATCAACCCGAACACCATCATGACTGTACCGATACCAATAACAAACGATTCCCGGCAAAGCCGCTAATAGGCGATCAGCTTGGCTTTCCTGCTGACTAAAATCACTTTCCGTTTCCAAATTTCCGAGCATAGAAACGCCCGTGCGTAGCACATCCATTGGGTGGGCTGATGCAGGAATTCGCTCCAGAACCTCTATTAGCTCTTGCGGCAACTCCCTCAAACTAGCGAGCGTTCTCTTATAGTCGGCTAACTCGGCCCTAGTAGGCAATTCACCCTTTAGTAGAAGCCACGCTACTTCCTCAAACTCGCAATGCTCAGCCAGATCTTCGACCTCATAACCATAGTAGGTAAGCCCAGCATGACCCTGAGACGCCACGGTACAAATCGCACTTTTGCCTGCGACTTGCCCACGCAAGCCTGCACCTTCTAGCTTCTTCTGAGCCATATATTTCTCCAAGTAAATTAAATGTTATGAGCCGTCTTCTTTACTAAATAAGTCGTCTAATTTCTGCTCGTAGCTGTGATAATCGAGATAGTCGTAAAGCTCCTCTCGCGTTTGCATCTCTTCGACCAACCGACTCTGGTCTCCTTCCGCTAGTAATACTCGATATAGATTTTCAGCCGCTTTATTCATCACTCGAAACGCTGACAGAGGATAAAGAACCATGTCGACACCCCAGCGACCTAAATCATCTCGGTTATAAAGTGGCGTTTTTCCAAACTCTGTCATATTCGCCAATATTGGTACGTCGACAGCTTCACGAAATGCTTCGTAATGTGATTGCTCTGTTACAGCCTCTGCAAAAATTCCGTCCGCTCCCGCTTCTACGTAGGACTGCGCTCGCTCAATTGCGCTGTTCAATCCCTCTGTGGCAAAAGCATCGGTACGTGCCATAAGGAAGAAACTGCTATCAACCTTTGCGTCGGCAGCAGCCTTAATTCGGTCGCACATTTCTTCTTTGGAAACACATTCTTTATTTGGGCGATGTCCACAGCGCTTTTGAGCAACTTGATCTTCGATATGCGCCGCCGCAGCACCAGAACTAATAACATTCTTTATGGTTTTGGCAATATTGAAAGCACCACCCCATCCAGTATCGATATCAACAAGTAATGGCAGACTGGTTGCTGAGCCAACGCGCCGGACATCCTCGAGAACATCGTTTAAGGAGGTCATGCCCAAGTCCGGAATCCCATAAGATGCATTGGCGACTCCCCCTCCAGAAAGGTAGAGACATTTGTGGCCAATTTTCTCAGCCATTACAGCTGTGTAAGCGTTTATAGCTCCTACGATTTGTAACGGCGCGTTGTCTTCCAGTGCTTTGCGAAATCGATTGCCGGGTGTGATATTTGTATATGTGTCACTCATCTCTTAATGCCCATTTTTCTAACTTAGGGATATATATCATATGTCGGCTATTTAACCACTTGGTCGAAAAAGTTTGCCTCAGCGCGAATCTATTTTCGGTTTTCTTGTGATATTGCTCTCAGAAGTACTTCGGAAGATTTATTCTTCTATAGTCGCAAAGGGCACACCCTGAGAAACCTCGTCACCAACTTTTACTGAAATGTCGATTATGGTTCCCGCTTGCTCAGCAGGAACCTCCAGGGTAACTTTTTCGATTTCTATCTCTAACAGTGTGTCACCAACATTCACAACATCACCGACGCTTATGGGAATATCTAGAACCGAGCCCCGAATACTTTCATCGCTTTCACTCAAAGGGGGGATTTTCAGTAACTTTTTCATTTCCATTCCTATGTCCGAGTGCGCGGTTCGCGCTTTTTATTGTCGATATCTAAGGAAGCGCATTGCTCACCAACTACCTCTGCATTTATTCGACCCTCTCTGTACAAAGCAGAAATAGCTGCCTGTGCAATATATGCCGCGCTAACTTCGAAAAAATCGCGCAAGTTTTCTCTTGATTCACTCAGTCCATAACCGTCAGTACCGAGCACTTCATAGCGGCCCGGTATCCAGGGTGCAATGCTAGACGCCACACTCTTCATAAAGTCTGTGGCCGCAACAAATACGCCTTTATGTTCCGCAAAGAGAGTCGCTACGAATGGAATACGTTGTGGACCTGTTGGATTGAGCCTGTTCCACCGTTCAAAGGTCTCCGCCTCACGATGTAGTTCAGAAAAGCTGGTGATACTCCAGATATTTACCTGATACTCAAGCTCCTCAAGAATGTCAGCCGCTAAAATAATCTGCTGCATAATAGAGCCGCTGGATAAAAGGTTGATTACTTCACCCTTATCTCGCCGCGATGACCGATAGCAATAGCCGCCCTTAAGGATGCGTTCGACGATATTTTTATGGTCCGGCAATGAGGGCATTACATGGTTTTCGTTGTAGACCGTCAGATAATAGAAAACATCTTCTTGCTCCGTATACATTCGACGTATGCCATCTCGGATAATGATGGCTAGTTCGTAGCCAAAAGCTGGATCGTAGCTCACCAAATTAGGCACCGTGCTAGCAAGCACATGAGAGTGCCCATCTTGATGCTGCAAACCTTCACCATTTAGCGTGGTTCTGCCGGCAGTGCCCCCGAGTAAGAACCCGCGACACATCATGTCACCACAGCCCCATATCATGTCCCCGACGCGCTGAAACCCAAAGATGGAGTAAAAAATGTAAAAGGGGATCATCGGCAGTCCATGTACCGCATACGCACTTCCTGCTGCCATAAAGGAAGCGATAGCGCCTGTCTCACAGATGCCTTCTTGCAATATCTGTCCGTCTTTCGCTTCTTTATAGGGAGTTAAAGTCTCAGCATCAACTGGCGTATAGTTTTGTCCATCATGGGAATAGATACCTGCGGCTCTGAATAGTCCGTCCATTCCAAAGGTACGTGCCTCGTCTGGCACAATAGGCACCACGTATTTGCCAATATCCTTTTCTTTAAGAAGCTTCGACAAAATGCGCACGGCAACCATGGTTGTCGAGACCTTTCGCTCTCCACTACCTTTGAAGATGTCCGAGAAAAATTCCAAAGGCGGAGCTTGAATCGACTGACATTTAACTTCTCGAGACGGCAGGTAGCCACCCAAAGCCTTTCTATGCCGCTTCAAGTACCGCAGCTCTTCACTGTCTTCAGCCGGCCGATATAGATCTGCTCTTGCTGCAGCGTCTTCGCTTAGAGGTATGCCATAGTTCTTGGCGATTTGAATTCGTTCTTCTGGCGCGAAATTCTTTTTCTGATGCGCATTGTTGCGACCTTCCGCAGATGGCCCCATGCCATCACCCTTAACAGTTTTTATCAAGATAACCGTGGGTTTATTCGATTCTTGCGCGGCGCGCAGATAGGCGGCGTAGATTTTTTTTACATCTTGGCCACCACGTTTAATTAACTTCAATTCCTGATCCGTCAGTGAATTCATCATTTTTTCTAATTCGGGATTGCCCTCCACCCAATGCTCCCGCTGAACATCGCCAGGCAGAATCGAGTACCGCTGATAGTCACCATCTAGGCAATCATCCATGCGCTTTCTTAGAATACCTTTCGCGTCCTGAGCGAGTAATACATCCCAGCCGGAACCCCAGACTACTTTGATAACGTTCCAATCCGCTCCGCGAAAGGACCTTTCGAGCTCCTGAATGACTTTGCCATTTCCTCTTACTGGACCGTCCAATCGCTGAAGATTGCAGTTAACTACCATCACTAGATTGTTGAGCCTTTCTCGAGATGCGATATTTATGGTACCTAGAACTTCTGGTTCATCCGCCTCACCATCACCTATAAAGCACCAGTACTTCCCGCCGGAATCCTGTTTCAGTTTGCGGTTAATAAGGTATTTGGCAAAACGCGCCTGATAGATTGCCGAAGGCGTAGACAGTCCCATGGAGGCGTTTGGCATTTGCCAAAACGATGGCATTGATCTCGGATGTGGATAAGACGAGAGCCCACCCCCCTCACCGAGTTCTCGGCGATAGTTGTACAACTGCTGTTCAGATAATCGCCCTTCGAGAAATGCCCTTGCGTAAATACCCGGAGCCGCGTGGGGCTGAGGCATCACAACATCTCCACCGTAGTCTTCAGTTCTAGCGCGGAAAAAATGATTGAATCCCACTTCTAATATGGTTGCCGCTGAAGCGTAGGTGGCGATATGCCCGCCAACGCCAGTACCTTCATCCTGAGCCCGAAGTACCATCGCCATGGCGTTCCAGCGAATGATATTTTCAATTTTCTTCTCCATACCAAGATCACCAGGATAACTAGGCTGGTCTGATAGAGGGATGGTATTTGTGTAAGGCGTATTTAACGTGGCTTCACTAATCTGAATACCCTTACTTAACGCATGATCCTGAATAATCCGAAGTAATTCTTTAACTGCATCGTCACCGAAGGATGTGCAGATATTATCAATGGACTCTAGCCACTCTTGTTTGTCTTCTGCTAAGAATTCGTTTAGCGCACTACTCACTTTGACTTCGCCTATTTCGGACCAATATTTCAAGTCACATACTATCCATCAGCAAAAAACAGGGATTGCCAAACAGGTCTAATAACATCTAATATTTAGCACTTTATTTCAATAAACCGAAAAAATGAGCCAAATATGCCAAAAGTTAAACTTGACCGACTAGATGCTCGAATACTGCATCACATACAATCAAACGGAAAAATATCCAATACCGAACTTGCAGATAAAGTAGGCCTGTCTCCCTCACCCTGTTTACGGAGGGTAAAAGCTCTCGAAAAAAGCGGCGTTATAAAACGCTATGTGGGTATTCTTGATCCAGCCAAGGTTGGGCTTCCTATCAACGTATTTACAACTGTGAGCCTTAAGAACCAGGGACGACCCTCGCTAGAAGAGTTTGAGCGGAGCATTATCGGTTTCACCGAAATTATGGAGTGCTACCTTATGACTGGCACCTCTGATTATTTTCTACGGGTGTCAGTGCCGGACATGGAAGGCTATGAACAATTTCTGCTGGACAAAATTACCACTATTCCCTGTGTAGCTAACATCGAATCAAGCTTTTCGTTGAAGCAAGTCATTTATCGAACAGAGATGCCTATTATTCCCCATCAATAGATTACTAAACAGGATGATGAATGGGCTCAACTATAGATCGAGCTTGCCAAAAGGGTATCGCGCTTTATTTAACTCGCGCATTCGACCAAGGACATCCACACCAATTTGCGCGTAAACGCTAAGCAGATCTACCAACACCCAGTTTTCGCGAATCTTGCCATTTTCACAGCGCCAAAAATCCAGGCTGCGCATGGTGACCTTTTGTCCCGCAGGCGCTATCCCCATCCAACCGTCGTTAGATATGGTTGCACTCATTCCAGGCCAGGCAGTAAAGGCGACGTACTCGCCCTCACTAAAAAAGTGCCCTGCATTGGCATCGCCCTGACGATTCGGCATGCCATTCAGGAAAGGTATTTGATGCCAGTTACGAAAACCTTCTATGCCGCGACAACTGCCTATTCCCGCCGGGCCGTACCAACTGCAGCGGGGATGCCAGTACTTGTCCAGACCCATTGCTTCGACGCCACCGGCAGCAAATTCGCCCAAGCCGGCGCACATATCACCGACCAGTTTGATACTTGCCCGCGATTGCTCCTCAGATCCCAATATAGGATTCAGGCCATCCTGAGTTGCCGGAGCTGGCACCTGCCATTCTCTGCCCAGACTTACCGCCATGGGCCAAACCCCTGCCTGCATCATCACTTCAGGAATATCCCACAGAGCCTGCACTTCGGTAATCAGCCCATCCTGAACCCGGTAAAACTCATGAAAACGCATAGCAAACTGATGACCCGTTGGCGGAATATCCAACCAAGGCTTAGAAAAAAAACCCGTGTAATATCCGCAGCATCCCACCCAGTCGCCGTCGCCAGTTTTTCCCGACATTATGATGGTATCGCGGCGCTCCAAATCTGGCACTGCATCATGTAAGGGCGCCAGGGCGTCATTGTAAAAACCTTCCGGGCCATCTAAATCCTCAAACGGATAGCAAAGCTGTATCCTGGCGTCCGGGTGAAACCTGGATTTTAAAACTCCACGAACATCGGATTGCTCAAAGTTGTACATGGCGTCGCACAGGGATTTAACGACGGCCTTATTTTGTTGGTATATATCTGAGTTCATTAGATCTGTTTACCGATTCTGCTCAAACCAGCTAACATCTCTAAGAATGGCCTGATCAAAAAAATCTTGGCCAAAAAGGTGATTATCGGTTTCATAAATAAACGCTTGGTGTGGCTTTTGATACGCATCTAATTGCTCAACATAAGAAAGCGTATTTTCTACCGCTGTAGATTGATCGCCCCGGCCGTGATGAATTATTACCGGCACATCCAGATCAGGGACCCGCTCATAGTGCCAAAGGTCCTCGAAGCTGGTAGACCAAATTGCAGCCGCCTTTAACTTGCTTCCCAATACCTGAACCGCTCGCTGCGTGATGCCGCCACCCATAGAGTGACCTGACATATAGAAGCTATCTCCATCAACGCCTTTCAATTTTAGGGCCGCGTAATAGGCCGCAACAACATCTCGTGTATACCAAGCTGCTGCATTTGCCATCTCAACAAAATCCGAGCCTTCAGAGACATTGTGTCCGCGATAGTCTGGTGCAAGCACCACATAACCCTGTGCAACGTAGGACTGCGGCAAATCCCAGTAATAAGCACCGGGCCGAGCGTCTTCACCATCTATACGGCCGTGATTGGGCGGATCAGGGTGAAAGCCGTGATTAAAGATAACCAGAGGCCAACCAGCTTCGGGGGCTTGTCCCCTAGGCCAAAGAATCAAAGCGTATTGCGTCAACCCGTCAACGTTGTAATTAACTAACTCTCTCCGAATGCCATCGGTATCGACAGTCGATCCTTGTGAGGAAAAACTATAGCCGGACGCCGAAGCCTCTTGATCTGAGTAATACACTTCAGACTCATACGCGGCGCATCCAGCCAACAGCAGTAATCCGAGCAAGCTCAAAGCAATACAACTTAGCTTCATCCTATTTTTCGCCGCTTTCGATAATAGCCGCAAGCTCATCCAATATTTCCGCCTGAGACCTGCTGCCGCAATCGATAACAATATCGGCGTACTTTCTATATAGGGGAATTCGCTCGGCACAGATATCGGCAAAGCTTTGACTCTGGTCCGAGGCAATTCCTCGCTGACTGTAGTCGCCAATACGACTAAGAAGCTCTTCCATCTGCACATCAAGATGGATCACAGGCCCAAGGCTTTTAAGCTTAGCCATGCCGGCTTCGCTATATACGGCGCTTCCACCAGTAGCTATCACATGATTCTGCAAACTCAGGCCCAGTAGGATTCGCTCCTCAATACTGCGTAAATTAAGGAACCCAGTGCTTTCCAATATATTGTGAAGCAGCTCACTTTCAGATAACTGAATAAGCACATCGGTATCAACAAAATCCAGTCCGAGCTGTTTCGCCAACTGCACACCTAAGGTGCTTTTGCCCGCTCCGGGCATGCCTATCAAAATAATATTGTTCATCTAACACTCGATAATATTGACCGGCACAGCGACTACATTAATAGCTAAGCCGCCGCGCGATGTTTCTTTATACTTATCCTGCATATCCCTGCCGGTATCTCGCATGGTTTTAATCACTTGATCCAGAGATACATAATGCTTACCGTCTCCACGTAATGCCATTCGAGCAGCACTAATTGCTTTTACCGCCGCCATCGCATTGCGCTCTATACAGGGCACTTGCACCAAACCACCTACTGGGTCACAGGTTAGACCAAGATTATGCTCCATAGCTATCTCAGCAGCGTTTTCTACCTGCATAGGCGTTCCACCAAGAGCTTCAGTTAGCGCGGCGGCGGCCATGGAACATGCCGAGCCAACCTCTCCTTGGCAGCCAACTTCAGCCCCGCTTATGGAAGCATTAGTTTTATACAAAATACCGACCGCTCCAGCCGTCAGCAGAAACCTAGGGGCATCGCGCTCGGCGTTGCCGGAACAAAAATGCAGATAATATCTGAGCACCGCCGGAATAATGCCCGCCGCTCCGTTTGTAGGCGCCGTTACCAACCGACCCCCCACTGCATTCTCTTCATTTACCGCAAGCGCATAGAGGCTAACCCAATCCAATGCATTTAGAGGATCCTCAACAACACTGCCTTTTTGACCACGAAGCTGTCTATATAGCTGCGCAGCACGACGTTTTACTTTAAGACCGCCAGGCAGAATGCCCTCGCTCCGATAGCCCTTTTCGATACAACTATCCATTACTCGCCAAAGCTCAAGTAGATCGGCATTTATCTGCTCTTCCGGGCGCCAGACCTTTTCGTTCTCCATCATTAAGGCGCTAATCGAAAGACCTGATTGGTCGCACTGCTGCAAAAGCTCATCGCCACTGCTAAACGCATATGGCTGAGGCGTTTTATCTTCAGATATTAGATTTTCGGCTTCAGCATTTTCATCCACAACAAAACCGCCACCGACCGAGTAAAAAACTCTGGCATAAATTTCGCTGCTTTCATCATATGCAGTGAACCGCATTCCATTTGCGTGAAAGGGAAGGCTCTCTTGACGATGCATTAGCAAATCATTTCGATAGGAAAATTCCAGCTGATGCATACCTAGAAGGTTTAGCTTGCCGCTTTCGCGTACTTCAGATATTCGGGCAGCAATAGATTCGACCGCTACAGACTCTGGCGTCTCTCCTTCCAAACCCAAGATTATGGCCTTTGGCGAACCATGGCCCGCTCCTGTCGCACCGAGAGAACCATAAAGCTCGGCTTTCACGCGGAGGGTTTTTTCTAATAATCGCTCTTCTTGAAGGGCCTCGGCGAATTGCCGCGCAGCACGCATCGGGCCCACTGTATGGGAGCTTGAAGGTCCAATTCCAACCTTAAATAGGTCAAAGACACTAAGAGACATAAGAAATTTCCAGAAAATATTCCATCATTTTGCATTCGAATTCATTTTAAAGCTACAAAATAGTCGTATAATACCCAGTACTTACAAGACACCCTAAAAATATATCCATATAAATGGCGCTACATTCCCATATATTTATGACTTCGGATTCATTTCGAAAAGCTCAATCCAGCGACTGGAACAGACTCTTTACCAGCGCTAAGATAAACTGATAAAACTAAAGGCCTTAGACACCATGACCAATCACTTTGATAACGCTCCCGCTTCTGACCAAACCGGCAATATGGCCGGATTTGACCCAGAGTTCACCAGCATTATCGATTACATATTGCGCATTACCTACCGAATCTGGGAAGGCAAACAGGTAGGCCTGTGCCGCGACTACTATTCTGAAGACTGCCCGGTATATACCCTTGCTGGCTATTTCGAGGGCGCCGAAACGGTTACTCAGAATACGCTTAAAACGCTTTCCGGCTTTCCCGATAGAACCTTGCACGCAGACAATATTATCTGGGGTGGCAATGATACGGACGGATACCATACCTCCCACCTTATATGCACCAATATGACCAACTTGGGGCCAAGCGAATTTGGTGAAGCCACTGGGAACAAAGCTCAGATTCAAGTGATTGCTCATTGCATATGCAAAGACAACCGCGTTATTGAAGAGTGGCTAGTGCGCGACAACTATTCGCTCGCCGAACAACTCGGCGCAGATCCAAAGGCCTACGCCATAGAGCAAGCCAAAAAACCTCTGGACCCAAATGGTGTTTTTACCACCTGGCTATCCAGCGAGCACGAGCGCGTTTCAAAGCAAGATCGCAGCAACCTTCCTTACCCAAAAGATGCAAACTCTGAAGTGGAACCATTTATAACGGCAGGCTTGCAGAACATTTGGAACGCCCGACTACTGGGCGACTGCAATCTCTTCTACGCAGAAAATGCCCGACTGCACGCGTCTGCTCGCAGCGACTATGAAGGCGCAGCTGATATTGCCCAGTTCTATATGGAAATTCTTGGCAGCATTGCCGACGCCAAAGTATCTATAGACTATGTTTGTAGTAATTCCATGATTACCACTGACCAGCACGTAGCGGTTCGCTGGACACTAGCGGGAACCCATAACGGCGGTTCGCTTTGGGGCACTGCCACTAACACCCCGTTGCTGATACTGGGCGAAAGCCAATACCGTATTGTTGATGGAAAAGTAGCCGAAGAATGGTTGGTATTTGATGAGCTGGCCGTGCTAACTCAAGTCGAAAGAGCGCGATTGAAGCAGGATCTATGACCACACCGGAGACTCTTCTGCTATGACAAAGTCATTTATAGAGCATATTAACAATACGCTTGAATCAATCAAAAGTGATGGCCTTTATAAACAAGAAAAGGCCATTGCCTCACCTCAATCTGCCAATATTAAGGTTGGTAGCGCCGCATCGAATGCCGAGTCAGTTTTAAACCTTTGCGCCAACAATTATCTCGGCTTATCGGACAATCCGGAATTAATTGATGCAGCAAAAGCCGCATTAGATAATCGTGGTTACGGCATGGCCAGTGTTCGTTTTATCTGCGGCACACAAGACATTCATAAACAACTTGAGCTCGATCTGGCCGACTTTCTAGGAAAGGAAGATTCGATTCTATTCGCCGCATGCTTTGATGCGAACGGTGGAGTTTTTGAGCCGTTGTTAAGTGCCGACGACGCGATCATCTCAGATTCGTTGAATCACGCTTCTATTATTGACGGCATACGATTGTGCAAAGCACGACGTTATCGGTATGCACACTCTAATATGGAAGAGCTAGAGTCATGCTTGAAAAAAGCGACGGACGAAGGGGCCCGTTTCATTATGATCGCCACCGACGGTGTTTTCTCTATGGATGGCACCTTTGCAAAACTACCTGAAATCACAGCATTGGCAAAACACTACAACGCCGTAGTCATGGTTGATGATTGCCATGCAACTGGCATTGTAGGTCCGCAAGGGCGGGGAACTCATGCACATTTTGAGGTGGACGACGATGTGCACATCCTGACAGGCACCCTGGGTAAGGCTCTTGGTGGCGCGATGGGTGGTTACATTGCAGGACCGAAGCCAATTATTGATTTGCTGCGTCAACGGGCTCGCCCTTACCTTTTCTCCAATTCATTAGCACCAAGCATTGTTGCGGCAAGCTTGACGGCGCTCGAATTGGTAAAACATGGAGACGATCTGAGATCGCACCTTTTTGAGAACACCCGATTTTGGCGTGATGGGCTGCAACGACTTGGGTTTGATCTACTTTCAGGAGAGCATCCAATTGTACCCATCATGTTAGGCGATGCGGTATTGGCTCAGGAGCTAGCTTCAGAGCTTTTTAAAGAAGGCGTATATGTAGCGGGCTTCTTTTTTCCTGTTGTGCCTAAAGGTATGGCACGTATTCGAACTCAAATGACGGCAGCGCTGACTAGAGAAGATTTAGAACGAGCACTTAAAGCGTTCGAAATTGCTGGTAAGCGAGTTGGAGCAATCTAATGACGATCAGGGCATTGCCAAACAACATGAAAGCTTTATGCAAAGCAAAACCTGAAATTGGCCTATGGATGGAGAACCATCCCGTCCCGGAAATTGGCCCTGAAGATGTGCTTATTAAGATAAATAAGACAGCCATTTGCGGCACGGATATTCATATCTGGAACTGGGACGATTGGGCGCAAAAAACAATCCCAGTACCCTTGATAACGGGCCATGAATTTGCCGGCGAAATTGCCGCAGTGGGCAACGAAGTTAAAAACTTTTCTATAGGTCAGCGTGTATCTGGTGAAGGCCACCTTGTTGGCGATAAAAGCAGGGCAAGTAGAGCCGGTCGCTTCCATCATGATTCGGAAACACGCGGCATTGGAGTGAATGTGCAAGGCGCATTCGCTGAGTATTTACGCATGCCTGCCTTTAATGTTATCCCGCTTCCAGATGAGATTAGCGATGATATTGGCGCCCTACTTGATCCCTTGGGCAACGCTGTGCATACGGCACTGTCGTTTGACCTAGTCGGCGAAGATGTCCTTATCACTGGAGCTGGACCAATTGGGATCATGGCCGCTGCAATCGCTAGACATGTTGGTGCCCGGCAGGTCGTTATCACTGATATTAACCAGGACCGTTTAGACCTCGCTTCAAAAGTAACCGATGTTATTCCCGTTAATGTAGCTGAAACCGACCTAATTTCTGTTCAGCAAAACCTAGGCATAAAAGAGGGTTTTGATATCGGCTTGGAGATGAGTGGTGTTGCTAGCGCTTTTGATCAGATGAGTAAATCATTAGTCATTGGCGGCAAAATAGCTATGCTTGGTATCCCCGCGGGAAAATCTCTAGTGGATTGGAACGATATCGTATTTAAATCCATAACTATCAAAGGCATATATGGTCGCGAAATGTTCGAGACCTGGTACAAAATGATCGCATTGCTGCAAAATGGTTTGGATGTGAGCAAGATTATTACGCACTCATTCTCTGCTGATGATTTCGAGGTAGGTTTCGAGACCATGAGGTCTGGACAAAGTGGCAAAGTGATTCTTGATTGGAGCTCAACCTAAATCTTGGTCAAACGTTATCATGCGACCATAAAGGGTGACAGCGTTTTCACCGCCGTAGGCTTAGACGGCCGGTTCGCCACTGGCATCAAACCAGAACTCGACCTCAGAAGTCTCGATCTCGAACCGCGCCGCATGTGTTTGTCCGGGCTTTAAGTAGTACCACTGGCCTACGCTGTAACGGGCCTCCTCCCCATCGACGATCAATATTAGTTCACCGGCTGTAATTACCCCACAATTCTCTGTCGGATGGTCGTGCGGCTCAACCTTGGTCCCCGCTGGATAGGATGCGAACAGGACGTCACACCCATTTGCACCCAGCTTAAACGCATCGAATGGGCCGGTGAACTGCGGTAGTGATGTGATGAGTTGGGGAAAGTGGTCTCTCTTCATTGTGGTTAGATCTACCATCTAATATTTTGGATATTGTCTAAACCTTATCCACCACGGGTTCGCCCCGCAGCCGGTCTTCTTTTCTGGCAAGCTCCATTGCTTCTTTTATAACTCCGACCACTATACCAACAGCCCGCGATGGCATTCCTCTTAGGGAAGAAATTAGACATATAGTTCTGTTGATTGATGGATTTTCTATGCGTCGAGCAGTAACCATTTTTGCGCTCACTTGATCCTGAACTTCGTCCCAGGGAGAAATGGTATTAGCCAAACCGGCTTCAGCAATTTTTATGCTGGCGTGTGCGGACTGGAAGTCCGGTAAAAAGTTAAACCGCACCTTATGCTCAAAGGCATACCTTTCTAAAGTTGTACGCATGGCGTTTGTGCCAGGACTACAAACAATGGGAAGGTCGGACAAGTCTTTTAGATCCATTTCTTCAATATCCTTTAAGACCGGATCATAGGCAGAAACAAAATAGAGTTTTTCTTCATAAAGGGGTTCGCATTTTCGATCCATTTTCTCAACCACATCGTAGTTGATCATTAGATCAATCGAGCCACTTTCGTAAAGCTTGCCTAAACTAGTGGTATTGCCCTCCTCGATTTCGAGATCAATGCCGGGAAACTTTTCAGACAATATCTTAAAAAACGGGGCTGCAAGCGAGTTATTAAGCCCATAAGGAATGCCAAGGCGCACCTTTCCTGTGGGACTGTCTTCGTTTCCCTTCATCGATGCCTGCAAGTCATCTATCTGCCGCAGCAAAGAATGTGCAGACTTCAGAAATTGCTGCCCTGCATAGGTCATTTCTACACCACTGCGCCCTTTGTCCAAAAGTTTCACACCAAGGTTAGTCTCTAGGTTCTTTATGCTCATACTTAGCGCAGGATGGGTTATATTCATACTCTCACTAGCTTTGCGTAAGTTGCCAGCCTCAGCTGCCGCAACAAAGTGTCTTAACTGTCTAATTTCCATAATCTATCTAAGTGGCCCTTCCAAGAAATTTAGTAACGATTATTGTAAAAAAAAACGGACCAACAAATGGCCCGATTAGATTTTGATAGGTAGAAAAAATATTATTCGCGAACCGGTAATACGATACCGTTATCTGCCACGTATTGATCCCAAGCTATTAGAAGATCAGCCACAATTTCGGGTTCCGATGCGGAAAGATCATTCATTTCACCTGGATCAACCGAGATGTCGTACAACCCCCAATGATCAGCGCGTTCTGGCGTTCCTTGAAGCCACTCAGCTGGCGTTGAGGTTAACCAAAGTAATTTCCAATCTCCTTTGCGGATTGCTCTGTGTCCAAAAATTTCCCAGCCAAAGGTGAAATCATCCGGACGTACCTGAGTATCATCGCCAAGTAGGAATGGCAAAAGGGAATAACCTTGCAGCTCTTGCAGAGGCGTGCCGTTGCTTCCCGTGGTGAGATCAGTGGCACCAGCCAATTCTAAAAAGGTTGGCGCAAAATCAACAACGGAAATAAACTCATCGCTCATCTGACCCGTTTTGGTTAACTCCGGGTAGTGAATAAAAGCCGGGCCATGAGTTCCGCCCTCAGAACTATAAGATTTGTGATATCGCCCGACACCTACTCCTGCCTGAGCCCACCTCTCGCCGTAGTAAATATAAGAGTGCATGCGACCCATATTTTCTAAGCTGTTATCCCAACCGGTTCCACCAAAATCGCGTTGTGAACCTTCGGCACCATTATCGGAAATAAACACGATTAGGGTATTTTCGTATTCGCCTGTCGCCTTGAGGTGATCTATAAGGCGACCAACATTTTGATCGACGCCATCAACCATGGCTGAGTAGAGTTCCATTTCTCGAGAGGCTACCGCTTTTTCTTCTTCAGACAGTTCATCCCAAGCAGGCACCACTTCATAGCGCGGATACATCTCTGCTTCTTGAGGAATAACGCCTAGTTCTTTACCGGCGGCAATTCGTTGCTCGCGCAGAACTTCGTAACCTTCGTCGTAGCGGCCTTCATACTTATCAATGTAGTCTTCTGGAGCCTGCAGAGGCCAATGAGGTGCGGTGTAACCTAAAAATGCAAACCAAGGTTTGTCATTTACCGCGTCGGCGTCAATGGCGTCAATAAGATAATCCGTATAGAAATCCGTTGAGAAAAAATCCTCTGGCAGGTTCTCAATAAGATTCCCGTCTTCGTAATAGGCGCCAAAGTTGTCTGGAGCAGTTCGCGCCGCATCGGAAAAGTGACTGGCGAAGCCTTCCATGAGTGCAAAAGAACGATCAAAACCGCGAGCATCTGGCGTTAAATCTGGCTCTGAGCCCAAATGCCATTTGCCAATATAGTAAGTGTCGTAGCCACTTTGACTAAGAAGATCTGGAAAGGCCACAACGTCGCGACTCAGGTGAGACTCGTACCCAGGCACATCTATCTGATTAGGGGTTTGGTGCATTGCACCGCCCGCATTTCTATTGTCAGTTCCAGAAAGAATGGACGCTCTTGTTGGCGCGCAAACCGCTTGGTTATGGAAGTCAGTGAGGATTAGGCCCTCTCTGGCTAGCTGATCCAGAATTGGCGTTTCAATTTCACCACCGTAAACACCCAGATCCGTGTAGCCGAGATCGTCTGCAACAATCAACAATATATTGGGTCGAGATGCCGCTGCGACTGCAGCCATTTCAACTTCAGTTTGCATACCATCGACATGATCATCGGCAGAACTGTCGTTATGAGAGTCCATTTCAGAGCCGCTATCACAAGCAACAAGAAAGAACGCAAAAGCACAAATCAGTGCCAAAGCAAATTGATTTTTAACCATTATTTGTTCCCAAGAATTTAAAACTATTTACACACAGTACTTATGCATAATTTCGATATTTTTAACCCGATGCACAGTCTACCGAACATCCCCCAATGTCCCTAGAAAATTAATTAAAAATTAAGCGACTGCAGTACCTAGACGACCTCGCTTGCATAAACTCAATTGAAAGAACTTCTAATCAAGCACCGGCACTATTAAACCATTGGCCGAACTGTATTCAGCCCAAGCTTCCTGTAGTTCAGCAACCTTGGCTGGAAACTCCGCCGAAAGATCATTGGTTTCGCCGGGATCAATTCGCATATCAAATAGCTCCCACTGATCTGCGCGTTCGGCCAAAGGCTGGCGCGCTTCAGAAGGCGTTGACGTTAACCGCAAAAGCTTCCAATCCCCTTTGCGGATGGCCAAATGGCCAAAGACTTCCCAACCAAACACAAAGTCATCCGGTCGAACCGAGTCGGCATCGCCCAAAGCTAGTGGCAGCAATGACTTGCCTATATGCGGCTGTATTGGTCGGCCGTTGTATCCAAATTCTGGATGCTCTGCACCAGCGAGCTCCAAGAATGTCGGCGCCAAATCAACCACTGAGGTAAAGGCATTGCTAATCTCGCCTTTTTTACTAACCTCTGGATAGTGAATAAAGGCAGGACCGCGTGTGCCACCATCAGAACTCAGGGACTTAAAGTACCTCATAACTCCAACGCCGGCAGCGGCCCATTCAGGGCCATAGGAAATATAGGAGTTAACACGCCCCATATTATCCAAACTGTTATCCCAGCCATTGCCGCCGCGATTCAGCCCTTCTGCCCCGTTGTCCGAAATAAACACAATAAAGGTATTCTCGTATTGGCCCGTTGCTTTCAAGTGATCGATAAGCCGCCCAACATTCTGATCGAGAACATCAACCATGGCCGCGTAAATTTCCATTTCTTTTGAGGAGATGGCTTTCTCTTCATCCGATAACGAATCCCAGGCTGCTACTACTTCCAAACGCGGGTACATCGCCGCCTCTTCAGGGATTACACCCAGTTCTTTGCCGCTGGCAATACGGTTGTCTCGCAGTATTTCATAACCTTCATCGTAAAAGCCCTTGTACTTAGCAACTTCCGCATCCGGCGCTTGCAGTGGCCAGTGGGGCGCTGTGTAGCCCAAGAAAGCAAACCAAGGATCGCCACTAGCACTGTCCTTATCAATAGCATCGATTATGTAATCGGTATAGAAATCTGTTGAATAAAAATCCGTTGGCAAGCTCTCTACCAAATTACCGTCTTCAAAATATTCGGCAATAACGTTAGGGCTAGCACGAGTAGCGTCAGAGTAGTGACTAGCAAACCCCTCCATAAGCGCAAAAGAACGATCGAATCCTCGTGCATTTGGTATTTGATGAAACTCATTGCCCAAATGCCATTTTCCGGCCCAATAGGTGTTGTACCCCGACTGCTTCAATAGCGCCGGGAACGCGACTACATCTTCGTTTAGATAGGACTCATAACCCGCAACATCTCTTTGGTTGGGGGCCTGATGCATAGCGCCGCCAGCGTTATGATTATCTGTACCAGAAAGAATCGCCGCTCTCGTAGGCGCGCAAACCGCCTGATTGTGAAAATCCGTCAGAATCAGACCGTCATTGGCTAGCTGATCAAGGTTAGGCGTATTGATTTCGCTGCCGTAAACACCCAGATCGGTATAACCCAGGTCGTCAGCGACAATTAGTAGGATATTGGGCCGTTTCAAATTCGCTTGAGTAAAACCCGCTACCGGAGCAGCAACGCTTTCTGATTCATCCAGCGTTCCGCCGCCGCAAGCCACTAAAGTTCCCAGGATACTTAACAACGCCAACTTAAATTTTTGATTTTTCACTTAGCCTCCAATTTTTCACCAATAAATTTTTTGTTTTATTTCGCCAATTTCTCTATGTGGCTCATACCAAAATAGTACCTTAATACCCAATCTAACAAAGAATACGCTCAAAACTCACTTGGAAGATAGGCTGCGACAAAAGAGGGTCAGCAAACTCAAACTCATTCAAAACAAAAAAGGCGCACCTAAGTGCGCCATAAATGGTGGATGGGTTTATTATTCGCCACCCGAAAGTCATATTTCACTTCAATACCATGCGCGAAATCAAATAGGTATAACCTGAACTTCAAATACAAAGCTTTTTACTAACTACGCTAATTATCGAAACTTTTGTAAGGAAATCAATTACTCCGGCAGAGTGCCCAAGTGAAAAGAGGCGAAAAACTGATTGGGCCGAAAGGAGCCAAATATATGCCACTCTAATCTTTTCTCCACCACCCTAATCCGATAACTTTAAAGTCATCTACCAAAAAACTCTTACTCCGTTTACAGCAAGGGTTGCGCTGAAAAAAAAGCATAGGAAAGGACAGGCCTTTCAGCAGTCTAGAATAATATTTTGGACTGAATTTATTGCCGAGAAGTCTGACAGCAACCGAGACAAAAAACTTCGTGGCACAAAGAACAACTAGCATGCAGGTAACAAATACACAGGCTTCAAACACAGTGCCTGAAACTATGTATGCGCCTCCGACGGCCCCCAAAAAATATAGGGCACCGGGTTAAGAAAGTTCATCTTCACACCAGTGAGCCAATCAATTTTTTGTCCCTCGCCCTGACTGGGGTCAATCCGGTCAGAAGACTTAAACATCCGGTAAGCCAGGCGCGCTAAATAAGCAGCTCCGGCAAAAGATACGGCTGAAACAAACCAAGCTTGCTCACCGATCTTAACCGTTAGCAATACAACCAATATGAGGATTGGTAGATCGGTCAAAAAGGGCGTGCAACTAGCTACTAGGCCATGAAGGTAACCCTTAGACATCGTTTGATGGATAACGTAAACGCCTAGCGGCCCGGGGTTTAATCCAGCGACTAGCCCAAAGGTTATTGCTGCCAATGCGAAACTCATACGCCCCCATAGCGTGATGACCCTGAAAGGATCATTTTTCTGAAGTATAGGACAAATATGTCGTCAATTGCCCTCAAAGTTCAAATAATACCAGCCGGATCAAGCTAAACTATCTCGTCTATCCACTAGCCTTCAAAAACGTCACAAAATGTTCTCTGGAAAAACTGGGTTACCACGATTCGATGTAAGTCATATGGACACCAATTCGCTTCTTTCGAGCTGGTCCAAACACACCATATTTATAGAGGACCTAAAGTGGCCGTCAGTTGAGCATTATGTGCAGGCAATGAAATACGAAGAGGGACCTTATAGAGACAAGATTCGAACCGCGGAACATCCTAGAGCATCAAAAAAGCTCGGCGAAGCTAGATGGAAAAGAAAGCGTAAGAATTGGAAATCGGAGCGCGAGGTATATATGACACGCGGCATGTATACCAAGTGCAAAACCTTTCCTGAAGTTGCCGAAGCCTTACTGGCTACTGGCGACCAAAAAATCCTGGATACCAGCAACTACGATTACTTCTGGGGTTGTGGCCGAGATACCTTCGGCCACAACCGTTTTGGCGCGGTACTAACGGATATTAGGGCTAAGCTTAAAGAAGAAGCCAAATCTAATTGATGCTCGTCGCAACATGTTACATAAGCCCTTTGAATTTCGGCATTTAACTTTGTTACGACTTTTATTACAGGTATTAGCCGGATTGGGAAGCGTAACAAAAGCAGTAGCTATTACTGCGCGCTCATGCATCGGGCATATTTATCACTTAGTTATACCAGGTAACACTTATCACAATATGCGTGATCTCTCGACGGAATCTACTGCTTCTCTAAAATCACTCATGCAATTTTTTTCACCTATTAAATCCAGCATCCCGAGTTGGCTAAACTCACTACGCGAGCCTTTATTTTGATCAATGAGCTTGATAATCGTACCTGAGCCTTTTAGCTTCGTAATCAACTGCTCTATCGCAAGCGTTGCAGATATGCCAATGATTGATCCAGACGCCAGTTCAACCAATAAAACACGCGGTGGTTTTATCGCTCCAAATCTTCGCGTCAGACCTCTACTTACTGCATAGCTCGATAGGCCGAGATACTGCGTCCAAGTAGCGCTGCGCTAAATCAGCTTGAGTATATTCATCAGTATCTGGAATTAGAATACAGAACTCATCGCCACTAAGCCGGGCGACAAAATCAATCTCGCGGCTGACAGCAGACAGACGTCCCGCTATTTCCTTAAGCAGCCTATCGCCAACATCATGTCCTGAGCTGTCATTTACCACTTTGAACCCGTCTATATCAACGTAGAGCAACCAAAACCTGCTGCCCTGGTGTTCACATTTTTTAATAAGCACTTCAAGATTTTGATAAAAATACGCTCGGCTACCTAGCCCGGTTAGACCATCGGTATAGGCCAATTTGCGGATACGTTTTTGCGACTGGTCTCGCTCCATTACGATACTGGCAAGTCTAGCGGCAGATTCGAGGTCATCGGATTCACGATCACTGGGCAACCCCGGATCGTTGTAGTACATGCCAAAGGCACCTAATACCTGCCCCGAAGAACTCTTAATCGGCTCAGACCAGCAGCTTCTCAGCCCATGGGGAAGCGCGTATTTCTTTAGCTTTTTCCATTTAGGGTCTGTTTCAATATCATCAACTAAAACGCGCTTTCCCGTATAGGTCGATGCGCCACATGAGCCGACTTCGGGGCCATATTCCAAACCATTCACGTCATCACAGTATTCCGTTGGTAAGCTTGGTGCGCCGCCGTGCAGCAGCAGGTTGTCGTATAATTCGAGCGTCGAGCAGCGCAGTCCCGGATGACGTTCTTCATACATTAGCGCTATCGCATCATAGATTTCAGATGCCGGATTCCCCATCGCTATCATTTTCAAAATTTTCGTACTCTTTTGGTCAAAAGACTCCTGCCTTTTGCCCTCGGTTATATCGACATGAGTACCCGTCATATGCGTTGGCTTGCCGTCGGAATCGGGGTCGACCAGAAAGGCGCGGGATAGAACAAAAACCTCTGCGCCACTTTTGTGGTGCATACGCAATTCAACTTCCAAGGAATCGATACGGCCGGCTAGGTAATCTCGTGTTTGGGTCAAGACCCTTTCTTTATCGTCAGCATGAATAAGGCTTAGCCATGTACCAACTTTGTTTTTAAGTTCGTGCTCTTCATAGCCGAACATACTTTTCAGGCCTGGCGAGCAATAGACCTCATCTGTCTTTAGGTTTCAATCCCACAGAGCGTCATGGGTTAGACCCACAGCCCGAGAAAATAATCCCAGGCTCCTGTTATGTTGCTCAGTATGACTATCATCCACTGGGGCGCCGTTGATCCGCAAAGCCAATTGGTTAATTTCTTTGAGCAACTGCATCTCAGATATATCTATTTTTTTCATGACCGTTTTATCTTAGATACCCTTTCATGACGAAGTAAGGCAACGCGAAGTGCCTGTCCCCTAGAAGATACCTACTAATGTGCCTTAGTGGAAACATTGTAGAGAATTGCAAAGTTTGCGCCCTTCTCGATTGGCCGAAAATCGACTCATGCTAACCTTCTGCGTTGTTCAAAAATGATATTTTTCCTGGGGAGAGAAAATGAAATTACCTATAGCGGCATCTGTCGCCCTAATAGCAACAAGCTTAAGCACCACAGCCATTGCTCACCACGGCAGCAATGGCCAGTTTGACCATGAGTCCAAAATCGAAGTCACCGGAGTGGTTAAGGATGTTAGGTTGGTAAATCCACATGCCTACGTCTACTTCGACGTTACTAACGCCGCCGGCGGAATAGATGAATGGCGCTGTGAAATGCGTGCAGGCAGCCTGCTTAAAAAGAATGGCTGGACCGAAGAAATGTTTTCACCAGGAACCGGCATCGTTATCAATGGCTCTCAGGCTCGTCGCGAAGAGCATGGTTGCTACGTCGACAACATCGCCTTCGATAGCGGACAGGTAGTTCAGCGTAACGAAACCATCGAAGTGGTAGCGGCTACGGCAGTAGTTGCAGAAGTGCAGCTGGCTCCCGGGACGCCGAACATCAATGGCAACTGGGAGCGCGCACGCAGAGCTCCCGGAGCGCCAAGAGGCGGCGGCAATCCATATATGCCTACCGCATTAAACTCCTCCGAGACCGTCGGATTTGATCGCGAGATGAATCCACGATTTGTCTGTGAAGTTACTAATATCTTCCATGACTGGACCTTCGACGAACATATCAACACTATCACCCAGACCGACGACAAAGTTGTACTGACCTACGGCTTTATGGATCTGGTGCGCACTATTCATCTGGACATAGATTCTCATCCGGAAAATATAGCCCCAAGTAGCAGTGGCCATTCCATCGGCAAATGGGAAGGCAATACCCTAGTGATAGATACGGTGGGTTTTGTACCCGGTTGGCTGGAAGGCTCGCGAGTTGGCGTAAGGCACGGTGGAAATATGCACACAATAGAGCGCCATACGCTTAGTGAAGATGGTCAGTCACTAGTGCTCAGCTATACCATTACCGATCCTGAATACTTGGAAGAGCCCTACAGCGGTGGAGCTACGGTTGCTAGAACTCCAGCGGCCTTTGATCCTTATGCCTGTGAAGATCTTACTGAGGAATTTGTTGAGGGCTTTTGATTCTTTAAGTGGGGTCAGATCACACTTTTTCACTGCGAGGTCTGCCAATATGGGCAGGCCTCACTCTTCTTCCATGCAGCGCCTCAATCTCATCTTTAAATCGATCACTTCCAAGCGCCATGCCTTTATTCACCGCTTCCCGAATTGACTTAAGTAGCGGGCCATCAACATGCGTAGAAAACAAGCTTCGATAAGCTTCTTGCCGGTCCGAATTGGAATCACCCAAATTGAGATACTCAGGATGTGGCGTCCACATCTTCGCTTCCGTTCTGAGCCCATTGCATCGGTAGCTCGACCAAACATAGTCTGCTGGATCTGCCGCCATATTTGCGCGTACCGGATTCAATTCAATGTATCGCTGGCAGGCCAATAGATACTCTTCGCTTTGAACCAAGGACGACTTAAATCGTCCTTCCCATAACGTACCCGTGCGCCGATAAGTAAAATTGAAGTAGCGCACGTATCGACGCCCTAAAGCCTGCATCAACATCGATACGCCATCAACGCTTTGAGGCGTCACCAGAAGGTGACGCATGGTTTGTCATAAATACCCAAGCATGGATATCAACAGAAAATTTCTGAGCGTACTCATCATGCCAATAAGCGTAGGCAGAAAAGTCTTTGTCGTTGCCTAAGCAAGCTTGACGATTGTTGCCCCATTGAATTAGATGTTGAGGAACACCCACGGGGCAGAAACAAGGTAAACGTGCCATGATTTCTTCCTTGAAATAGACAGGGTGTTATTTTAACAAATTAAGCAGAGCTAGGGTGGGCCCAGAAAATACCAGCTAAAAGTGTGATCTGACCCCACTTATTCCCACTTATTTTGACCCCACTTATTTAGGCGACAGGACTATCGGCGGGATCGGACAACCGAGAGTATCTGCAAAGGCGCGCAGTAACTCGATTTCAATCGGAGATACTTCCTGATCACGGACAATAGCCGCGACACAGGCATTCAGCAGTTGCAGCTTGGCTTGCGGGCTGAGTTTTTCGGCATGTTGCAAGGCGCGATCCAAATCGGAAAAGCGGGCGGAATTTTTTTCCAACAATTCCAGTCCGGTAATTTTCAGTGCGTTCGTCGCTGCACTAAACGCCGCTTCGATATCTTTTTGATCTTGCTGACCTGCATTGGCTAATACCGAGAGGATTAGCTGCACTTCCTGCCTAAGCTGACCGATATGGGCATAGCGCGTTTTTATGCGCGCGGGCTTGAAGAAGTGGTCATCCAAGTGGCCAAGCAGAATTTTCTGTAACGACCATTCCAGCAAATCGACCCTAGAATCCGCTTCAATCAATACGTTCAGGTTATCTCTAAAAGCTTGGTATTGAGCCAGCGACAACTGTTTTAGTGCCGGGATGGCGATATCAATCAGCGGCAAACGATATTTAATATCTAGGCTATGCGTCTGTGGTGCTAGCTTGTGCGTTAACACCAAGACATCAGCATCGGCATGCTGCTGTAAATGCGCTAGCTGTCTCTCGCGAACTTCTTGCTGCGAATCAAGCAGCAGCGAATAGATAACTGCGCGTGCGCCATAGGGTTCACGCGCAGCCCAAGCAACAACATCGGGCAACCCGGCGATCAGCGTGCGTGCGTAAGCTATGGTTTCTTGTTTGGGATTGCCAATCTGATCGATAGCCGCCGCCACCGAATCCATCGAGGCCACCGCAGCACCTACCGC
This sequence comes from uncultured Cellvibrionales bacterium, assembly GCA_913063225.1. Classification (GTDB taxonomy): domain Bacteria; phylum Pseudomonadota; class Gammaproteobacteria; order Pseudomonadales; family GM7GCV1; genus JABJGI01. The sequence goes on from CAJXYP010000007.1 coordinate 24,521, forward strand.
AACGGTGGCAACTTTTTGCGCCAGTTCCTCGCGCGAAAGAGCTGGCTTTGCGCCAGCATCTTTATCGCCACTAGACTTACCTAGTGGGTCGGTCTGGTCGGCAACATCGAATTTACCATCCCACTGAGGATCGATTGCCAGAATGCGTTTGTTCAGTGGCGGATGCGTGGCTGACAAGCCCTGCATAAAACCCGAAACGCCCTGGGCAAAAAACGCATGGCTGATTTCGGGCGCGTGGGAGTTTTCTACGACCGACCCAGACTCGAGCCCGCCGATTCGCTTTAATGCGCCGGCGATTCCACTCGGATTGCGGGTGAACTGAACTGCCGAGGAATCCGCCAGGTATTCCCGTTGACGGCTCACTGCCGCCTTAATCATGCTGCCAAAAAAGGTACCGGCAAAGCCAATAACCATCAGCCCGATACCCAGCGCCAGTATTCCGCCGGAATCTTTGCTATTTCTGCTGCGCCCGGAAAAAGCCGTGGAGCGCAAAATAAAGTAACCGATAAAGCCGATGATCAGGATACCGTTCAGCACGCCCATCAAACGGATATTGAGGCGCATATCGCCGTTAAAGATATGGCTGAACTCATGGGCGATAACGCCCTGTAATTGCTCACGACTTAAATGATAAATCAGTCCCTGTGTGACACCGACAACGGCATCGCGCGGGCTAAAGCCAGCCGCAAAGGCATTGATACCGGCTTCACCCCTAAGGATATAAACCGGCGGTGCCGGTATGCCGGAGGCGATGGCCATCTCTTCGACCACGTTCAACAACTGGCGCTGCTTTAGGTCATCGGTATTTTGTGGGATTAATTGTCCGCCTAGTGCATCCGCAACTATCCTGCCGCCGGCAGATAACGCCATAATCTTGTAGAGGCTGCCCCCCAGTACCACGGCACCCACACCAACGCTAATCATGGCAAACGTACGCCAATCCATGTTCTGCGGCAGCAGCTGGCCGCTTTGCATCTGTTCGCTATTAATAAAACCAAATACCAGCATGACCAGGAGATTAGTCACAATAATCAGGGTGATTACCGCCAGAGCGAACAGCAACACAAGCTGCGATGTGTTTTTGCGCGCACGGTCCTGTGATTCGAAGAAATTCATTTCAAATGCCTACTGCACAGCAATCGTCAACAACAGCAGCCGAGACTAGAATGATATTTTAGGTGCAGCTTGTATCGCTACCGTATCTTCAAATTCCAGCAAACTGGCGTCTTGCGCATGGCCGAACGTTGGCGCAAAAAATACCGGCGGAAAGGTCTGCTTGAAGGTGTTGTAAGCCATCACTTGGTCGTTAAAGGCCTGCCGTGAGAACGCAACTTTGTTCTCGGTAGAAATAAGTTCTTCACTTAACTGCATCATGGTCTGATCGGCTTTGAGGTCTGGATATGCCTCCATCACCACATTTAAGTTCATCATGGCACCAGACAGATTGCGTTCGGCACCACCAAGACCTTTAATTGCGTCGGCATTGCCCGGATCAGCCGCGGCATCAGACAACATATTTGACGCCGTATTGCGCGCTTCAACCACCGCCTCCAGTGTTTCACGTTCGTGCTTAATATAACCCTTGGCGGTCTCGACCAGATTGGGTATCAAGTCGTAACGCCGTTTTAATTGCACCTCGATCTGTGCAAAGGCATTCTGGTAACGGTTCTTCAGCGTAACCAGTTTGTTGAATATTCCGATCACATAAAAAACGATCAGCGCTAGCACAACCAGAATAACGATCAATGTGGTGCTCATATTTCTCTCCTTTTGTAGCTCGCAGAACTAGATAACAGAATTAGATAGATACTATCAGTAGCGACAGGCTAGCAGTAGCGGCAGGCTAAGTTGGATCAGATGTTGAGGAACACCTTCGGGGCAGAAACGAGGTAAACGTGCCATGATTTCTTCCTTGAAATAGGTAGTAACCCGATGGTTTGCAGCTGACTAAAGCTGAGCTCTTGCCCGGTAACATCTGCTAGCTGTCCGGAAAGCACCGCAGAGGATATAAGCTCGTTGCCGCTAAAACGGAAACTATTGACCATTAGCGTTGGCCCTTCGTCTTGGGCTTCCAGAATGGGTTGTTCAACGGTCGGCTGAGTTTGGGGAGGCTGGGTGAACACCGGCTGTTGTTGGTTCTGCTCCCGCAAAATGGTTCCCGCATCGGGCACTTGCTGAGCAACTACGAACATTGGCATGGTCATTAAACCGAGCAACAGACCAAAACTTAGCTTATTGCGCTCGACAAAAATCGGCGCGGCTAGAGACATAATCGACACAAGTACCTCCAAAGGCAGTTTGTTACTACTGTTTTTATACAAATGCCAAAGCTGAGGCAGGACAGAGAATAGCCCGCCTCATGGAATACAACAAGATAGCTATGAATTGGCACATTTATTAAGTGAAACTATCCAATGAAGCGCCGGGTAATTCTCTCCCACAGCATTCTTCATCCGCTAGCTTTTTCTGGGACTATATTCTTGTTATATGATTTCTAGAAATATCAGCAAGACTAGGTGTGCCCATTTGCTGCATGGTTATGTGCAGTTCTCGATTTAGCAGGTCCAGCACCTTCTCTACCCCTTCTTGGCCATAGGCACTTAGCCCCCAGAGGTAGGGGCGGCCAATGCAGATTGCATCCGCTCCGATCGCCAGCGCCTTGAATACATCGGTACCTCGGCGGAATCCGCCATCTATCAGCACAGGAATTTTTCCATCAATGGCATCGACCACTTCGGGCAACGACTCGATAGTGGCACGCCTACTTTCTATAGCGCGGCCACCATGGTTGGAAACAATCAATCCATCCACGCCATGCTCAAGGGCGAGGCTAGAGTCTTCGTGGGTAACTATGCCTTTTAGCAGCAAGGGTAAGGAGGTCAGGTTTTTGAGCCGATCTACAAAATCCCAATCCATCTGCGGCGCTAATGAATTACTAATGCCGGAAAGATTCAAACCGTCAAACATAGGCTTGCGCGCATAGCCTGCTTCAACACCGGGTGTATGGCATGCCAAACAATCGGGATTTTCGGTTCGTCGAAACCGATCGAGTGCTTCGCGATTGCTGGCAGGTAGATCTAGCGTAACCGCGATAGCGGGACAGCCAGCATCTTCGGCACGCCTTACCAAGGCTTCGGTAATGCTCCAGTCTTGCGTTGGATAGAGCTGATACCAAACCGGATTGGTTCGGGCGGCATTTACCTCTTCCACACTAGTAGTTGAAACGGTGGAAAGTAACTGCAAGCTATCTCGAGATGACGAGCCACGGGCTACCGCCAGCTCGCCATCTTCGTGAAACATCTTGTGAGTGCCGCAGGGCGCTATCGCAATGGGCGAGGCGTAGTTTGTACCCAACAAATTTACTTTGGTATCGATGGTTCTAACATCGACTAATCGACGTGGCCGCAGTTGCAAAAGATCAAATCCGGCTCGGTTCGAATCCAGGGTCCTGCCGCCATCAACACCCATCGCCATATAAATGTAGTGGGCCTCCGTAAGTTTAGCTTTGGCTATAGGCTCAAAATCTAAAAGGTTAAAAACATCGGCTATTTCCGTTAGCGCACCGTTTTCTGAGTTTCCCAATACTTGCGCTAAAGCTCGACTTGCAGGCGTGAGCGCCGGACTAGCGGCGAGGTAGGTAAGAAATGCACGTCGTGATTTTAGATTTGTCATTGTTTATCCCCCGAATAAAAACAAAAGCCCCTAGCAAACAATAAACGCGCTGGCCGCCGGAGACAAGTCGTGGCTATTAGCTTCCGGTACTGGCTTCAGGTATTAACTTCCGGTATTGGCGTCATGTGCAAGTATTCATATATGCTTATTGGCTCACATTGGGGGAGTATAGAAATGATCAGAAGTTTTTCGACAAAGATGCTGGCCTTGGCCGCGGCCGTTTTAATCGCTGGCTGCGCAAACACTGGCCCAAGCTTTGAATATATCCATCTGCCGGGAACAGAACCTTCGGCCGGGGCCAACATGCCCTTTACATCAGCTATCGGTGTCGGCTCAGGAAGAGTCGTATTTCTGTCTGGCATCACCGGTGCGCCGGTACCACACAGCCATCCGCATGTTCCCGCAGAGTTTGATCATGTCGACTTTGATCCGGAGGCTCAGGCCATCGAAGTTATGGAACGGTTAAAAGAAACCGTAGAAGCGGCGGGCGGCGATCTGCAAGATATAGTCAAGGTTACTCGCTATGTCCGGGACATCGGCGCCAACCAAGATATTATTAACGCGGTAATGAACCGCTATTGGGGACCAAACCATCGACCTGCCAGCACCTCAGTTGAGATCGTGCGCTTGGCAACTGACGCCAGATTTATATTGGAAGTAGATGCAGTCGCGGTTTTACCCGGATATTAGTAAGAGAAGGCATCAATGCCTAGCTTGATTCGTGTTCATGGCGCAAAGGTATTTTTTGCGGCGGCGTTCCTGAATGCCTTTGTTGATCTTGGCCACAAGATCACCATTCAGAACACTATCTTCAAGATCTACGACAGCAGCACTCAGGTTGTGCTTACGGCGGCTGTTAATGGGCTAATTCTTCTACCCTTTATCTTTCTTTTTATCCCCGCCGGGAAAATTAGCGATCGCTTTGCGCGGCATCGCGTTATGCAAATTTCCGGCTGGTTCGCGGTATTCCTAACTCTCGGCATTGCTATTAGTTATCACATGGGCTGGTTTGTTGCGGCCTTTGCCATGACCTTTTTACTGGCAGCGCAATCGGCTATTTATTCGCCAGCAAAGTTTGCCTATCTCAAATCATTGTTCGGCGCCGAAAATTTGGCTCGCTCCAACGGTGCGCTGCAGTCACTCGCTATTGTGGCCATTCTGGCAGCCACCTTTGCTTTCTCTATCCTCTTTGAGAGTTCTTTTTCCGGCGCCTTAACCACGGGAGAAACGCTTCAGCAAGTATCTGGCATTGGCTGGATGTTGGTAGCAGGCGCACTAATTGAACTTGCCTGCCTTTATCGATTGCCGGATTTAAAGGTTATAGAGAAGGTGCTGCAGGAGTCATCTGCACAACCCAAAGCGATGCAGAGAACTCCTCTGCAAACTGTACTGAAACGTCCAATCATGGGCCGATCCATATTGGGCATAAGCCTGTTCTGGGGCATTGGTCAGGTAATGCTGGCGGCCTTTCCTGCATTCGCCGAAATGCGCACTGGGGTCACCAACGTCGCCGCCGTTCAAGGCGTGCTCGCCATGTCCGGCATAGGCATTGCTATCGGCGCTTATATAGCCGGTCGTGTTTCCAAAAACTATATCGAAACCGGGCTAATTCCCGTGGGCGCAGTGGGCATCTGCTTTGCCCTGTGGTTCATGCCCTTTGCCGACACATTGACCACCTTCGCCATATTGCAATTGATTATGGGTATCGCCGGCGGCATGTTCCTGATTCCGCTAAACGCATTGGTTCAGTTTCATGCGGATGAACGTGAGCTGGGCGGCATTATTTCTGTACGGAATCTATTTTCCAATCTCGCCATGCTGGGGTTTTTGGTGGCGACCATTGGTCTGACTTATATAGGCTTCAATGAACAGTTCTTGCTAATTATTCTGGCCATTGTCGCCTTTGCAGGAACCATCTATACAGTAGCTAACGTTCCCCAGAGCCTAACTCGATTTGCTGTGGGCACTTTGATGTCACAGCGCTACCGCCTCAAAGTACAGGGAGTAAAAAATATTCCCGCTTCAGGCGGAGCTCTGCTGCTGGGCAATCATATTAGTTTTGTTGATTGGGCCATGATTCAAATTGCCTCGCCCAGGCCAGTGCGCTTTGTGATGGCCGAGATCTACTACAACCGCTGGTATCTTAAATGGATTTTTGATCGCTTTGGCTGCATACCTATTGCGGGCGGTGCCTCAAGTAAAGCGGCTCTCGAGGCGGTGTCAGATGCGCTCGCCTCTGGCGACTTGGTATGCCTTTTCCCCGAAGGTGCGCTTACCTCAAACGGGCACCTAGGAGAATTCCGGCGCGGCTATGAAACCGCCTGCCGAATGACAGAAGCAGATATACCTATAGTGCCTTTCTATCTTCAGGGCCTTTGGGGCAGCCGGCATTCCCGGTCTTCAGAAAGCTTTAAAAGCGCTCGCGCAATTCCCGGCAAACGAGATGTGGTTGTGACCTTTGGCAAGATTCTGCCAAGTGATACGCCCGCAGATGTTCTAAAACGGAAGGTTTCTGAGGTGTCAGTAGTAGCTTGGGAGCATTACGCGAGCTCGCTGCCGAACTTGGCAGAAGCTTGGGTGGATAAAGCCAAGACTATGGGCAAAACCCAAATAATGCATGATGATTTATCCGGCGACCTGTCAGCGTACAGAGCATTAACCGGTGCGGTATTGATGTCGCGCCGCATCAGCGAACTTTTTCCGGAACAGAATGTTGGATTGGCACTGCCTTTCACTATTGGCGGCGTGCTGGCCAATATGGCTACCCTATTGGCCGGTAAAACCCTGGTTAACCTTAACTACACTGCCAGTGCGGAAGCTTTGCAGTTCGCCTGCCGGGAATCCGGCATTACGAAGGTGGTTACTGCCCGCAGATTTATAACCAATTTGCAAAAGAGAGGCATCGAACTACAAGAGTTGCTGCCAGACCAAGAGCTCATTTATCTGGAAGATGTGCGTGAAAGCTTTAGCAAATTGGAATCATTACGAACCCTGTTGATGGTGTGTTTGTCGCCAACCTGGTTCCTAAAAAGAATGGTGTGCAAAAAGTGCGATCCTACAAAGGCTGCCATTATATTTTCCAGTGGCTCTGAAGGCCTTCCCAAGGGCATCGTCCTTAGTCACAAAAATCTAATGGCCAATGTTAAGCAGGCCGCAGATGCACTGCAGCCCGATAGCCAAGACGTAATGATGAGTAGCCTGCCACTATTTCACGCGTTTGGCCTTACCGCAGCGCAGTTTTTGCCCTTGATTGAGGGCATGCCCATGGTGTGCCAGCCGGATCCAACGGACGTAGTTTCCGTTGCCAAAGCGGTAGCCAAATACAAAGCCACCATAATGTTTGGCACCTCAACCTTCCTGCGTTTTTACTGTCGCAACCCCAAGGTACATCCGCTTATGCTGGATAGCATGCGACTCACGGTTGCCGGTGCCGAGAAATTATCTGCAGATGTGCGCCTGGCCTTTGAAGCCAAATTTAGAAAACCCATTTACGAAGGCTACGGAATGACTGAATGCTCGCCGGTAGTGGGCGTTAACTTACCGGACCAGCTCGACGATAAAAATTGGCGCGTTACCACTTCCAACAAACTGGGCACCATTGGCCAGCCACTCTCAGGAACAAGCTTGCGCATAGCTGACCCGGATACCTTGCGTGAACTTGAAACCGGCGAAGAAGGCATGGTGTTGGTGGCAGGACCACAGGTTATGACCGGCTATTTAAACGCTCCCGAAAAATCGTCTGAGGCATTGGTTGAGCAGGACGGTATGACTTGGTACGTATCCGGAGACAAAGGCAAGCTAGATGAAGACGGGTTTTTAACCCTGATCGATCGCTATTCCCGAATGGCAAAACTTGGCGGCGAAATGATAAGTCTGGGAGCCGTTGAGCAGATGATTCGCCCTGCGCTAATCGATCAGGACTATACCGGAGACATCGTTGCTACTAGTGTCGAAGATAAACGCAAAGGCGAAAAGCTGGTAGTGCTGCTGGACGAACCCTTTAATCAGAAAGCCGCCGTCGATTACTTGAAGAAAAGCAAAGCCAACTCGCTGATGCGCCCTGGAGCTTGGATTCAGGCAGAAGAAATTCCCCGCCTCGGCGCTGGCAAGGTGGATTTTCCTAGCGCCAAGAAGCTGGCGGCAGAATTAGTTTAAGAATTGATTTAAGCGCTAGATTAGGCGTTAGTTTTAGCGCTAGTTATTCCAGATCTAACTGAGTGCTATTATTCAGGTTATTCGATCCAGTCCGGTCCAAACATACTTCAGAGGAAACAGGGATGAAACTGTGGATTTGCGCGTCTTTTCTGATATTTGCGACTTGCCTTAGCGCACAGTCGGTTCAACAAACCAAAGGTAGTTTTGAAGATAAATTTCGTCAGCTCGATGAAGTATTGCCAACTCCCAATACCTACCGAAATGCCGCGGGCGAACCTGGCCATGATTATTGGCAGCAGCAGGTGGACTACGAAATAGAAGTAACTTTGGACGAAGAGCGAAAACGTCTTGAAGGATCGGTAGAGATTAACTACCAGAACAACTCTCCAGATACGCTTCGCTACCTCTGGCTTCAGCTGGATCAAAATATATTCCGCAACGACTCGATGTCCGAGTTAACCAATACCTTCGCTGGCATTGGCCGCCGTGGCCCAAGAACAGAATTGGCTGACGGCGACGACCCCGCTCAATTGAGCATCTCTGAATTACGACGCCAACAATTTATGGCGGATGTAGAGCTTGGCTACGATATCCAAAGCGTTGAAGCCGCCAATGGCGATGAGCTGAACGTGGTAATAGTCGGCACCAATATGCGTATTGATTTGCCGAGCCCGCTTTCATCGGGCGACAGCTTTTCCTTTTCTATCGACTACGCCTACAACATTGTTGAAGAAGACGCCGTTCGGGCACGAGCTGGGTATGAGCACTTCCCAGATGATGCTCGCGACGGCGGAAACGATATTTTCCTTGTAGCCCAGTGGTATCCAAGATTACACGCCTACACAGATTACGAAGCTTGGACCAATAAAGAGTTTCTGGGTCGCGGCGAGTTCACCTTGGAATTTGGTGATTACGAAGTAGCTATTACCTTGCCTGCGGATCATCTCGTATCCTCAACGGGAGAACTTCAAAACCCTAACCAAGTACTAACGGCAACCCAACGCGAGCGACTACGGGAAGCAGAAACCGCTGACCGCCCGGTATTTATCGTTACCGCCGAAGAAGCTTTAGAGAACGAAGCTGAGGGCACATCCGAAACTAAGACATGGCACTTTGACGCGGAAAACGTGCGCGACTTTGCTTGGGCCTCTTCACGAAAATTTATCTGGGATGCTCAGGGGCATAACCAGGGCGGTGATGTGCAGCCATTAGTAATGGCGATGTCCTTTTATCCAAAAGAAGGAGAGCCTCTCTGGTCTAGTTATTCAACGGCCTCAGTGATTCATACCATGGACGTTTATTCCCGATTCTCCTTTGATTACCCCTACCCCGTTGCGCAGTCTGTAAACGGTCCAGTTGGCGGAATGGAATACCCGATGATTACCTTCAACGGCCCTCGAACCGAGCCACCGGATGAAGAAGAGGAGGAAGCAGCTGAGAATGGAATTGAGAGCGGTGCGACCGAAGAGAATGAAGAGACTGCAGAATCAGACGAACCTGGTCAACGAACCTATTCTTTGGCGGAAAAGCGATTCCTGATTGGCGTAGTGATTCATGAAGTTGGTCATATCTATTTTCCTATGACGGTAAATTCAGACGAGCGCCAGTGGACCTGGATGGATGAGGGACTGAATAGCTTTCTCGACGGTGTTGCTGGGCGCGAATGGGATCCGGATATTCCCTGGGGCGTAGAACCCCGAGACATAACAGGCTATATGGAATCTTCGAATCAGGTTCCGATAATGACTCAGTCCGATAGTGTCTGGAACTTGGGGCCAAATGCCTATGGCAAACCCGCAGTAGCGCTAAATATATTGCGTGAAGTGATACTGGGCAGGGAGTTGTTTGATTTTGCCTTTAAAGAATATTCAAGACGCTGGGCCTTTAAGCGCCCCACCCCCTCTGACTTTTTCCGAACCATGGAAGAAGCCTCCGGCGTTGATTTGGATTGGTTCTGGCGCGGTTGGTTTTACAGCACCGATCACGTCGATATCTCTCTCGACAGTATCTATTCCCTGCGTATAGATACGGCAGATCCAGATATTGATTTTGATCGTCAGCGACAAGAGGTCAAAGACGAACCCATTTCGCTTTTTGTTGAACGCAATAGAGAGCTGGGATTAGTGCCTTGGGTTGATTCAAATCCGGACATCCGAGACTTCTACGACGATAACGACCAATTTACCGTTACCAATAGAGAGCGCAATTCCTATCAAAGCTTTTTAGATGGGCTGGACGACTGGGAACGGGAAGCTTTCCTACGCGCCGTTGAAGAAGACAAAAATTACTACATCCTGCAATTTTCAAATCTTGGCGGATTGGTATCCCCTATCTTGCTGCAGCTGAACTTTATGGACGGCAGTAGTGAAGAGATGAATATTCCCGCAGAGATCTGGAGACGCACACCCGAACAGGTGCACAAGCTTTTGGTGTTCGATAAGGAACTAGAAAGTGTGGTGGTCGACCACCGCTGGGAAACGGCCGACGTCGATATCGAAAATAACTTTTATCCGCGCCGGATAATTCCTTCTCGAATCGAAGCCTATCAAGATAGGGATTCAACTGCTCTTACCTCTCGCGACATTATGCGAGACATCGAAACCGAGCTTGATACCGACGATGAGGATGATTCGGAAGTTGAAGAGCCTGAAGGGGAAGAAGGAGTAATAGACGGAGACGGAGATAGCGCATCAGAATGATCAGCAAGCCTACAGCACTAGCAGGCCTTTTGGTCTGCTTCTGCGCTGGTGCAGTCTTGGCGCACCAACAAAAATCTACCTTTATAGAAGTTCTCTACAATCAGCGATCCGGAAGCATGGAGATATCCCAACGCTTTGATTTGCACGATGCGGAACACGCGGTAAGACAAATTTTTGATGCTAGGGCGGATATTCTGGGTTCGCTAGAAACCCAAACATCCTTCTACGAATATGCGGTTCAAAACTTTTCGATGGAAAGACCGGATGGCAGCACAATCGCCTTGGAAAGTATCGGTTTCGAAATTGAAGGGAAATTCTTCTGGGTATATCAGACAGCTCCGTTAGAACCAGAACTATCGAAACTGCGTCTATCGAGTACGGTATTACAGGACCTTTGGGCTGATCAGGTGAATTGGGTGAATGTCGAACGGGATGGGGAGATCCAGACCGCGGTATTTCAAGCCCACGACAATCTAATAGACATATCCTTTGATTGATCCGAATGTACTTTTGCTCAATTCAGCAAGATTCGGGTCGAATAACTAATTCAACTTGGCGGACAATGATTGCTCAAACCGAGATTCGAGCAAATGTCTGACTACCAGCGCATAGAAACCGCCATCAACTTTATTGTTGAGCAGGGCAATGCCCAGCCTAGCTTGGAAGAGATCGCCGCAGCGGTGCATTTGAGTCCCTTCCATTTTCAACGACTATTTAGCCAGTGGGCTGGAGTAACCCCGAAAAGGTTTTTACAGACCCTAACGGTCGAGCGCGCCAAAGCCTTGCTGGCTCACTCCAAACCTCTTTTAGAGGTATCTGATCTAGTTGGCCTAAGCGGCCCATCCAGACTGCACGATCATTTTGTAAAACTGGAAGCGGTAACTCCGGGCGAATATAAAAATGCCGGCAGCGGACTAACCATTAATTACGGAATTTCTGAAACGCCCTTTGGTCTAGTTTTTCTCGCCACGACAGCGCGCGGCATCTGCAAAATTGCTTTTGTGAATTCTTCGGACATTGGCGCACCTTTAGAGCAACTAGTAGCCGAATGGCCAAATGCACAGGTTGTTGAGAATATTGAAGCCACTGGCGAACTTGTAGACAATCTATTTCAGGCAAAGGCGGCTGAAACCGAAGTAAGCCAACCCGTTTCACTCTATGTAAGAGGCACTAACTTTCAAGTGAAAGTCTGGAAAGCACTGCTACAAATACCCCTAGGGGCGCTTACCAGTTATTCAGAGGTAGCCACTGCTGTTGGCAGCCCTAAGGCAGTGCGAGCGGTAGGAACCGCGGTAGGCGCCAACCCTGCGGCCTTCGCTATACCCTGTCACAGGGTTATTCGACAAAGCGGCGGCATAGGTGGCTATCGCTGGGGCGAAACCCGCAAACACGCCATTCATGCCTGGGAATCAGCCAGAGCCTAGATCTCAATAATTCTCGCCTAGACTTAGCCTTTGTCGGCTTTTAATGCAGAGCGAAGCATTAACGTCTTAATTTTAGACTTGGTCTGAGAATTACAGGACTGCAGATCCTCGACAAAAAGAAGTCGATTTTCGAATAGATAGGCCAAGCGCTCATCGTCGATACTTATTTTTAGTGATACCTCTGATTTCATTTCTCTGCCTCGCCGCGCAAATTACAAATACAGTCTAAATAATAATGATTCTCATTTACTTAAACAAGCGTTTAAAAAGCAGTAGGCAAAAAAAAGCCAACTCAATAGAGCTGGCCTTTTTTACACATAAAATCTAACTGGATTAGACTTTATCGAGTGCCTGACTAATATCCGCAATAATATCGTCAATATGCTCGATACCAACAGATATACGAACCAGATCTTCAGATACTCCAGCCGTCGCCAGCTCTTCCGGGTTTAACTGCCGGTGAGTTGTTGAAGCCGGGTGACAAGCCAATGATTTAGCGTCGCCAATATTTACCAAGCGCAGGATCATTTCCAAAGCATCAATAAATCGACCGCCCGCTTCTTGTCCGCCGGTAATGCCAAAGCTCAAAATGCCTGAAGCCTTACCACCGGTAATTTTTTCGCAGGCAGCTTTGTATGGGCTATCGTCTAGTCCAGCGTAGTTAACCCACTCGACTTTTGGATGTGTCTTCAAATATTCAGCAACTGCCTGGGCATTCTCGCAATGACGCTCCATTCTCAAACCGAGCGTTTCTAGGCCCATCAAAATTTGGAAAGCGCTCATCGGCGATATTGCAGCACCGGTATTTCTCAGCGGTACAACACGACAACGACCGATATAAGCGGCAGGCCCGAGAGCTTCGGTATAAACCACGCCATGGTAGGAAGGATCGGGCTCGTTAAGCATGGGGAAACGCTCTTTATTTGCGACCCAATCAAATTTGCCAGAATCGATAATAATTCCGCCAATAGTGGTGCCGTGACCACCGATATATTTGGTTAGTGAGTGAATCACAATATCCGCGCCCAATTCGATTGGCTTACACAAATAAGGTGTAGCCACCGTGCTATCAACTATTAATGGCACACCGTGTCGATGAGCGATCTCTGCTAACTTTATTATATCGACCACATTACCCGCCGGGTTGCCGATACTTTCGCAAAACATAGCTTTAGTTTTGTCGTCTATCAGCGCTTCCAAGCCAGCAAAATCGTCATGGGAAGCCATGCGCACGTCAACACCCTGCTTAGGCAAAGTATGGGCAAATAGATTGTAAGTTCCGCCATAGAGCTGAGTCGTACTAACGATGTTAGAACCGACGTCAGTTATGCATTGGATAGCATAGGTAATAGCGGCCATACCGGAAGCAAGCGCAAGACCTGCGATACCGCCTTCCATTGCTGCCAAACGTTGCTCAAGAACGTCCGTAGTAGGATTCATAATGCGGGTGTAGATATTGCCCGGTACGGCAAGATTAAAAAGATCTGCACCGTGCTGTGTATTGTCGAAGGTATAGGACGTGGTTTGATAAATGGGTACCGCAGCCGCTTTAGTGGTGGCTTCGGATTCATAACCCTGATGTAGTGCTAATGACTCGAGTTTCATTTTTTTCCCATAGTGATTTTTCGTTCGGCGCATATCTTGCCGGATAGCGAGAAAAATTTCACTTGTTCATGGCTATCAGATACGCAAAAACTTCATCTGGCTTTAGAAGTACCTGCATAGTTCAGCCTTAGCATTGCACCTGAACCGCTTCAAAGCAGAGTTAAACGCCGTATTTACTATGAAGAAACACAAAGTTGCTTATGTTTTTGGGCCTAAACACGGAGGATTGGGCTTCTCGACCAGACGACACACCGGGCTTGGCAGTGGCGAGGGCATTCAACGGCGGCGAGTTCAAACAATTTAATGCCCGAAGCGTGGACGATAAAAAAATCGCTATTGAGCTTACATACAGCGCACAAATCTCTGAATACCTGCGCGTGCAACCTGACATTCAATACATCATAAACCCGGGCGCAAATACGGCTCTAGACAATGCGTTGCTGGTAGGAGTTCGCTTCGAACTCGGCTGGACTAGCCCTTAACATTAGATTGGCAGATCCGACTAAGTCTTTGTTAGGCGTTTCCAGCCAAGCCAAGTACCAGTGACTGCCCCTGCGGTGACGCCGGCAAGAAGCAATAATACCAGAATGTCCCATAACGGCCGCTGCCGGATAAAGTTGTTAAAGTCCAAACTGTGCAACCCGTTATAAAGCCATCTATTCCATTGTCGCGGCTTGTCGACAAAGTCGCTTAGCTCTCCGCTAATAGCGTTAAAGTAAGCTCGTTCACCATCGTCATAAATCACTCTATAAGCTGGCAGCAGTGGAGCCGTTCTACGTGAGTAGTAATAGCTGTCTTGTTCGGTAATCCAACCCTGAGAAGCAATACCGGCATTAGGTTTTATCCTTGGTGCAATATCTAAGAAATAGCTTTGTTCGAGAACCTCGGCGTCCCAGGTATTGGGGTTGTAGCGAACCCGCTCACCAGATTTATCAGTAATCACAGCAAGTGTCTCGCCGCCAATAATACTAAACTCGATCGACACCGCGTTGGAGGGAATATTGGCCGCAGACAGTTGTCTTATATTTTGTCTAATAGATTCGTCAAAACTCAGCGTGCGACCCGTTACAACGGAGCGTTCATAGTCTGCATTGCGGCCCTCTAAAGCTGAAAATGGCGTCATAGACAGCAGGCCACTAAGTAGCCAAGTAAGCGTTAGCAGGCCGAAGGCCAAGCCAATATAGTGATGCCAAAGACCCCAGCCGTGAAATGGCGATAATCGACCGTCCCTTTTAAAATTTAAATATCGTATGGCGACATAGACACCGGTAATAGTCAGAAACAAGCTCAGGCCGCTCAATATCACAACGGTCCAAAACCAAGCAGTTTCATTTTGTCTTAGGGCGGCAGGATATATCCAATGTACTACTGCACCGATCCAGTTAAAAAACCGCTCGTTTCGGTCGGTGTGCTGAACTACCTCTCCGGTTACCGAAGAGACATAGAGTATGGTACCGCGACTATCCTGAGGCTGATATTGATAAAAGGGTCGAAGCGGAATAAACGATTGGTAGACAGTCCATTGATCCAATTCGACCGTACCCAATAACGCAAGATCAGCACCCAATCCAAACTCACGACTATATTGGCGGGCAGCGTCCGCGGCCATGTCTTGTGTAATTTCCACTAGATATTCGCTGGTTTGTAAGTCAATGGCATGCTGACCGCCATATTCATCCGACAAAAACAGAGTTGGCCCCTGCGGCCACATTGCGACACGAGCGCCGCTAATAGCTATATCGGAAAACTCATCCAGGCTAGGCAATAGGCAGCAGTCTTGAAGCGCTAAATAAGGTGATGCGGCCAATCGATCCTGCGCACTTACCTCCGGATAGGCGACATACATCATCACAAAGCCGCTGAGACACCAAAGCGTTACGATCAGGCCGAGGCCGATACCGAAGTAACGATGTATGAGAAAGATAATACGGCTAAAGCTGAGCATCTGTCTTATTACCCAAGAACCTTAGAAAACATTATCGGAATGCATTCTAAAAATAGCAGAAGAAGTGGTGAGCGCTTGCCTGCCATTACCCTGGCATTCTTCCTAAGAAGGGGGGAGCCAAAGCGGGCGACAATAAACAGACAAGCGCTCGGAAAAGTTAGTTCTATGAGGCGTCTTCCTATCTAGAAACTGAAGTCAGCAGTCAAACTGAAAGTTCGAGGCTGACCTACAAGCCAGGTCCCAGAATAGTAGGCAGCACTGGCATACAGCTCATCTAATAGATTATCAGCCTTCAACGTCAGGGTTAGATCATCATTAACTTGATAAGCAATACTAACGTCGACAACATTGTAAGACGGAATCGGGCGAGTTGGATGAAACCTTTCACCAACATAACGTAAGTCAATATATGCTTTGGTCTTTGCCGATGCCGCAATTGCCAAGCCCAGATTCACAGTGCTCTCCGGAACGTAGTTAGGGGTAGCACCTGTATCAGTTTCTGCTTCAAGAACCACCAGGTTCCCGTAGGTTTGCACCCGCTCACCAACATTTAGGCTGTAGCCCAATTCAATACCCTGAGAGGTCTGCTCAGGAATAATAATTAGATCATTAGGGTTGCCAGAGTCCGGATCATCTTCGATCAGATTATTTTTGGTGATGTCGAAATAAGCCAAGCTCCACTGCAACCGGCCATCCAAACCGGCTTGCTTGATACCGATTTCAAACTGCTCGGTTTTGATCGTATCTAACTCGCGATTTGAAGCACTGGTACTAACAATACTATTGCTCGGATGGGTTGCGCCGGTGGAATACTGTCCATATACCGCTGCAACATTGTTCAGTTCATAGACTAAACCAACACGCCCGGTTGTCGGATTAACCGACTGTTCAAGGGGAATGAGCCCAACGCGATCATAATCGGTGTCGATGCTTTCACTTCTCAGCCCGACCACTAGAGAAAGTGGATCTGACAACTGAACTTGCGCCTCAGCAACCAGCGCAAATTGCTCAACATTTGCCTCGATATCTGTGTCCATGTCTATAGCGGTTAGATCAGAAAGAACACCGGCAACAAAGCTATTCGGATCAACTACATCAAAATCAGCGGCGAAGTCCACAGACAGCGGATTATTGGAATTGAAGTTACTGGGACGAAGGAAGCTAACGTCGTTCATCTCAAAACCGATCGATGAGCGAACATCAAACCCGCCGAGCTGATTGTTAAAGGTGAAATTAGTGCGTAAGCCTGTGTGCTCCATATCATGAGCAAGCTCAAGCGGATCAAAGCGTTCGACCAGCCCGGTTACTTCATCATAGGAATAGAATTCAGAGTTTCTCCAATAGCGATCACTTTGCAACTGATAGACCTCGGCTTCCATAGCCGCATCTGCTGAAATAGCCCAATCGGCTTTTAAGCGGAAAGACTTATCTTCATAGCTGAGCTGTGCATCGCCCACATTAAAATTGGACGCGACAAGCGAATCAACAAAATCGCCGTCAATAAGTGGCGTACCGAAGTATTTCATCGGCGACTGATCGCCATAATCAAAGCGTGCGGTTAAAGATAGATCGCTCGAAACCTGCCAGAGCAAAGCAGCGGAGATCATCTGCGATTCAGAAGAACCATTGTTAACCCAACCGTCCGACTCTTGGTGACTAATATCTAATCGATAAGCGAGGTCATCAGTTAGCCCTCCACTTAATCCAATACCTACGCCCAAAGCGCCATTCTCACCGGCGGTTAAACGCAAATCCCGCTCAACATCAAAGCCCGGTGATTTCGGAATCACATTAATCGCACCGCCAATACCACCTTCACCGTACATAACCGAAGACGGCCCTTTCAGCACTTCGATTCGCTCGACGCCCCAGGTATCAAAAGGAAAGGTGATGGTGCTGACCGCAGTGTAGTAATTAGTGCCGTCGTATAGTTTGGTAACAGCGCCCTGCCCTCGGAAGCCTCGTGCAGCAATGCTCTGACCGCCATTGCCGGGGTTACTTTCATTGGTAAAACCTGCACTGCGGGTAACAGCGCCGATAACAGTAGGTTCGATCCGAGAGCGAATAGTGTCGCCGTCAATAATATCTACCGAAGCAGGAGTCTCTATAAGAGTGAGACCCATACGGCTGCCAGTCTCTGTTTCGACATTCATTTGCTGGCCGTACACCAGAATTTCGTCAATTTCTGATTGCGCGTAGACCGCTGGTGTGGAAGCCATACAAATGGCTAGAATTAGATTGCTTTTTTTCATTACTTTTCCTATAACTTCTATTTCGGTTTTTATCACTCGCAAACACAGTCAATCTGCATGGGCGGGAGCGATAGCTATCATCCCGGCGCGGGGCACAATATTTAAGTTATTTGAGGTTTTATCTGAGTTAACCTGCCTGTTAACGAGCGCCTGGTAACTGTTAATAAACGATAGTTTAAATCATTCCTCGAGAACACGAATCACCTATATAGCAACGGCTTCGGGCAGTTTATTAAGAATTTTTTTAGTTTAAGAAGGCACTGTATCTTTTAGAAAATTGAGATAAAAAACGTTAAGGTTTCACTACTCTCAATTACTACATGAGAAACTTTTGTTTTTACTAAATATAGGTATGGAACAACCAATGAAACTCGTTTTTACATCTGCTTTTTGTCTAGTACTCGTCGGCTGCGCAATAGGACCACAACAAGAAATGGAGCCAGTCATCGAAGGAAACTGGATTGTTCTGCCGATGCCCGAAGGCGTATTTGCAGAGATTAATCGCTTCGCTACCGAAACCTACGACGTCGTTATCCCTGCCAGCGACTGGATTGAAACCAAAGTTGAAATGGACATGGGTGAGTCCATCGTCTATCACTGGGAGCTTGTGGAAGATGAAAACACCACTGAGCTAACTAGCGACTCGATCTATACCGAGTTTCACGGACACAAACCAAGAATAGAAGGTGAGCTGGGCGAACTTATGTACTTTAGAAAGGCCACCGGTGGGTCTGGGCAAGGAATATTTACTTCTCCATTCTCAGGTATTCACGGCTGGTTTATAGACAATACCAACGATCACGACATCACTGTGCGCGTAACCGTATCTGGTGAGTTTTCGCTGGGCAGCTAATACCAATCGCAAATCAGATATGGCGCAAAAGGAAATATCGGTTTGGCGCTGGCTCTGTTGATTTATCTCGGGTGAATTTGAGCTCCGTCCGCAGCTATTGGTTCGCCCACAGAACTGGCCTGATACTGACTGTGCAAGGGTGACCACAAAAAATAGAACTCGCCAAATGATAGCGCTGGGAACCAGCGAAATCATCATCAGCTATGGCTTATCGCCATCACCGGTCATGCAACCCATCATTTTTAAGCCCGCCTTTGAGCAATGGGTGATGTATCTGACCGGATCGACTGCGCCGAAGTTAACGACGACCTAAAAGATAATTTGAAAAACGAAGCTTGGGTAGATATCGGATTCAGTCTAAACTTCCCGCTCAGATCGCTTGACCTGTTGTCGATGTATATCCCGCAACTGGTTTTCTTCCGTAATCGAACTAGATTTTAACTTGAACCAGAGGTAATCGGGTGCCGTCAGATGACGAAACCAACAGTCAGATCCAGGCCCAGGTAGAAGAAATTATTTCTGCAGGCGCTCTCGGCAGATCTGATGCTTTTGTGCGTCTGCTGCGGTTCCTTGCCAATCGAGCTGAGACAAAAAAGTCTGTTAAAGAAATAGAAATCGCCATTGAGGTTTTTAGCCGGGACGAGACCTTTGATGTAACCCAAGACTCTCTGGTTCGCGTCTACATCCACAAACTCAGAACTAAGCTAGATGTCTTTTATCGCAGCACCGACAGCAAATACTCTGAGCGCCTAATAATTCCCAAAGGCAGCTACTTACTGCAGCTGGAAAAAAACATCTCGCAGTCGGCAACGCCGAGCAAACTTATTAGCTTTATAGGACAACAGCAGTTCGCAGTAGTAATACTAAGCCTAGTTGTCGGCGCAACGGGTGCGCTAGCTTTCAACTATTTTTCTGCTCAGTCGCAAACAAAGTCCCTCGCGATCAGCTCTCCGATCTGGTCTCCTCTGGCCGAATCGGATAAAGCATTACTTGTGGTGGTGGGCGATCAATTCATATTTTCTGAAGTAACCCAAGAGTTTGAGCAATTGCGCGAGATCCGTGATTTCTCCATCGCCAGCTCCCTCGATTTTGAACAGCGGCTAAATTCTAACCAGGGCTTTGCAGAGAGCCATCGTGATTTCGGAGTCCGTTATCTGCCCAGAGCGTTGGCGCCGGCTCTTAAAGAGTTTTCAGTATTTGGCTCTACTCTGCAGGACTGGCAAGTAATAACAGCCTCACAGCTTGACGAGTACAACATCGAAGAGTTCAATATTCTCTACTTGGGTTATTACACCGCCTTAAATGGCCTTGCCGGTCTTGCATTTGCAGACTCTTCTCTTCAACTGCACCCGAATGGAAATCTGCTGATTCAAAAAGACAGTGGAGAGGTTTTTGTGGGGACTGGACAGCTAGGCAGTGGTTACCGAGATAGGTATATCGATTACGCGATTTTTCGAAAAGTTCGCTTGGAATCCGGCAGTACGCTCTTTGCACTGATGTCGGCGCGTGACCCCGGACTCGAAAATTTGGCTTCTTTTGTATTCTCAACAGAAGGAACTGCCGCCATTGAATCTGGACTTGAAAGCCCGGCTGAAGACTTTGAAATGCTTTTAGAAGTATCCGGTACCGGACAGGACGACCTAATTAGTCAGATAAGGATGACACAACAATAGTGTTTTTTGTAAGAGCAGAATCCGACAGCTCTGGCGTTTCAATTCCCAATAAATCACAGCGGTCACTGCAATAAATTTCGCCATTTACCTCAATACTAAGAATACGTCCGGCAGGCTCACCAGAGCGAGCGGGATAGACTGTAAAATGCACTGTGGCTCCGGGTTTCAGCATATCAAACCGCCAACCTGAACGGGTCAGCATAACGCGGCTTCGTCCTTCTAGAACCCAATCTGTTGTTTCACTCTGCTCTTCAACAGTCACAACCAAGTAGGAATGCGGATCCAGTAAAGAGAAGTTTTTAACAAGCCCCTGTTTAACTATGATCGACTCGTCATCAGTTAGGTAGTGAACTTCCATAGCATGATGCGCAACCACTAGGTTGCTGCACAGCAACATCAAAGCAGCGATGCACATCTTAAATTTTTGGAAGGTCATTATTATCAGGAGCAATTTCATCGGAGAGGGATTCTCCCACAAATTCGATACTAAGATCTAACTCCTATTGGTAAAGAAGCCTTAACTTCGAAGGTTTAATGGAGACGGAGACAGCCGTGGTAACTCAAAAGTAACCTTGGGGTAACTGTTCATTACCTAGGCAAACCTAAGGGAGTATCCAACAATCACGGCCAGTTCAAACCATGTCAGAAAACAAGGAAAACCACTAGAAATGAAAACAGGTATTCGCAGCTCGATTATTCTGAGCATCGCCGCTAGCTCAGCTAGCTTTGCCCAGACACAGGACATTCATGTTGAAGACGTTCTTGTATTTGGCCGCTCTTTAGAGCAAATCGGCAACGCCGAAGCTGCAAGTGAAGGTACAGTAGGTGGTGCAGATTTGGCCATTCGCCCACTGTTAAAGGTGGCAGAACTTTTAGAGGCGGTGCCCGGCATGGTGGCCGCACAACATTCCGGCTCAGGTAAAGCCAACCAATATTTTATGCGCGGTTTTAACCTTGATCATGGTACCGACTTCACAAACTACGTCGACGACGTTCCTTTTAATCTGAGGTCTCACGGACACGGCCAGGGCTATCTCGACGTAAACGGCCTGATTCCAGAAACTGTCGATCGCATCGACTACCGCAAAGGTACTTATCGCGCAGATACCGGTGACTTCTCTATGGCTGGCGCCTCTTTTATGAGCACCATTGACCATTTAGACGAATCTTTCGTGGCATTGGAGACAGGAGACTACGGCTGGCAGCGTTTGGCTGGTGGAACCACCTTTGAGTTGGCCGGTGGCGAACTAACCACTATCGCAGTAGCTAAATCATACGACGGCCCCTGGGAGCTCGAAGAAGACTTGGACCACAAGTCCATCTGGAGCAAGTACGTCAAGGAAACCAGCTTCGGAACTCTGCGAGCCTCTACCTCGATCTACAGTGCGACATGGGCGCCCACTGAGCAAATACCAGAAAGCGCAATTGGCACCGCAGTTTGTGAGGATGAGTTTTGTGCTTTGGACACCACCGCACGGGGCGAAACTGATCGCTGGATAAATACTCTGCAACTTGATGGAGACGACTGGCGCGCCAGCCTCTATGCGCAGTACTACGATTGGCAGATGAGCTCTGATCCAACCTATGCAGAGCAAATCAATCAATTTGACGAGCGTTGGACCTTCGGCGGACGCCTCGAGAAAGACTACGACCTCAGTTCAAACCTGACCGCCACTGCTGGAGGAGAGTTTCGCTACGACAACGCCAGCGAAGTTGGTGTCGACTTTTATAACAACGGCGTTTTCTTAGCTGAGAACGGCAAAAACCAGATCAAAGAAACTTCTGTGGCGGTCTATGGCGAACTGAACTATCGGGCAAGCGACAAACTACGAGTGTTGGCCGGATTACGCGCCGACACCTACAACTTCGATGTCACCGCTCTAAATACTCTAAGCCAAGAAGGCGAAGATTCAGACTCTATTATTTCACCTAAACTTGGACTCGCCTACAGACTGACCGATCAGGTAGAGGCCTATGCGAACTGGGGCTATGGATTCCACTCCAACGACGCCAGAGGTGTGGTCAACGATACCGACCCGGTTGATGGCTTAGTTAAAGGCGAAGGCTATGAAACCGGGATCCGTTTTGAAAATTCAGACGTTAAACTCACCGCAACCCTTTGGTGGTTGACCCTCGGCAGTGAACTAAGCTTTGTTGGCGACTCCAACTCGGTTGAACCCAAGGGCGGATCAGAGCGTGAAGGTTTGGAACTGGTGGCATTTTGGAACCCGGTAGACTGGCTGGCAATAGATGCGGTTTATGCAGTAAGTGACGCCAACTACACCGATCCGATTGAAGCCGGTGGCCCAAATATCGAAGGTGCTGTGGAAGATACCGGGCAAATAGGCATCACGGCTCATCTAGAAAAATGGGAGCTGAGCTCACGATTGCGCTACTTAGGCGAATACGCGCTTACTCCAGACAACGCAGAGCGCGCAGGATCCAGCACTTCACTCAATTTACGTGCTGCTCGAGAATTCGATAACTTCACTCTTTACGGCGAATTAATCAACGCCACGGATGAAAGTAACAAAGACATCGTCTACTTCTACGAAACCAATGTGACAGGCCTTGGGATATCTGAGGGCCGAGTAAGTCGAGCCAGCGAGCCACGTACCGTTCGACTTGGGGTAAAGTTTGAGTTCTAAATAAATAGAGCAGAACAACAAAAAAGGGCAACCCATTTGAGTTGCCCTTTTTTATGGATATTATTACCTCACACTTAAATCAAATTTCTATGGTTTTGATCGGTTAAACTATCGCACCTGCTACTAAAAAACCCCAAGGTTTAAGTTTAAATGGCGACAAAGCCAAAGAAACAAAATGACAATACTATCGCCCGCAACAAGCGCGCGAGCCATGACTATTTTCTGGAAGAGAAGATAGAGGCTGGTCTTGAGCTAACGGGCTGGGAAGTTAAAAGCTGCCGGGCCGGTAAGGTTCAGCTCACGGACTCCTACGTATTTTTTAAAAATGGTGAGGCCTGGTTATTGGGCACGCAAATAACGCCTCTAAATACCGCATCTACACACTTTGTAACCGAACCTAAACGCTATCGAAAGCTACTGATGAAGCGCAAAGAAATCGACCACCTGGTAGGTGCTGTGGACCAAAAAGGCTATACCGCACTTTGTATTGGCATCTACTGGAAAGGCCATTTGGTAAAAGCGCAGATAGCGCTGGGTAAAGGTAAACAAGATCACGACAAGCGCGATGCCATAAAAGATAGAGAATGGCAGCGCCAAAAGCAGCGCGTGCTGCGTAGCACCCTTAAAACGGGTTAAATCCTGGTTATCGGCCTATAGATAAGTGCCAGACAAAAAAAGAGCCGCTATTGCGGCTCTTTTCAATTTTGTCGACAGCTATTAACCAATAGCCATTACGTCGCAATGTATCTTGCGGACAATTCGACTAATAGTGCTTCCGCGCAGTACCCCCGCAATACCTTGTTTTCGAAGGGGAGCGATCATCACAATATCGGCCTTAACTTTTTTAGCGATCTTCGGCAGTACATCACTGATCTGGCCAGCAACCACATGTACATTTGAGTTAGGCACACCCGCCATCTTCATAATCTTGGTTCTATCCGGGAATTTAGCCTGATCCTGGTAGGCGTTAACAATATGAACTTCCGAACCATATATCTTGGCTAAAGCCTTAGCCTGGGCAATGGTTTTCTTGGTGCGTTCGTCAAAAGCAGGGTCTTGGGTTTTTACCGTTGCCAAAATAACTTTGCGTGTTTCAGTATTGTCTTTTCGCGGGTGAATCAGTGAGATATTCACGGTTGAAGAACGTATTAACCGCCAAATTTGGTCGGTCAATACACGGTTACCCTGCTCATCTTCGTAAACAGGAACCATAACGAGATCTGGCTTTGATCGTTTAATTTCCGTCAAGACCGCATCGGACCACTCGTCGTCCCAACTAATACAGAGCTCATGCTCTAGACCAACATCAGTCAAGGCAGACAAGGTATCTGAAATCCATTTAGGGTTCCGATACATAATAGGTGGCGTTTTCATCTGCTTATGTACTTCATGATCAACAGCCATAAAAACCGTCAAATGCGGTTTTTCGCCACGGCGTTCAGCATTAAAGCGCGCGCGATGCAGGGCCTGCTGTTTTTTCTGCGAAGGATCGACCAAAACCAAGATGCGAGAACTCAAAGACATGTTTACTCCATAACAATCAATATACCGGGCCGTGCATCATACGAAATTCTTCGATACTTGGCATTTAAATTCCTTGACGGGCCCTAATCTAATAGTATGGTGCGATACCCGTTCTTTAACAGCATTGGAACTCTCAGTTTGAGAGCACAATACCAACCAGTTTAAGACTCGTTTTGTTAAGGTTTATTGCAAAACCTGTTTAAAAACATAAAACGAGTGTTTTTGTGTCTGGCAAAGCGCGCAAGGCGAAGATAAGGGAACATTACAAATGTAAGTGACCGCATCTGAGACCGCAGTGCAATGTAGCCAGGCGCAAAAAGACGAAGTTTAAAACGCAGGATATTTTGGCTTCTGGCTAGGAGCACAAGTGAAAGCGAAGGCGTTTACATATTGTAAATGACTGAACTTGAGCGAAGTGCGACACCGCCAGAAACAAAATAGACAAGTTTTGGGGGCGATCTGGATTCGACGAGGATTGGATCGTAACAGGAGCATGCCGAGATGGTGACCAATCTCGTTAATAAAAGTCGCAAACTTATAGTTGCCAACGATGACAACTACGCGCTAGCTGCCTAAGAAACAGCGAATGCCATTTGACCGGAGCCGTTCTTGTGCGTCCGGAGATCCATCAACCTTCGGGTTGCGGCGGATCGCTCAGGTGTCATATCTCACAAGATCGCAGCGAAGTCTGTTTGGCGCGGACCTGCTAAAAACTTAGCCGAAATCGTCAATAACGTCCTGGCCTTTGGGCTGTTAACGACTAAATAAATAGAAGGTGCTAAGCATGTAGCGCCTGTTGCGGAAGGTTCGCGGACGCGGGTTCAATTCCCGCCGCCTCCACCAATAAACAACCCTCACCGTTTTTCGGTGGGGGTTTTTTATTGGCCGATGTTTGCTGGAATGAAGCCGCGGAGCGGGTTCACAAAACGGCAGGGATAGTCGTTTTGGAGTGCCAAACGCAGTAAGGCAAGCCCGAAGGGCCGAGGTGCATGGATGCACCGAGTCAATTCCCGACGCCCCACCAACACACCAACACACCAACACACCAACATTAGCTAATTGTAAAACTAGCCTTTACTAGCCATTAGTTGTAACTCAGTACAAATCCCCGATTAGAATAATCGCATCAAATCATATCCAGTATTCGCTGGTAATCGCCCTGCTTTGGTATTTCTTTAGAGGAGTTATGAGGCGCAGCTCTGTTGCTATCTAGTACCGTGTCCGGAGCACCATCTCCATTTTTGTTAGAACTAATTCCAGTGTTTTGACTGCCTATAACCCCTCGTTATGATTCTGAGGTATTAGAAGTCACGCGAATCGACGCACTCAGACCGCTCTAAACCCTAATATATACTCTCACTCAAACTGAGCTGTCTTATTCAAGAGATGGCAGATTTCGGGGGGGGGAATGAATCACAAAACAAACTTTGTAGGTCTCAACAGCATTTTGATGCTGATCGCGCTATGCGCCTTATTGCTCAATAGCATTCCGGCCCGCGCGCAGCCTGTAGATGACTTGGAAAGCCTTTTAGCGGAACCTTTTCCGCTGGCTTCTTCTGCGCTGGGCAACTACACGTTCCTGGTTTCTACAGATGTCCCTGAAGCTCAGGCTTACTTTGACCAAGGCATGCAACTGATGTTTGCCTATGGCAAATATGAAGCAGTCCGGTCTTTTCGCGAGTCACAACAACGCGATCCGGATTGCGCCATGTGTTATTGGGGCGAAGCTTGGTCTTGGGGTTCGTATCTAAATGTAGCCATGTCTGAAGCCGACGCCCCTTATGCCTATGCCGCAATACAAAGGGCGATAGAGCTCCGTTCAAGAGCAACCGAGCGGGAGCAGGCCTATATCGATGCACTTTCCGTGCGATACCTAGCTGATTTTGACCCTGAACTAAGCCGAGTTCAGAGCGAAGCCTATGCTGAAGCCATGGCGGGGTTAGCCGACACTTACCCCGATGACTTGGATGCCGCTACTCTCTATGCAGATTCCTTATTTCTGCTAGAAGAACGCCGCGGATATCGTGATATTGCCAATCCCCAAGTCGTGCGTATTCATTCTATTCTAGAAGGGGTATTGGAACGGGATATTCGTCATCCATATGCCTGCCATCTGTATATTCATGCAACAGAATCTACTACTAAGCCTGAACTAGCAGAACCCTGTTCAGAATTTATGGGCAATGCCATTCCCGGTGCGAGCCATCTCAATCACATGCCATCTCATACCTGGAACGAAATCGGGCGCTGGGGCGATAGCGTTAGGGCCAACTTGCAAGCCTGGCATACAGACCAGAAAGCTGCCTTTGGTGAAGGCGTTGCCATTTATCCAACTCATAACCTGCAAATGCTACTTTTTGCCGCATCTATGGACGGCCAGGGTGCTATCGCCACTCAGGCAGGAAGAGACTTGTCCAAGCTGCTTGGCAACAATATGTTCCAACTATTAACCCTGCTGCGTTTTGGACGGTTTGATGAAATCTTGCTGATTACAGAGCGTCCCGAAGCTGATTACCCTGCCGGCGTATGGGACTTTGCTCAAGGCTATGCCAACCTCAAGACAGGCGAAGTGGCATTTGCTCGGGCACACCTTGCCCGACTCACCAGTATTGCCGAGACCACTGATGCCATGTTTCGTTTCGATCCTGCCAGCCGTCTATTATCAGTTCTGCAAGAAATACTGCAGGGCGAAATTGACTTGCAAGAAGGTGACCTCAGAAATGCGATCAGGGCGTTTGAACGATCGGTTGAGTATGAGGATGCTCTTGGTTACGACGAACCCGAACCACTTCCTTTTGCCGCACGTCATTGGCTAGGTGCGGCTTTGCTCGAAGCCGAACGCTATCGGGATGCGGAACGTGTCTATCGCGAGGAACTGTTGGATCATCCACACAATGGCTGGTCCCTGTATGGCCTGCAAAAAGCCTTGGCGGCTCAGAACAAGGCCGATACTGCTGTCGATGAAGACTTCCAGAACAGCTGGGCTAGAACTGACGTATGGATCAGGTCGTCACGATTTTGAATCAAAGGGGTTAGATTCAACTCCCTCCTTCCCACCAAAAACAGAAAGCCCAACCTTTTATGGTTGGGCTTTCTACTTGAAGCATCTAGTGAGTGCCGCTCAGCGGTTTTAACTATTCCGGGGCGGTGAGCTTGATTAGATTGCCGAGACCACCGCGGCCATCTCTTCCATCTTCTAGAAGCCAGATAGCACCATCGGGGCCTTGCTCCACTTCACGAATTCTACGGTCCATCTCAAAGCGCTCTGCTTCCCATGCTGTGTCGCCATTAAAATCTACCCGAATTAGGGCCAGAGAAGACAGTCCTCCGACAAAGGCATCACCTCGCCATTGAGGGAATTCGTCGCCGCTATAAAACATCATGCTTGAGGGAGAAATAACCGGGCTCCAGGTTATCTCGGGAGGAGAAAATTCACGTCGCGTATCATGGTCTGGGATGTCCCGCCCACTGTAATGGTCTCCGTTGGAAACCTCTGGGTAGCCATAATTCGAGCCGCGCCTAACCAGATTTAGTTCATCACCACCAGCAGGGCCCATTTCCACAACCCACAGCCGACTACTTTCGTCAAATGCTATTCCGAGGGGGTTTCGATGCCCAAGCGACCAGATTTCGGAAGTAACCGCACCGCCAAAAGGGAATGGGTTACCCTCTGCAGCAGAACCGTCTTCAGTTAGCCGTACGACTTTACCCAAATTCGATTCCATGTCCTGAGCCGGATCAAATTTCTGGCGTTCGCCAGAGCTTATCCATAGATTTCCGTCGGGACCAAATACGATTCGGTGACCATAGTGCCCTTGCCCCGTCACTTTAGGAACTTGTCGCCAAACCACTTCCACGTCGGTTAATTGACCACCATCAGCGGTCAACTCTAACTTTGCACGAGCCACTGCAGCTCCAGCCGTATCTCCCGGGCCGGCTTCCGCGTAGCTCATGTAAAGCATCTGATTGCGTTCAAAATCAGGGTGCAAGACGATATCGCCAAGACCACCTTGGCCGCCATAAGAAACATCCGGAACTCCAGAGACATCGCCAAGTAACTGTCCGTCTTGATCCAATAGCTTAATAGCGCCAGCCATCTCGCTAAGTAAGAGTCGATTATCGGGAAGAAATTCGAGCGCCCAAGGCGCCTGATACTGTCCGACAATAGTGGTATCGAATTCCGAGCTTTGCGCGCTTGCGCCATTGCTCAGGTTAAGGCCAAAAAACAGGCCCGCAAGTGCAAATAACCGAAAAAAAGGATTTGAAAATTTCAACATATTTGGCCTTATCTGAAGTCTACTAATTAGTCTAAATTTGAATAAAACGGAAATTGAAGGACATCCGAGTCTGAACAGATTTGCGATCTAGCTACTGCCCGATTCATCTAGTTAAAGTCCCAGTTAACGGCAAAGAAAGCCCGCAATCCTTCACCCGGGAAATAACGGTCTCCGGTGAAGGTAGTCCAATCAGCTCTTTCTGCGTATTTCTTATTGGTCAGGTTCATCAGGTTAAGGGAGAAGCTGACGTCTTCATTTAGCAGATACCGCCCTCGCAGGTTGATCAGATTATGACCATTGTACTGGACAGTATTTTCAGGGTTAGTGAAGTACTCACCCATCGCTACCCATTCCAACTCGGTAGTTACTGACGGAGTCGGCTGCCAGTTTAAGCGCACACTGCCGAACCTATTGGGCGCCGTATCGACATCATTCCCTTTGATATCTATTCCTCCCGATAATCGGGAGTTTTCGTAGGTGTGTTTCACATAATTGAAAACACCCTGAAGCAACAATGAATCTGTTAATCGCCGCTCTAACTCAAGTTCCAATCCACGATGCTGCGTATGACTATCGTTTAGGTTTTCCCGGGCACTGTTTTGGAAGATCCCATTTTTCTTGTTCATTAAATATAAGTTGGCGGAATAATTCCAGGCGGCATCAGCGCCAACAACATTTAACTCATAGCTATCCAGTTCCACCGAGTTAAGATCGGCGACAGACTGATCGTTCTGAAGACGATAAAGCTCCGTTGCTTGGGGCGCTCGAAAACCCCGCTGAACTCGAAATTGAACGCTGTGGTCTTGATCAAATACATAGCTAAGACCGAACTTGGGAGAGAGGTTGGCAAAAGAATCTTCTCTGTCGGCAGGACGGCTGTAGCGGCAACCTAGCGCACAGGGCACTCCGAACTCGTCGGTGCGACCATCAATCATCAAGTTGTCGTATTGATATACGATATTTTCCAAACGTAAACCGAGAGACAAATTCCAGCCCTGAGCTATTTCCTGCTCGTAACTGAGGAATCCGGCAATTTGCTGCGCCACTACTTCATAGTCGTAGTGCCTACCCTGTGGGATAGTATTTACTAGAAAAAATGACCCCGCCGTTGGGTTTGGCTGAATTTGTTCCAGTGCGGCATCGGTATATTCGACGTCCAAACCCAGCGCAAACTTGGCACCATTATCTAAGTCGTGGTAACCAGCTGCCTGCATTCCGAAGCTAGTATGCTCAAAATTTTCTATCGGCTGACCCGGCAGAAAATGCTGAATAAAGCTCATATCAACGTCTCGCCAGTAAGGTGTTAGAACCAGATCCCAGTCCATCCTATTGAGTGATACCGAGGTCCAGGATCTAGAGCTTTTACTGTCCCGATAGGCCTCTGGGTTTGCATTGGATTTTCGCAAGGATGAATCTTTATAGGCGTTGGTCCCCACCAAAAATCCGGCTGTTTCCTGATTAAGATTGGTATGGGTAAAGCCACCATCCAGTTCGATACTGCTCTCGGTCGCATAGCTGTATAGCCAGGAGGTTTTCTGTTGATCGACACCCGAATCCGCTCGATAACCTTGCTCACTAACGCCGCTCAAGAGTAACATTTGCTTAAAGTCTCCATGGTCATATCCCAAGGCTGCCTGAGTTCGGTATGTCCCTCTTGGTCCCAGTTCTAACCTTAAACGACCGGCTTCGCCAGGCTCTGGCAAAACCACATTTATTAGCCCATGCATTGCGTTGGAACCCCAAAATGCACTTGCCGGGCCTCTAACTACTTCTATCTGTTCAGCATTTTCTGTGTGAGCGTCAAACATCTCATTGACATTACAGAAGCCATTCGACCGCAAAGGGATACCGTTTTCCGCAATCAAAAACGCGCCGCAAGCGCCCGCTCCGGTCAATACAGGCGACCTTATAGAGACGAGACTTTCCTGGCCGCTATTTCGATGCACGTTGACACCGGGCAAACGATTTAACGATTCTTGATAATGGGTATGGGACACAAGTTGGAGTTCTTGCCAGCCTATAACTGAGATTGACGCCTGAGTATCCGATAGGTTCTGAGGTTGTCGGGTCGTAGAGATAACGCGTATTTCTTTAATTGGCTCAGCCCTGCTGGTAGTTTGAGCAGTAGAAGCCGTCGAGCTCAACATAAGGCCAATAGAGATAGTGGTAATCACTATTGTGCGGAACATGTTTCTACCCATAGGAGCTGTGAAATTGGTGCAATCTCTAAATTTCTCTAATCTGCGAAGCGGCTAGGATTAAGCGCGAGAACTCTCTTTAAACTATCTTTAATCCTTTTTATGCATACCTAGCTTAACTCTCAACACTCCTTTTAACTAGATTCATTAGCAATAATTCAGGTCCCTATCCCGGCGCAGTGGGCGTGATTGTCGTTTCGGAAATTGAGCCCTTATGGAGCACGACTACCCGCAAAACGAATCAATAGCCCGCGCAGTATATCGTTCATACCGAATAACCCTTTTGGGTGAGGATCGAAAATCCGAGTGATTCCCGCCACCTCCGATAATCTACTACGCCCCTATTTCTGCAAAGCAGATCCTATCTTGGGTTAACGCTTCTCTTATTAAGTTTTACTCTATAGAACATTAAATTCATTAAATTCATTAAATAAAAATGTGACTCTTAATTTGGCTAGATATAATTTATTCAGATTTTTTCTACGAGAAAGGAATAATGTTTCAAAAAACATTGGGTTAGAAGTTTCACTAAACATTTTGTAGCAGCAGGCTCTCTGAGCAGTCTTTTGTTGTTAGTTCCGTCTTTGCCCGTTCTGGCCCAAGACGTTAATACCGGAAATTCGGCTAGAACAGCGATGGAGGAGATTTTGGTAACCTCCCGACGTCGTGAGGAGAGTTTGTTAGATACGCCTCAAGCGATCAGTGCGATCACCGCCCAGCAAATGCAAGTTCAAGGTGTTTATAGCATTGATGATGCGGCTCAATTTGTCCCTAACGTGACTTTGACATCGGCTGAACGTGCCAACAATACGCGAATTGTGATTCGCGGAATTGGCGGCGGCTTCCCCGATCCTGTGCGCGTTTTTGGTTCGGGTATGTACATCGACGGGCATTACATTCCGACATCTATTGGCGGATACATGAGCACCGTAGATATCGAGCGTATCGAATTATTACGCGGTCCCCAGGGTACATTATTTGGTAAAAATGTTACTGGTGGAGCGGTCAATATTGTTTCTGTCAAACCGGGAGAGGAGTTTGATGCGAGTATTATTGCTCGACTAACTGATGATGGTCAGCAAGATGTTCGCGGCATGATCAATTTACCGATAACGGAGAACTTCTTTGGTCGTCTTACTTTCGCCAGCGAAGAGTATGACGGTTATTACTTCAACAGATTTCTTGACCAAGACGCCGGATTTAGCGACAGCAAGTCCGGTAGAGCGGCATTTAGATGGATTGCAACTGATGAGCTGACTCTTGATGCAGCCCTCAGCATTGCTACCAAACGCGACGATAATCTGGGTAGCCAATGTCAAGGTTACGGTGAAAATAACGATGCTCCTCAATGGGGTGGTATGGGAGGCAACCTCGAAAGACGTTTGTACGCTGGAGCGGAAGCAGACTTTGTTGCGCTTTGTGCAGAGGATATGGCAGCAGGGGAATTTGTTTTCTCATCGGAGAAAGAGACATTTTCGGACGTGGATACTCAGGGATTGTCTATCGGAGCGGATTGGATCCCTCTAGATAGCGGCTCATGGAACAGCGTAGGCGTAAAAGCCAAAGCGGCCTATAGAAATATGGAGAATCTCTATCTAGCTGACCGTGATTATCTGCCTTGGCCAGTTGATGGCATCGGCAGCGTGGGCCCAAATGGTGGGCTTTCCAATGAGACTCTAAGCTTTGAATTGTTATTTGAAGGCGAAGTGAATGACCGGTTCAAATTCACAACCGGGTTCAACTATTTCGACGAGACGGCTCTTAGCGGCAACGACAAATGTTATGACGACTTCGTAGCTAGCGGCGCTGAAACGGACCCTACCGCATCAGCTATTTGTGAAGAGGGCATATTTTTTGAATTAGTTCCGAATAACCCAACGGGTTTAGGGCAGTGGCCTAACGGACCTCGCATTAATAACGGCGGCCCGGCACCTTTCTTCCAGAATGTAAGTGTTTGGAATCAGTCGATTGGAATCTTTGGTAATGCAACCTATGAAATCAATGATGATTGGATCCTAGATTTTGGTGCGCGCTATACCCAAGATGATCGCGAATTTAATAATATTGAATTTCCAGTTACGGGCTGCGATCTCACGGATAACCCCACCGGGTTCTGTGATTTCCAGGGGATTATGAGCCAAGCTACGGTTATTGATGAGGGCTTCTTTAATACTGCGGCCGACACCTTCTCCGCGTTCACTCCAATGATCAGTCTGACGAGAACTGTTGATACCGGAATTGTTTACGGTCTTATTTCTGAAGGCTTCCTGACCGGTGGTTTTAATACTGAAATCAACTCAAACATCCCGGCAGTAGCAGACATCCTCCCCTATGACCCAGAGAAAGTTATTAACTACGAGCTAGGCTATAAAGGCCGAATCCTGGATGAAAGGGTAGAGATAAGCTCTAACGTGTTCTTAATGAATTACACCGATCAGCAACGTATTCAGTCGATTTCTAACCCCGGTGGAATCTTCGGTAGCGATGACCCAATTCAGATTGTTGATAACGTAGCTGAATCGATAATCTACGGCTGGGAATTCGAAATGCGCGCTACCCCCTGGGATGGTGGTTATATGACTCTCGATATCGGGTATCTGAACAACGAATACGAAGATTATTCTTTTGTTGATCCAGGTGACCCTAGTCAGGTTATTGATTTCTCTAACGTGATCATCAATGACTATACCCCTGACTGGACAGTCAACTTTGCCGCTGATCATCAGTTCCAGCTTGATGGTGGCGCTACGCTTACCCCGCGAGCCAATATCTATTGGCAGTCTGGGCTTGAGTGGGCTGCTGAAGAGAACTGGACTACCAACCAACCGGCTTCCAGCTGTTTCCAAGATAGCTACTTTAAGGTAGATGCTCGAGTATCATACGAACCGGCTGATGGTGATTGGGCTCTCGCGGCATATAGCAGCAATCTTACCGATGAGCGTTATATAGATTTCTGCGATACGTCCCGCAGTGTATGGCGCGAGCGTTTGGCCCGCCCGCAGTCCTTTGGTATCGAGTTTTCAGCTAATTTTGGCAGCTAATTCGTTGCAGTAATAAGTAATTAAAAATTCGCTCCTTAGGGGGCGATTTTTTTGTCTACAAAAAATGTGCGGGCAACAAATAGCAAGTATCGGCCTATTTTTTCATAGATACCGGTCGCTACCCTGTTGCGTTACTTAAATCCGACAATTGGCTGCTCGAGCGGCCAGAGCGAGAACAACAAAATGGCAACATTACGTATTAAGGAAATTGCTGAAGCTAATTCACGAACCGCAAAATCGGCAATGGCTGCCGGCGGGATGCGATGTGATGTAGAAATGGAAGGTCATACAACTATTATCGATGAGCCGCCGGAACGTGGCGGCACTGATCAGGGCGCCACACCCTTGCTGCATTTCTCTGCCGCATTCGCCTCCTGTCAGACGGTTCAAATAGCTAAGGTTGCTGAGTCAATGAGGCTTAAGCTTGGCGAAATAAAAATTGACGCAACCATCGATACCGGCCGTGATGATGGCCGCGAGACAGGCGCGCGTATCATTCGCATAGTGGGTGCGAAGTTGGTTGTTAGTATTGAGACCAATGAGTCAGAGAAGAAGATAGACCGGTTAAAGCTTTTAGCGGTCGATCGATGCCCAGTTGGTGCATTGCTGGATGATGCAGGTGTCGAACCGGAGTTTGTCTGGAACATCCTTCCATTAGCCTAGGGGAAATTTGCCTCAGAGAAAAGTATCTTGATCTTACTGGTCGGCTGCATGCATACACCACCAAATACTAGCTTAGTTCTGGACACGTCTAGGTCAGGCGGCGGCGTTCTGGGGCGGTGGCTCAGGTTGGCCGGGCTTCACAATAGTGATGCAAGAAGGCGGATGTTTTATCCCGCCCGCGTATGAGTATATTGAGCGCATTCTCGCCAAGCACAGCTACCTGCATGACCTAATTCTTCTTGCCAACAGCTACCCAGGACAAGCCGAAGCGATTCGATCTGTAGGTTCCTGGAGCTTTCTGCTGGCGCGCCCCACACTTGATGAAGAGGTGGCGTACAAGCTGACCCGCGCCCTGCATCAAAACGAGG
This sequence comes from uncultured Cellvibrionales bacterium, assembly GCA_913063225.1. Taxonomy (GTDB): domain Bacteria; phylum Pseudomonadota; class Gammaproteobacteria; order Pseudomonadales; family GM7GCV1; genus JABJGI01. Next base: position 59,518 of record CAJXYP010000007.1, read on the forward strand.
AGATCTTTGCAGAGCAGTCATTTCAAGCGTGTCAATCGACTGCCGCTAATACGGCGACTGCAGCCTACTCGCCAGAGTTACTGCACCCCGGCACGCGCCGATACCTGCAGGAAATCGGGCTGATTGATTAGATTACTTCTTCAAGGGATAGGCTGACTAGCCCCTAAGCAGCCGGCAGCGCGTCGATATGCTGCTCCATTCGACGCAGCATAGTTGGGTCAGGCAGCTGACCAATAGCTCCGCCGAGATTGTCGATCATGTTCGCCGGCTTACTGGTGCTCGGCGTTATACAGGTTACCGCTGGGTTCGCCGCAATGTACTTCAGGAAGAACTGCGCCCAAGTAGTTGCACCAATCTCAGCAGCCCAATCAGGTAGCTGCTGTCCGCTAACACGGCTCCAGAGGCGGCTGCGCCCAAAAGGTAGATAGATCAACGTCGCTATTCCCAGCTCTTGGGCCAGAGGCAACATTGTTTCAGCAGCCACTCGGTTATCGATGGCGTAGTCGATGCCGATAAAGTCTAGTGGCTCGTTGCGCATAACCTCGGCGAGATCTTCAAAGCGCTGTTGGCCGGTCCAGGTGGTACCAAGATAACGAATCCTGCCTTCCTGTTTCAGTTCCTTTAGCATTCCCATCTGAGTGGGTATATCGCCCAGGTTATGCACCTGAATCAGGTCGATAACCGGCTTTTTGATTATTTCGAAGGATCGCTCGATCTGCGCACGAGCAGCAACCGGGTCGGCGGTCCTAACTGCACTTCGGCGTTGAACCACATTGAGCTTAGTTGCCCAAAAAATATCGTCGGCCCTTCCTAGCTCATTTACAAAATCACCAGCGACGGCCTCGGAAGTGCCGCCACCATATCCCGGTGCGGTATCAAATACCGTACCGCCATTATCCATAAGCGCTCGAAGCACTTCGCGCAATGCGGTCGCATCCTCGCTACCAGCCAGAGACGAAAAGGTAGCCGAGCTACCCAGGCCAATCATCGGTAGCTGTTCACCAGTTTTTGGAATGGCGCGCTTTATGAGCCCACCACCCGTTTGTGCCCGCAGTAACTGAGGCATAAAAGCCATGGCGGAACTGACTAGGGCGGAGTTCCTTAATAGATCGCGTCGAGTAATCATTTTGGTGTCTCTGAAAGTTTTTTACAGGGGCTCAACCTATAGATAACCGGCTTTCTGAGTCAATTCCTTAAAGAATTCTTCACAAATCCTGTTTACCTCAGACAAACAAACCGCTACCCCAAACCGTCAATGAATTGCTCCATGCGAATCCTAGCCGCAGCGTCTGGCATGCCGCCAAAACCTGCCATAAGATTGTCCACCATATGATGCGGTTTACTGGTCCGCGGAATCACAGAGGTAACTGCCGGATGAGAAACCACATACTTAAGGAAGAATTGAGCCCAACTTTCGCAATCAAATTCGCTTGTCCACTCCGGCAGAGCAATACCGCTGGTTTTATTAAACAACTCAGCTTTCGCAAAGGGCACATTTACCATTACCGCTATGCCCAAGTCCTGAGCTAGTGGCAGTATTTGATTGGCCGCATTACGCTCGAGAAGATTGTAGTTAACTTGAATAAAGTCCAGATCTTCAGTGCGCATAAGATCCATCATTTGCTCGTGACCGGGATCCCGGTGGATAGTAATGCCTATAAGTCGAGTTTTACCCTCTTCACGCAATTTGCGAATGCTTGGAAGATGCAGTTCCCAGTCACGCATGCTATGAACCTGCATTAGATCCACCTGCGGCACCCGCAATCGATTTAGGGACCCGTGCATTTCATCTACGCCTTCCTGCTCACCCATTGAAAATACCTTGGTGGCAAAAAATAGCTGGTCCGCCAGATTCAGCTCAGCCACTAACTCGCCTATTACCGCCTCGGCTTCGCCATAACGTGGCGAGGTATCAACTAAAGTGCCACCCTGAGCAACCAAAGCCTTTAGCACTTCACCAAGGGCCGTTCGTTCTTCTGCCGTTAGAGATACATCAAAGGCTTCGAGCGTACCCAGCCCAATAACCGGAAGCTGTTCTCCGGTTGCTGGAATCGCTTTGGTAAGCATGCGCGCGGTTTGAGCGCTAATTTTGCCCGCGCTGGCAAGAAGTGCCGCAACGCTAAGCGCCATAAATTGTCGTCTATCAAAAAATGTCATTGAACTGCCTCTAATTAGAGAGGCTAAGAATATCAATTCTCTGCAATAGGTCATAAGGGATAATTGCTAAGCTTTATTAATTCACCTCTAAATTCCAATTCCCTATTTCAATATTTGGAGCTCGAACAGTTAATGCTTCACATTAAAGTCTATCTGTATCAATCTATCGGTATAGGGGAGAACTAAAATGGGGAAAAATGATTAATCGAAGAGCATTTCTATCTACCACCGGCCAAGCATTTGCAGGCGTAGCCGCACTTGGTGGTTCAGCAGTTAACTGGGCTCAGTCGCGCAAAGAAGTTTTTGTCGGCGGCAAGCGTATGAAAGTTATTGATATCCACGCGCATTGCCTGTTTCAGGAAGTAGCTCCGGTTATTGCTGGTACTTCTATGGAGGGGGCTGATCTTGGCGACTTCCTTACCTTAAAGCCTCAACGCATCGATGAGATGGATGCCCGCGGAATTGATATTGCGGCCCTTAGCGTAAACAGGTTTTGGTGGTACGCAGCAAATCCAGAGCAAGCTGATCAGATTGTTCGCATCAACGATGAAGGCTTGGCGGAATGGTGCGCAAGATACCCAGACCGTTTTGTAGGCCTTACTTCACCGTCAATACAACACCCGGAGCTTGCTGCCGAACAGCTTGATTACGCGGTTAATGAACTGGGGTTACGAGGCGCTTCTGTACTTGGCCATGTAAATGGCGAAGTGCCAACATCTGAAAAATACGATCCCTTTTGGGCCAAGGCCGAAGAGCTAGGCGTGCCGGTATTTATGCACCCAAACAACGCGGAAAACCTAATTCAACCAGGGCAACTAGGCGCTGTGGGTGACCTGCCAAATGTCGCAGGAAACCCTCTGGAAACCGCCGTTTTCCTCACACGCATGATTCTTGAAGGCACCTTGGACAGATTTCCTAATCTGAAGATTTGCGCGTCCCACGGTGGCGGTTACTTGCCTTCTTATATGGGCCGCTTTGAACATGCCTGCAATAGAAATGGCGCTAACTGCGCAAATACCAAACCACTAAGAGAGTATCTTCAAAATCAAATCAGCATCGACAGCATGGTTTTTTCCGAAGAAGGCTTGCGGCATTTGGTAGAGGAAGTTGGTGTGAGCCAGATTGTCTATGGCTCTGATATGCCTTTCTCTTGGCCTGACACCATAGATATTGTGGTTGATGCCCCTTTCCTAAGCGACGCTGAAAAAGAAGCCATTCTCAGCGGTAATTTGATGCAGATGCTTAAGATTACCTAATGTATTAATTCTGTCTGTGGCTATGGAGTATATTCTGGCCCAGAATTTTGGGGAAAATTATGAAAACTTGTAAATACATAGCGGCCTTTGCTGCGACGTTGCTGATATCAGCCTGCTCACAAGAGCAGCAAGAAACAGCAGCCATTGAAGAAGTAACAGCTACGGATACGCGTCCGAATATTCTTTTTATTGTCGCTGATGATCTTGGCTTCACCGATATAGGCGCTTTTGGTAGCGAGATAGCTACGCCAAATCTAGACCGACTTGCGTATCAGGGGCTGCGATTGAATAACCTGCACGCTGCCTCTGCTTGTCAGCAGACTCGCACAATGTTGATGGCCAGTGCCCCGGTTTCTGGAACTATCATTAGACGTCCCGCCTTTGAGGGCGGCCAGCGCGATAACTTGCTCAGCCAGGAATGGGCCATTATTCCCGAATTAATGCAAGAAGCTGGCTACGCAACCTATATGACAGGCAAATGGGATCTAGGCTGGGATGATGGTTATACGCCAGCAACTCGAGGTTTTGACCGTTCCTTTGTTCAACTTAATGGAGCAGCTAGCTTTTTTCGGGAAACATTCCTTATGCCAGCGTCCATAGGCTTAGGATATGAAGACGGCGGAGAGCGGCTAGAGTTTGACGCGTTACCAGAGGACTTCTACGCCACTGAACACTACACCAATAAGATGCTGGAGTATTTGCAGGAGCATGAAGAGGGCTCTCCTTGGTTCGCCTATATGCCCTATACCGCACCGCACTGGCCACTGCAGCTTCCGGAAGAATGGTTGCACCGCAATGACGGCCGCTACGACATGGGTTACGACGAACTGCGGGAACAGAGATTTGAACGCGCCGAGCGAATGGGCGTTTTGCCCAACAATTCAAGCTTGCAGGAATTTAGTCCCATTACCGAACCTTGGAACGATTTAAGCGAAGAAGAAAAGCTGCGCTATTCACTCGCCCAAGGCATATTTTCCGGCATGATCGAATATTTGGATATGAGCATTGGCCGAGTTATCAGTTACCTTGAAGAAAGTGGGCAACTCGAAAATACCGTTATCGTATTCACCGCCGACCACGGTGCATCTTCCGGCGAGCACGGCGTAGCTACTGGACGCGTTCCGCAGGGCGGCGGGCCGGGCATGCCAGACTGGATGGACAATAGCATAGAGAATTTTGGTCAAATGAATTCCTTCGTCGATCATGGCCGCGGATTTGGAGAAGCCGCCAGCGCACCATTCAAATATCAAAAAGGCACTATCGATGAAGGCGGACTGCGCGCTGCCGCATTTGTACGCTATCCGGCAGCAGTTGAAGCCGGCGAAGTCGGCGACGCATTTATAAGCATGATGGATTTTCTGCCTACTTTTCTAGAAATTGCCGGAACCCAACACCCCGGTGCAAGCACTTTTAGGGGACGCGAGATTCACGACATCCGCGGGCGTTCAGCTTGGCAATATGTTACCGGCCAGGCTGATACCGTTCACTTAGATACTGATGTCGCTGGATGGGACTCCGGTGGTGGTGGTGCGCTGATTCGTGGTGAATATAAGGTCATCAATACCACTCCTCCTGGTCAGGGTGGAACTACCGACTGGCGTCTCTACAATTTGGTAGACGACCCTGGTGAGCATTTTAACTTAGCTGCCGAGCATACAGAGCTGGTTGCTGAACTTGTCGAGGAATGGGAAACCAACTGGCGTTAGTAGACTGCCAATACTGGGTTGAACAAAGGAGGGGCGCTAAACCCCCTCGGTTACTTCACTGGCCAGCAGGTCGGAGTGATCCAAATCTGTGACACTAACATCATCTTCTTTCCAATCGCTTTCTTGTTCTCTATATCGACCTAACCAAAGCGCCAACAACAACCAAAGTGCAGATATCGGCAGCATGGATAAGGCCAGACCTGAAAGGCTAAGACCGAACCACAGCAACAGCGTATAAGACCAAGCGCCAATCTGATCACCTAACCTGTAGATGAAAGTATCGTTAAAGTTCTTGGCTTTGTACTTTTCATTGCGTGAAAGCACCGTATACAGGGTTTCCCGAGCCGGGCGCTGAATGGCGAAGTTACTTACACGACGCAAGGCATCAAATACGATTACCACGGCCAAAATTGGCGCGGTGCTTAGAATTCCAAATCCGACAAAGCTCACTACGGGTAAAAAGGCCAAGGCGGCCCCAACTCCAAACCAACGCAATATCCGGCCGGTAAAAAATATCTGTACCACTAAGGTAATGATATTGGCCACCAAGTCGCGGTAGGCAAAGAGCTGAGTGCGCGCGCTGTCATCGTTGCCCAGGACTTCATTCACAATTGCTATCTGCTGAAAATACAGGAAGGTAGATACCAAGGAATACAGCATTATTAGAATGGCAATGCCAAGCAAATAAGGTGACTCAAACAGGTGGCGAATGCCCTCAATGGGCCCGCCACCTATAACTTCATGGTGCTTGGCATTGACGCTTGCAGATACCCTATCTTCATCTTCTTCGGTGTGAGGAAGGTTTGTATCGTTGCCCTCTTCTCTTAGTGCTGTCAGCGCCAACGACTCTTCAGCTCGACCAAGATGCTTAGAAACCCGAGCGGCCGCTTCAAGCAAAAGTGCGGAAACCAACATAAGGGTGGTAGGACTAAGTGCGATAGATAAAAAGGACGTAATGGAAGAACCCAAAACTCCTCCCGCAGTTCCCCCTACCGCAACAATGCCAAACAAGCGTTTACTTTGGGACGACCGGTAAATATCATTCATAAATGACCAGAAAACCGACACCACAAACAGGTTAAATATGCTTACCCAAACGAAGAAAACCCGACCCGTCCATATAGCATTGGCAGGATCCACTACCTGAAAGGCGATGTAGAACATGACTAGATTAGCGATAAAGAAGCGATAGATTAGGGGTACAAACTTACGCCGAGGTAGCTTGCTCACCAACGCCCCATAGATCGGATGCAACAACATCATGCCCGTCAGAGTGCCTAAAAACAGCCAAGCCAAATTATCGACGCCGCCCGCAGCTCCCATATTATCGCGGATAGGCCGAAGAATGTAATAGGCGCACATCAGCAAAAAGTAATACGCAGCAGATAGGAACAGCGCTTGGCCCTCGCCCGGACGCACATGGGTGCTGCGATCTATTAGGCGGGCTAAGAACTGGATAATTTTGGCTTTCCTCTTATGTTTTGAATTGCGCAACAAGCGACCCGTTAGCAACTTTGTCTAGGCTGCCAACCTGGTCAGCATGATTCACGATTTACTAGGCTGAATCAATCAGTGAAGCCATGCGACTGCGCGCAGCTTCATCCGGTAACCGGCCTCGCGAAGCGCCCAAATTATCTTCCAAATAGGCAAGTTTGGCGGTGCCCGGCATGGCGCTGTTTACAGCGGGATTGGCAACAATCCATTTCAGAGCAAACTGCGCCCAAGTCGTGATGTCGTATTCCGCCGCCCAATCGGGGATGGGGCTATCGCCAAAGGCTTCAAACACGCGTCCGCGACCAAAGGGCAAATTTGCTTGAACTGCAATACCGCGATCCGCTGCCATCGGTATGATTCGATTATCGGAAACCCGGTTATCAATAGCGTAATCCACCTGAATAAAATCAAGCTCTTCTCTAGCTAATACTTTTTCAAAGTCTGCATGCTGTCGTTCGAAAGAAGTGGAAATCCCGTAGTAACGGATCCGGCCCTCAGCCTTCAAATCTCGCAAGTAAGGCAAGACTTCTTCTACGCCCACCAAGTTGTGCACGTAGAGCAAATCAATAGTGTCGGTTTTTAGCTTCTGGAAAGACTGTTCTATTTCTGCCCTGGCATCGGCGAGCCCTTCTTTACGTACCTTGCTGGAAAGGAATAGCTGAGAACGAATATCCAGTTCTTCAAAAATATTGCCGAGTACGGTTTCGGCGTTGCCGTATGAAGGTGCCGTATCAACTAGCTTGCCGCCCAAGACAGGAACGTTTTGAATGGTTTCACGCAGAGGTGCTACGGCGCCTGCATTACTTGGGTTCACGTCATAGCGACGGGCTGTACCCACTCCAACCAAAGGTAAATGCTCGCCCGAAGACGGAATTGCGCGTGTGAGTATTTCTCCCCCGCTCGCTGTTTGGGCTAGTAGTCCTGTAGATGCTCCAAAAGCAGATCCGGCCGCGGCAATGCCCAATTGCAAAGCCCGTCGGCGACCAAATCGATTAGTAAGATAGGACATCTTGTTCCCCCGAAATGCTATTCAAATAATTGGGCTGTCTTATAAACCCTTAGGGTCTCAGTAGCGCCTTTTTTTACAAAACTATTAACAAAAAGCCCCGCTGATAAGCGGGGTTTTTTGTTAACTATCCGTGCAAACTTTACTACTGCGAATAAACCTCTGAAACTTCACAGCCATAAGCACCGAGCGGTTGGCCTGGCGTCCATATCCATAGCATTTCCTTCTCGAAGGTCTCAGTTAAGGCCCAGGGGTCGTTAACCGTTAAGAAGTAGTGCATTTCACCGGCTTCATCATCAATAACAAACCGCTCATGAACAGTTAGATCCGGCCCGGAAGAAATCCCCACTCGGTTGAAATAAGGGTAGTTAATATTTGTGGTATCTACCTCAAGCGTATTTTCGTCTACCCAGCGTCCGACCGAATAACCCATTATATTTTCTTCAACTGTGGGCACTGGCTCCGCGTCGAGGTGAATTACCCGAGTAACATCAAACTCATGAGCCTGCATCACAATGGTATTTTCATCGTGCTGAGTGAATTCAATAGGGTAAGGGTTGCCCATAGTCAACGGCATTCCTGGCGGAACACAAAGGAGCTGGGGGTTTTCTGTGTATTCGTCCCAAGTCGCAAATTTTTCCAGCGCCGCATGTGTAAGAGGAAACGCATCTGGATCTGCAAAGAACCACCAACCTCGCTCCAGAGCACCCCACGACCAAACACGGAACAGGCCATCTGCATTTGCTTCGGCCTCAGCAATCTCTGCCGCAGTTGGTCCAGTGCTGCTTGTTTGAAGCCGATCAACCTCTGGCCAAAAGCGTGTGCCGTTTCTGCCAAGCATAAGCTCTTGGCCGCCATCCAATAGAATATTTTGCATAATCATGTCGTTGTCTCGTCGAGTTGAGACATAACCAGCGACTTTAACCATATCGCCAACATTGATGACGTCTGAAGTAATACCCTGGCGGTTCTGACCACTTACGGAGGCACCTTCAACTATCCATTCCTCTTCTTGGCCATTTTCCATAGTGGTGACGTGGAATATCACGTGGGGATTTCTCCAAAACTTTCGAGCAATCGAACCTTCGATCTCAACCTTGACCGTCTGGTCGTATTCCGATGTTGAATGGTGTGCAAATACCGCTGCCGGCATTGCGACAAGGCTTATCGCCGTAACTGTGGTCAACAATTTAACTAATGCTTTCATGAATGTCCTCTCCCCCAAGTATCAATATCTTTGCGCACGTTGCGCCTAGCGCATCAGGATAATATGTATTGGAACCCCCGAACAACTCCGTATTTATTAATAATTGTAATCAAAGTCAGTATTTTTCAGGCGTTGCTGTGCCGTATTTCGCCAGGACTTTGATAGGTATACTTCGCCAACAATACGAATAGTACCGCTAAAATTCGGGGGAATGAAATGGTTATTTATGGAGTCGCCTTACTTTCACTATGCCTACTCTTAGGCACATACCTGGGCAATGCCCTAGGTTATTTAATAGGTATTGATGCCAACGTCGGCGGTGTCGGTATCGCCATGCTGCTGTTACTCATCCTTACCAATCTAAGCTCCAAAAAAATCTCCCTGAAACCCATGACGGAATCTGGAATTCACTTCTGGAGCGCAATGTATATACCCATTGTTGTGGCCATGGCCGCCAAGCAAAATGTTGTGGCGGCGCTTTCTAGCGGTTGGCTAGCCGTTATCGCCGGAGTAGCCGCGGTAGTAGTCAGCTTTGCGCTGGTGCCGGTTCTGACCCGTATCGGTCAATCAGACACCAATAACTCTCCAGCAGAGGAGTCTTGATATGGGATTCGGGATGCTGGAAGAAATACTCGCCAAGAACGGTGTAGTAACCGCCTTTCTATTTGTCGGCTCGCTGGTTTGGGTTTCTTATTGGCTCAGCGGTCGATTAACCAAGGGTCGACTTCACGGATCTGCTATCGCCATCACTCTAGGCCTGGTACTCGCCTATGTTGGAGGAAAATTTACTGGTGGCAGTAACGGCATAGCTGATATCACTATGCTGGGCGGCGTCGCCATTTTAGGCGGAGCCATGTTCAGAGACTTTGCCATTGTTGCCACCGCCTTTGGTGCCGACATGGAGACTATAAAAAAGGCCGGTGTGCTCGGCGGAATCTCTGTGGTGCTGGGCGTAGTTGTTTCCTTCACCCTGGGCGGTATCGTCGCCGTTGCCTTCGGGTTTCATGACGCAGTTTCCATAACTACTATTGGCGCAGGAGCGGCAACCTATATTGTCGGCCCCGTAACGGGAACTGCCTTAGGCGCAAGTTCAGATGTAATAGCATTGAGCGTAGCGGCAGGCTTGGTGAAATCAGTATTGGTGATGGTCGGCACACCCTTAGTCGCACCGCTCATTGGCCTAAATAACCCACGCTCCGCTATGGTTTATGGCGGCTTGATGGGAACTACCAGCGGCGTAGCCGGTGGGCTTGCTGCCACAGACCCCAAGCTGGTTCCTTATGGGGCTATGACGGCTACTTTCTATACAGGAGCCGGGTGTTTATTAGCTCCGTCGATACTGTTTATTATCGTAAGAGCGATAACCGGATAGCTATTTCTTTCAGATTTGGATCGGACACAAAAATGGGCTTACCCAAATAAGTAAGCCCTTTTCATTTTTACTAGGTCAACTAGGCTTCTACTGCAAACCAACCTGCCAGGTAGAGAGCGCTGGATCAGCAGTGGCGCATTCGACTACGGCCAAAGTTCGCCATACATGACTTGGGCCAGAAGCATCTCGCGAATCGACCCCTGCTCCAAGGCAAAATTCAGTACCTACCAAATGCATATTTCCAGAATCATCGAGCATCAGATCTTGAAGCGCATTGTCATCAGAGCAGCCACGAACTAGTACCGCTGAGCCTGGCAAGGTAGTGCCGGCTGAACCAGCTGCCTGGACACATCCTTCGTAGAGGGAAACCTTCAATCGATTGCCTTCAAAATGAAACTTCTGATCGTCGGCGCCCCTGTTCTTGCAGGTATGGGTTTGTAGCGGATCATCAAGCTGTAGATGGTCTCCCCAGCCGGCAAGGTCAAAACAGTAGAATTCTGGCTCATCTAAAGGGTCGGTTAGGACCACAAAGTCGCCCTTAGACATACTGTCTTGTGCTGAAACCGCAAAGCTCAGCATCACCCCGGTTAATATAAATATGCTCTTAATCTTCACTCTTTACCTTCCTCTTGTATGGCAATTTGACAGTCATATACACCCAGCTCTAGAGCCGATGCTGATAAGGTTATCTCCCCACGAATTGGGGCATCAAGGTAATTGGAATCCGTAGCTTCCCAGCTAAATACCAAGTCACCGTTTTCGTTTACTTTATAGCGCTCTACCAATTTCAAGCCATCGCTATGCACAACTCCGGAACTGTCTGGGCCTGTATGAGAGAGTAATACTCCCTCCGTAAAATTGATGGTTTTTACGACCAACTCATCGCCTTCAAATCTGCCAAGGGCGAACCCCATACCGCTTGGAGCAACATTGGTGGGAGCCGTCTCGGCATTCAAATAAATAGTCCGCGTGGTATCCATAAATTCATGCTGCATAACAATGCGGTCACCTTCCTGGCGGATTTCCGAGGGATTGCCCGGAGCGGTCCATACTCGAATGGCCGTACTAGACAAACAGTGTAGTGAGGGGTCATCGAAAAAGGAGTTGTACTGGGCACTCGCCGCTTTCCCGACTTCATTAATCCCATCCAGATATGCTGGGTCCCTGCCGCCCCCATCGCCAAAACCATTGCGAACCCAAGTACCCAAGATGGAATCTCGTCGGGTGATTGGCGCTTCCGCGGTTTGGTTAACCGCAATTACCGCCTGCCCTTGGTCGGTGCGGAAGGTGATTGAATCACCGTCTGAAAAATACACAGTGCCAACTTCGCAGCCGGTTGGATCGCGTCGTGCCTGACTACCGGTAACAACAATATCGGCCCCTATAACAAAGTCACTCTCGGTTACGCCTTTACGATCCAACAAGGTTTTTGCTTGCGTTTCACAGGACCAAATTTCGATTTCGCCGCTTGCCGTTGCCACCGCAATTTCTAGGTGCGCGTGCGGATTGCGTATAGAAATAGCATGCACAGTGCCTTCAATGCGTACCTGCGTAGTTCGGTCAAAGTATTGGGCGAAGCCGTGATGCGCAACTGCGCTTTGCGTAATAACCCATAACGCAAGGCCAACTAGAATTTTCATGTGCTCCCCCGAGATTTGAATTTTTTAGTGGCACCAATGTAGCTTTTGTCCGCATTTAGCTAAAGGCGTAGGACAAAAATTTACAAATGCACCTATGGCTTATGCACAAATGCCCTTATCCCACAAATTACACATCAACGAGCTAAAGTCGAAATTTTGCTTCACGACGATAAGCGGGTAACAGGCTTTGACGGTGCGACTATGCCAGCTGCGCTCAGTCGAAAATACCCGAGGGCGAGATTCGACTTACCCTGGCAATACCTTTTCCCATCTAGCCGACTGTGCTTGCACCCCGATACCAGGCTGTTTCATAGGCACCATCTAGATGAGACGGCCCTATCCAAACAGTTGAGGTACGCCGGAAGGCGCGCCGATATCGAAAAAACGGTAAGCAGTCATACCCTGCGGCACTCTTTTGCCACTCACTTACTGCAATCCGGCGCGGATATTAGAACGGTTCAGGAACAACTTGGTCACTTTGATGTGAAGACCACGGAGATCTATACCCATGTACTGAAACGCGGTGCGCGCGGAGTGACTAGCCCCCTATCAAACTTGTTAACCCAGAAATAGAAAAGGCCTGGGTTAATGCGGACTAACTACTGGGCTGGGGTTTCTTGGATAGATTCTTGCTGGCTATTCGGAAAGGTGAATGCTTGCTCGCCGGAGACACCCAGATAGATGCCCCAGACAATAACGAGAAAGAAGAATGCGGTAAGTGGGATGGCTATCCACTTAAATATTTTGCCCAACTTTTCATAGTTCATAATTGGAGGGGACTCTAACTCTGATTCCGACCTGTTCCGGTCTGGCTACCGGAAGCTAGCGTTAATGCCGCTAAGGGTTTCTGCCCCAGGGCAAAGCTCTTTATCCGTCATTTGGTTGAGGGGCACTTCAGATGTATCCAACATTTCGTGGAATTCTGCAGCCTCTGGGTCTAGGTAGATAAGACCAGTCAGAATTTTACCTTTGTCTTTGTACTCCTGAACCTTATTAATCGCTTCTAAACGATTGGAAGGATCGTAGTCACTTTCGGCTTTGTGCAAATGAATTGCAGAACCGTCGTGAAGTGTCACTTCTTTGGTTGTACCCGGATCATATTCGGTAACAATTTCTTCCCGCGCTGGGACAAAATCCATAACTACGCCGGTTTCAATATGGTCGCGAGTGTAATCGTAGCTTTTGGTTGATCCGGGATGGTTGTTAAAGGTGACGCAAGGTGAGATCACATCCAACAGGGCAAAGCCTTTATGGGCAATAGCTGCCTTAATTAATGGCACCAGCTGCTCTTTATCACCAGAGAAGCTTCGTCCTACAAAGGTAGCGCCCAGCTGCAGGGCAACGCCAACCAAATCTATTGGAGTGTAGGGATTAGGCGCGCCTTTGCGGCTTGCAGAACCCCGATCTTGAGTAGCTGAATCCTGACCTTTGGTTAAGCCATAACAGCCATTGTTTTCTATAACGTAGAGCATATTCAGATTGCGGCGTACTACGTGGGCAAACTGGCCCATGCCGATAGAAGCGGAATCGCCATCACCGGAAACACCAAGATAGATAAGATCACGGTTGGCAACGTTAGCTCCCGTGGCTACGGACGGCATACGCCCATGCACTGTATTAAAACCGTGGGCCTGGCCCAAGAAATAAGTCGGCGACTTGGAAGAACAACCAATACCCGAAAGCTTGGCTACCTGATGCGGTGGCAAATCCAATTCCCAGCAGGCGCGCATAATGGCAGCACTAATGGAGTCATGACCGCAGCCTGCACAAAGGGTAGATATTACGCCTTCGTATGCGGCTTCAGTTAATCCAATCCGATTTGAAGGTAGGTCTGGATGACGAAATTTGGGTCTGAGAAAGCTCATCTTTAGTTCTCCGCCTGCGCGTCTTTGCGAATGGGCTGTACTTTTGCATAGCCTACTTTTCCGAGAACAGCCTCGGCAATGAAGGTGGCGTTAATTGGCGTGCCGTTGTAATGCAGAACAGGAATTAGCTTTTTTGGATCAATTTCCAGCTCGTTCACAAGCAGCGTACGCATTTGCCCATCACGATTTTGCTCAATCACCATTACGTAGTCGTGCGCTTCAATAAAGTCTTTTACCGAATCATGGAATGGGAAGGATTGCAGACGCAAATCATCGATCTCGTATCCCTGTCCGCCAACCCGAACCATAGCTTCTTCCAGAGCCGCCCGTGTTGTGCCGTAATGGATCACGCCATAGGTTTTGTCGTCACCGCGCTCAGTAATAACCGGCTGGGGCGTATATTTCAGTGCTGATCGGAACTTCTTAACTAAGCGTTCCATATTTTCAACGTAGATATCGCCATTTTCGGTATAGATGGCGTACTCGTCTCGGCTTGTACCGCGAGTAAAGTAGGCACCGCGTTCTGGGTGCGTACCCGGATAAGTACGATAGGTCATACCATCGTCATCTACATCTAGATAGCGACCAAATTCTTTACCCTCTTCTAACTCTTCGGCAGTCATTATTTTGCCGCGGTCATAACGATAATCGTCATCCCACTCGAGTGGTTCAGATATCCAGTCATTCATACCCAAATCTAGATCCGTAAGCATAATTACTGGCGTTTGCACCCGTTCAGCAATATCAAAAGCCTGAGCCGTTTGATCAAAACAGTCTTTTGGATCCGATGGAAATAGCAAAATATGTTTGGTATCGCCGTGGGATGCATAGGCAGCAGGCAGCACATCAGATTGCTGGGTTTTCGTTGGCATACCAGTAGAAGGGCCCGCGCGCTGAACATCAATCAGTACTACTGGAACCTCGGCAAAATAAGCCAAGCCCAAAAATTCGCCCATCAATGAAACACCGGGGCCGCTTGTTGCAGTAAAGGCTCTGGCACCATTCCAGCTAGCGCCAATTACCATACCCATAGCGGAAAGCTCATCTTCTGCCTGAACTGACGCAAAGTTCTTTTTGCCCGTGTCAGGATCTATGCGCAGTTGCGCTGCGTACTTTTGATAAGCCTCAGCAACGGAGGTTGAAGGGGTAATGGGATACCAGGCGCAAACGGTGGCGCCGCCATATACCGCACCCAATCCGCATGCTGTATTGCCATCGATAAAGATCATATCTTTAACTAAATCTCTGCTCTCAAGGCGTATACCTAGAGGGCAGCTATAGTTCTCTTTAGCGTAGTTGTAACCTAACTCCAAGGCATGAATGTTTGGCTTAATGAGTTTTTCTTTGCCTTTAAACTGATCCGAAACCAAGCTAACCAAGACTTCAAATTCAATATCAATCAAGGCTGCAATGGCGCCAACATAGATAACGTTTTTGAACAGCTGGCGTAGACGTGGGTCGGTATATTCCCTATTGGTTATTGCGGTCAGCGGCACGCCAACATAGTTTATATCGTTACGAATCAAACGCAGATCTAATGGCTTAGTATCGTCAAATAGAAAGTAGCCACCAGGCTCAACTTCTTTAACGTCCTTTGGCATGCTTTCCGGATTGACGCTACACATCAAATCACAGCTGTCACCTCGGCGGCCAACAAACCCCGCCTGGTTGATACGCACTTCGTACCAGGTAGGAAGACCCTGAATATTAGATGGGAAAATATTGCGCGCGCTGACCGGAATACCCATGCGAAAAACCGCTTTGGCAAACATATGGTTTGCACTGGAAGAACCCGATCCATTTACGTTGGCAAACTTAACCACAAAGTCGTTTACGCTACTTACATTTTTAAGCTGACTCATGCGGCTTGCCCTGCCTTGGTCACGGTATAGATAAATTTCTCCATATCCCAAGCCGCTGTTGGGCATCGCTCTGCACAAAGACCACAGTGCAAGCAGACGTCTTCGTCCTTAACCATAACGCGGCCAGTTTTAAGGCCGCTGGACACATACAGATCTTGAGTCAGATTCTTGGCTGGAACTATCAATTTTGATCTTAGCGTTTGCTCCTCTTCGGTCTCGGTAAAGGTTATGCAGTCGGTAGGACAGATATCCATACAGGCATCACACTCGATGCATTTGGCTTCGGTGAAGACCGTCTGCACGTCACAGTTAAGGCAGCGTTCAGCCTCTTTGAAAGCTAGTTCTTGGTCGAAGCCCATTTCAACTTCAGCTTTACGATCTGCCAAGGCAATACTGGTTTCAATATGAGGAACGGCATAGCGCAGATCATTTTCAACTGCACTGTCGTAGCTCCATTGATGGATACCCATTTTCTGCCCAAAGGTTTTGACGCCCGGAACAGGACGGTCGTCCTCGATTGACTTGCCGGTGCAGAAAAGATCGATAGAGACAGCGACCTGATGACCGTGGGCCACTGCAGTAATAATGTTCTCTGGGCCCCAGGCAGCATCGCCCCCAAAAAATACGTCTTCGCGGCTAGATTGGAATGTAGTGCGATCAACCACCGCCATATTCCATTTATCGAAATCGATGCCAATATCTTTTTCAATCCAAGGAAAGGCACCAACTTGACCAACGGCACAGATCACGTCATCACACTCGATATCCAACGTCTCGCCGGTTGGCCTTAATGTTCTCTTTCCATTCTCGTCGTATACCGACTCGACGCGATCTAAACGAACGCCAACAAGCTTGCCATTTTTGTGCAGAAATTCTTTCGGAGTGGTATTGCACTCGAATGGAATGCCTTCTCGGGCGGCATCTTCTTTTTCCCAAGGCGACGCTTTCATTGCCTCGAAGGTAGAACGCACAGAGATAGTTACCTCTTCACCACCTAATCGGCGAGCAGTACGACAACAATCCATAGCAGTATTACCACCGCCAAGAACAATCACCTTTTTACCGATACTACTGATGTGTTCAAAAGCGACTTTGGATAGCCATTCAATTCCGATATGAATATTTGAATCGCACTCTTGGCGACCTGGCACGTCAAGGTCACGTCCTTGTGGGGCACCGGTACCAACAAAAACCGCATCGTAATCCTTCTCAAGAAGCGCTTTAAGGCTTTCAACTCGAGTATCGAAGTGCTGCATCACACCCATATCGAGGATATAGCCAACTTCTTCATCCAATACACGTTCGGGTAATCGAAATGAAGGGATTTGGCTACGCATAAAGCCGCCACCCTTAGGGTTTTCATCGAAGAGATCTATATCGTAGCCCAAAGGCATTAGATCTCGGGCAACGGTAAGCGACGCGGGGCCAGCACCGATCATGGCAAGGCGCTTGCCATTCTTTTTGCTCGGAATATCCGGCATACGGTCTCTAACATCGTCCTTATAATCTGCTGCAACACGTTTTAAGCGGCAAATTGCGACGGGTTCTTCTTCGATACGACCACGTCGACAAGCGGGTTCGCAAGGGCGATCACAGGTTCTGCCTAAGACCCCTGGAAATACGTTAGACTCCCAGTTGACCATATACGCGTCTGAGTAGCGCTGTTGCGCAATCAGCCGGATATATTCAGGTACAGGAGTGTGCGCCGGACAGGCGAATTGGCAATCGACTACTTTGTGAAAGTATTCCGGGTTGCTTATATCGGTTGGCTTCAAGTTGTTCCCCCAAAATGGGCCAGCTGAAATCGGCAGAATATTATCATTTGTATCACGGCTTTCAAAGTACGCAACCTTATAACTGAGTTTTAAGTATTTTTTTTGTCTTCTCCTGCACCCGACAATAACGGGTTCACAGAGTAGCTGGATAACAGGGCCTGTTAACACTAATGTGATCGGCTCTGTTGTGACTAAAAAAGTGCCAATCGAGGCAAGAGGAGAGCGATTTGGTCGTTCCAAATAAGCGACGAAAAACGAAGAGTGGCATTTTTTTAGCCACAACCCAAAGGGCTGGAGACATTTTTTCACCCAACTGTGTTATCAGGCGCTTATGTATATTCAATACATCGCGCTTCTTCTTCCTTGCTGGATAAAAAAATGACTTCCAGCAGCGCCCATCACATTAGTGTTAACAGGCCCTACTAAATGCCATTTACAGAAACACCCTTTGACAGCCGCTTAAAAACGCTGAGTAGTACTCGAAATTTGCCCCTATTTTGCTCCATCTTGCGCGGACTTGAGCGAGAAGGTTTACGAGTTGATAGCAACGGGCTTATATCTCAGACGCCACATCCTAAAGCACTGGGATCAACCCTAACGCACCCCTATATAACCACTGACTATTCGGAAGCTCTACTGGAATTTATTACCGAGCCCTCGAACTCAATTGCTGATGTAATGCATCAACTGCGCTTGGTAATAGGCGCAGCCTCTCACGAAATCGGCGATGAGATTTTCTGGGCTGGTAGCATGCCCTGCCAGCTGGGCGCAGATATTGATATCCCCGTCGCATACTACGGTCGATCTAACTCGGGCAAGATGAAAGAGGTCTATCGCCTGGGCCTTGGCTACAGGTATGGTCGAAAAATGCAAACTATCGCAGGAGTGCATTTCAATTACTCCCTGCCCGATGCTATGTGGAACGTCCTGCGGCGGCAAGATCAAAGTGACCTAACGCTTCAGGATTACAAAACCGAAGGCTATTTCGCAATTATCAGAAACTTCCGGCGTTGGATGTGGCTACTGCTCTACTTGATGGGATCCGCCCCGGCTGTTTGTCGATCCTTTGTCAAAGATAAAGAGCACCAATTGGAGCAGCTCGGAAATGACAGTCATACGCTCTGTGCGTCAAATGGCACCTCATTAAGAATGGGAGACCTGGGATATCAAAGCGTCGCTCAAAACGCCTTGACGGTTTGCTATAACAGCCTGGAAAACTACATAGATGTATTGCGTGGAGCTATTCTCACCAATATTCCCGAGTATCAAGAAATAGGGGTAGTCGACCCAGAAGGCAATCACCAACAATTGAACGCGGGGCTGCTGCAAATTGAAAATGAGTTTTACAGTACGATTCGGCCCAAACAAACTACTCGACGAGGAGAAACCCAACTGAAGGCTCTCGCTGACAGAGGGGTTGAATATGTTGAAATCCGCTGCCTTGATCTAAATCCTTTTGACCCTTTAGGAATCTCCGAGGAGCAAATCTATTTTGTTGAAGCCTTTCTTTTAACCTGCCTTTTGAGTCCCAGCCCAAAAACTCATAACGAAGAATATGCAGCGATTCAGAAGAACCAAAAGCTAGCTGTATATGAGGGACGCAACCCCGAGACGGAATTCACCAAAGGCGATGGCACTAATACCTCCATGAATGTTTGGGGTAGCGAACTATTTGAATCAATAATCCGTAGTGCAGATTTGCTGGACCAGGCCACCGATACCGACGCTTATTCTCGAGCGGTCAATCAATACGCCTTGAGCCTGGACGACCCGGAGAAAACGCCTTCAGCAACCATATTACGAGAAATGCGCGAAACTGGTATCACCTATCACGGCTGGACAATGGAAAAATCCAAGCAAGCCATGAAAGCGCTGCAAGAGATAGCCATTAGCGACGCTGAAAAACGGCGCCTGACAGAAATTGCCCTCAAGTCCTTTGAAGATCAAGAACGAATTGAGGACAGCGACTCGCTGGATTTTGAAACCTACCTCTCTGAATATTTTCAGCAGTACAGCGATTTGTGAATTTTCTAGGCCATCTATCCTTGGCATGGCCAGACCCAGAACTGATGGTCGGTGGCTTTCTTGGCGACTTTGTAAAAGGCCCTCTTAATAAAGCCGAGTTTCCGTCCAAAATTGAGGCTGGCATTCGGCTGCACCGACGCATTGATGCGCGCAGCGACAGCCATCCCAGTATCGCCGAACTCAAATCAGATCTTCCGAAAGAATGGTCACGCTACGCGGGCATCCTGGCCGACCTCTATTGCGATCACTTGCTGTCAAACCCAACAAATCAACTCCTAGACCGACCCACAAATCAGTTTGCAGATGAATGCCATGATCTTTTGCTTGAGCATCGTCCAATTTTTAGCAAGCGTGCCAAATTCGTATTTGATCTTATGTGCGAAGGCCGCTGGCTTGAAAAGTACGCTGATATTAAATTTACCGCCAACTCCCTAGAGCTCATTGGCACGCGGTTCCGCAGAAATTTTAGATCGCCACGCAACCTCATTGGACCGCTGTTGTCGTAGTCTCTGCGCCGATATGCAAAAGGTTGTGGCAGAATGGCTGCTCGAAGAATCCAGACTTTCAACTGAATAGACACAAAAGGAAAATTTTTAGATGACACTGCCAGGCATTCGAGTTACAAATTTACTTATCGCCCTGTTTACTCTGGTGATGATGCTGGTAGCGGTAATATATTTTCAGGAGATACTGCACCTTATCCCCTGCCCTTTATGTGTTTCTCAAAGAGTATTCGTCATCGGCGTAGGAGTAATTGCGCTAATCGCCTTTGTCCATAACCCAGGTTCTAGTAAAGGCCAAAAAATCTACGCTGCGCTTACTGCATTGATGGCTCTTGTGGGCTCATCGGTTTCTGGCAGGCAAGTCTGGCTACAGAGCCTACCGGAAGATCAAATACCCGCCTGCGGCCCTACTTTAGATTGGATGTTTTCCGCTAACTTTCCACTGCAAGAAATTATCGGCGCTATGTTTTTTGGTGAAGGCAGCTGCGCCGAAATTAAGTGGCAATTATTAGGGATTAGCATTCCGGGATGGACCTTGGTTGCCTTTATTTTTCTAATCTCCGTTGCAGTTTTTCAGTTTATTCGAGCCGGACGACAGGGTTAGTTGGGAGTTGTTAGATAGCTCCAACGATTGCCTTATAACCTAATCATTTCCGCTGCCACGGGGCGTTCTTTTGGTTGATTGCCGCCATCCTTGACGACAAGCCTTCGCCCAGCCTAAAGCCTCTCCAAATTTTCTGCTGCAATTTGTGCCAAAAGGAACCAAAAGCGGCGACTTCAAGTCGCGATCTAGTCGCTGCGCTCCATAACAAAAACAAAAAGAAACTTCGATCCTTCGGTTGAGCTGAGTGTAGGCCCCGTTTGAGCTTGCTCAGTGGAGAGTTATTTATTGGGGTTGAGCGCACAGGGAAGTGCGCGAAAGTGCGATCCGAGCAGGATGCGAGTGAGCGCGACCCGAATAAATAGCTCAGAACGAGGGCAGCCGCAGGCCACGCAATCGGGGTGCCTTTTCTTTTGGTTCTTTACTTTGGGCAAGCAAAGAAAAGAACGCCCCACGGCAGTGAAATATTTAAACAACTACCCAACCCAAACAAGAAAACACAACCAATAAAAAAGGGCGCATTAAGCGCCCTTTTTAAAAATTGCTAAGAAGCGAACTACTGAACAGCTGCTGCCAGTAATTCAACTTCAAAGATTAATACTTCGTTGGGACCAATCAATCCACCAGCACCAGATGGGCCATAACCCAAATCAGGATGTATGAAGAGCTCCCACTTAGACCCTTCAGTCATAAGCTGTAAAGCTTCAGTCCAGCCAGGGATAACCTGGGTAACACCAAATTCAACTGGCTCGCCACGCTCAACTGAACTGTCAAATACCGTTCCATCGATTAGTGTTCCTGTGTAGTGGACACGAACCGTACCATCAACAGTTGGCATCGGGCCTTCGCTTTCCGTAATTACACGATATTGAAGGCCAGATTCAGTAACCATGATTCCTTCTGCCAACGCATTTTCCGCCAAGAAGGCTTCAGCAAGAACTAATGATTCGGCACCCATAACTTCTAGTTCAGCCACAGCTTCTGCTTGCAGACGTTCTTGGTATTCTTGGAAAGCGGCCTGCATATCTTCATCAGATACTTGGCTCGCTGCGGCACTAACCGCATCGGTTGCACCAGCAATAAAAGCATCCGCGGTAAGTGTTACACCACCATCCGCTAGCTGTCCTACATAGTTATAGGCAAGCGAATAGCTAACTTTGGACTCAACTGAAGACAGGTCGAGCGCTGGATCGGCTGGCATTTCAGGCTCGCTAGAACCACAAGCAGTTATAAGGGCGGCGGTCATGGCGCTTAGGGCTATTTTTGGCAAGATATGCACTGTCTTTCCTCTTCTCTTGATTAACAATTGTGCGGCCATGTTTCCATCGACCACTTATTTCGATGCGCCATCATACGCATCGTGAAAACAAATTACGATTGGCGGACAAATACTAGGTCATGTACTTGATGACCTAGGCCTTCACCGCGACGTTCAAATTTAGTAGTTGGGCGCCAATCCGGTCTGACTGCATACCCATCAACGCTGTTTACCAGACTAGGCTCTTGCGACAGTACTTTGAGCATATGCTTAGCGTAGGGTTTCCAATCGGTAGCCAAGTGCAATACTCCCTCTATTTTTAGCCTGCTAGAAATTAGCCGTACCAACTCAGGTTGAATCAGGCGCCTTTTACGATGCTTTGTCTTATGCCAAGGATCGGGGAAATAGACCTGCACCCTAGACAGAGAGTTTTCTGGAACTGCCTCGCGAAGTACATCGACGGCATCCGCCATATAGGTTTTAAGGTTAGTCAATCTAGCCGCGCCAGTGTCAAGATCAAAGGCACCGTGAATTAACGAGCCTACTCCGGGCGAATGCACTTCAATACCAACAAAATTCGACTCGGGCTCCGCTTTAGCCATTGTTAGCAACGATTGCCCCATGCCGTAACCTATCTCCAATATTCGAGGTGCGCCCCCCTCAAACGCGGATTCAAAGGCACCCTGACCTGCATCCAAATCCAAGCCGATAGAAGCCCACCCATGATCGAGCGCGCTCTTCTGCCCCGCAGTCAACCGACCGGCACGGATAGCAAAACTACGAATGGGTTTTTGTCGTATTTGAGGCTGCAGCATCGATCTATACTTTTTATCTTCTATTTTTGGTTAATCTGTATTTTTAGAGATAGCGAAGATCGCTAAACACGCCCAGCCGATCAAAAAAGCGACACCGCCAATAGGAGTAATTGCGCCGAGCGCTCCTATGCCCGTTAACGCTAGCGCGTATAGACTGAAGGGGAAAATTAGTGCCCCCGCCACAAAAGCCCAGCCACTAATAAGAAGTAGTTTTTGTTTGGGCCAGATATTGAGTAGCAAAGAAACCGCCAACAACGCCAGGGCATGATTAAGTTGGTATTCAGCACCAGTTTTGAACACGGCCAACATGCCGCTGTCGAGATGACTTGCCAGCCCATGAGCCGCGAATGCCCCCAATCCAACAGCAATAAATGCATTTACCGCACCTGCGAACAGAAACGTCTGCACTACTGCTCTTCTTCAATAAGTTTGCGGATCTTCTTCATTGCCGCGGCTTCAATCTGTCGAATTCGCTCAGCCGAAACGCCATATTCGTCGGCCAATTCGTGCAAAGTGGCTTTGCCCTCTGACAACCAACGCCGCTCAACGATGTCTCTGCTGCGCTCGTCGAGCAGATCCAAGCCACGAATCAACATGCCCGAATTGTTTGACTCCGTATCGTCGTGTTCAAGCAGGGTAGCCGGGTCTTGACTGTGGTCTTCGAGATAATAGACTGGAGATTGGTATGAATCTTCGTCATCCGCATCTGTAGGAGCATCAAATCCCAAATCATAGGCAGAAAGACGCCCTTCCATCTGCTGCACGTTCTTTAAATCAACGCCCAAATCGTCTGCAATGGCTTGCGCTTCTTCAAGGCTAAGCCAGCCCAAACTTTTTTTGGAACTACGCAGATTAAAAAACAACTTACGCTGGGCTTTTGTTGTCGCAATTTTAACGATGCGCCAATTACGTAATATATATTCGTGGATTTCGGCCTTTATCCAGTGCACAGCAAAGGAAACTAGTCGTACACCGCGGTCAGGATCAAAACGCTTAACAGCCTTCATCAGCCCTACATTACCTTCCTGAATCAAATCACCCAAGGGCAAACCGTACCCTGGATAACTCCTTGCGATATGCACCACAAAACGAAGGTGCGCAAGTACAAGTTTTCGGGCTGCGTCGAGATCTTCTTCATGGAAATATGCTTGAGCCAACTCTTGCTCTTCTTCTCTCGTAAGCACAGGAATGCTGTAGACACTCTGAATATATGCATTCAGGTCTGCTCCCGGTGAGAGTAGATGCACTGATTGAAGCGCCTTACTCATAGTTCGTTAACTTCCTTTTACTGTCACGAATAAAGTTTCTGAATTGTTCAACTTAGGGGATTTGTATCCCGCCCCCAGCAGCACCCTGTCCAGGCATCACTATTGACGAAGCTTGCTGCTGCCTCATTTCCTGTAACTCTTTAAAGGTCTCTTCCATGGCCAAAGCTGCCGCTTCAGCAAACTTTTCACAGGCTTTCTCGAGGCTATCCACGTCAATCTCAAAATTAAGTGGCAAGGCCCCTCCAGGAGTCATCATCTGAGCGCTACCCTGATATATGGTTTCACGATCTGCATCGGCAGATCCATCAGCCTTGACGGGAACCATGACGCGTATGCTACCAACGACTCTATCCGTATAAACTTCATCACGATAAAGGTCGTTACTGTTCATAGTGGGCTGATCTTGATCAGACATTAGTTCTCCAAAGCAATTACAAAGGGTGCGACAGATTAACAAATATTGTGCTGCACAGCACGAATCACAGCCCCTATAAAGAAGATGGCCATATTATTTTTATTCGAATGTGATCCTGCGTCCTTTAAAAGGGAACCTTGCATCTCCAAATCTACTAGTCATGCCTATCATCCAAATACCGGTATAATTAATTTGCCACGCAAAAAAGTTCTGACTGCTATATTATTACACTCCTACAATAGGCCTGTAACCTAATGTAATCCATAGATTATTTTATAATTACGGAGCGCAGTCTTAGATACACCCATTATTCCTAAAATTCATTTAGCTCATGAATTTATTCCATTAGAAGAATATCTATTCAAGGCGTAAGATTCTCTGCGTTGGCTGGTTAAAGAGTTAAGAAGTATCTTTAACCAAGTCCATCAGATCAGATTCCTACTCCCCCAAGAATCTGTGACTTTAGAAAGCCCACCCCCCCCTTGGTGGGCTTTTTTTTGCCTTGGTTTTACGCTCAGCTCAACGCCGCAGTGCAGAAGACCGATAATTACCATGACAGCCCAGCCTACGAGGGGCACAATCGCGCCCATGAAAGAAGTCAATACATACAACCTGCTCGAAAAGAGCAGCACTACACCAAATTCTGGCTCAAATTCTAAAGTCGGTTTTGTTTCCCTTGGGTGCCCGAAGGCATTGGTAGACTCGGAAAGAATAATTACCCAATTGAGACAGGACGGCTATCAGGTTGCATCGGAATACGATGAAGCCGGAGTTGTTGTGGTCAATACTTGTGGCTTTATTGATAGCGCCAAACAAGAATCTCTAGATTCTATTCGTGAAGCTATGGATGCAAATGGCAAGGTCATAGTGACGGGATGTCTAGGCACAGATGCCGAGCTTATCCGGTCGAGCTTTCCCGATGTACTATCAGTCTCGGGGGCGCAGCAATATGAAAGCGTTGTCTCCGCGGTACATACCCATCTACCTATCAGTTATACGCACAACCCCAAAATTGATCTCGTACCACCTCAGGGAATTAAGCTAACACCGCGCCACTACGCCTACCTAAAAATCTCCGAGGGCTGTAATCACCGTTGTACTTTTTGCATTATTCCTTCTCTGCGGGGCGATTTAGTCAGCCGACCCATCGGCGATGTAATGGATGAAGCACAGAGATTGGCAGACGCTGGCGTAAAAGAGCTCTTGGTTGTATCTCAAGATACCAGCGCCTATGGGTTGGACCTCAAATATAGAACCGGCTTTTGGAATGGCCGCCCGGTGAAGACCAAGTTTTATGATTTTTGTGAAGCGATGGCCGAATTGGGTATTTGGGTGCGCCTACATTACGTCTATCCATACCCACACGTTGACGATGTGCTACCGCTAATGGCGGAGGGGAAAATATTGCCCTATCTGGATATCCCTTTTCAGCACGCTAGCCCAAAGATCCTGCGCGCAATGAAAAGGCCCGCAAACGATGCAAAAGTATTAGACCGCATCAAAAACTGGCGCGAAATCTGTCCAGACCTGACTATTCGAAGCACTTTTATTGTCGGCTTTCCCGGCGAGACAGAGGATGACTTTCAATACTTAATGGATTGGATGGACGAAGCGCAGATTGATCGCGCTGGTGCTTTTCAATACGAACCCGTGGATGGCGCCAAAGCAAACGCACTTGCCGACCACGTCGATCCGGAAATTTCCGAATTGAGGCATCAACTATTGATGGACAATCAACGCCGCATCAGCGAAAAACGGATGGCCGCCAAGATCGGCTCCACTCAGGCCGTTCTAATCGACCAGGTAGACGAAGAGGGAATTGTTGGCCGCAGCAAAGCGGATGCGCCGGAGATTGATGGCCTAGTCTATATAGAAACGGATAAAGAGCTTCAGCCAGGCGATATAATTGAGGCAAAAATTACTGCCGCTGATGAATACGATTTATGGGGAAAATATTAGCGCACTAGCTTCTTAACCTAAAGGACCGCAGATTTTTCGTCCGGCCGCTGCCTATTGTTGCGGCGCTAGCGCCCTGCAAAACCTGCATTCCCGCCATCCGTGGCGGTCACAAAAAACCCGCCAAAGTGGCGGGTTTTAAGAGGGGGTTAGTTTACTTAGCTTAGAAGCCTACTTGCGGTTTACGTAGTCGGCTTCTGATTTTGCAATCGCGGCCAGCAAACTAAAGGCGGTAACGAACACTACTGTGATAATCATGATATATACCTCGCTGGTTATGGGCTGCCCCCACCACCATTGGTGGAGACAGTTATCAAGTTACGGGAGGCATTATGATGATTCACTTGATATTCTTCCAATGGATTATTATCATTACTAAAATGAATTTCCGTCATATCTAGATAGCAGATTAACTTATGGACGTAAGGCGCCTCGCAAGAACCGATTTAAACCTCCTGGTGGCCTTTCAGGTCTTATTGGAGGAGCAGCATGTTAGCCGTGGTGCAGAGCGGCTCTTTATTACGCAGTCGGCAATGAGCAAAACGTTGTCGCGCCTTCGTGAGCTCTTTGACGACCCACTTTTTACGCGCTCTGCCCACGGTATGGTACCTACGCCTAGGGCGATTGAGCTTCACGGAGAATTAGAGCAACTACTGCAGCAAATGGACTACCTGGTTAGTCATCACGAAACAGATCCAACGCAGTTCAGCGGAAAGTTCAACATTACCGCTACGGATCACTTTGCCTTGCCTATGATTCCCGCTTTGATGACTCTGGTTTCCACCGAAGCTCCCAATATGTCCATAAGGGTTTCGCAAGATCTGGACAGCCAATTTCGTGATATGACTGAGGGACGTTCAGACATATCTGTGGGAGGGGCGCGATCAGACATAGAGGAGGATTTTGTTGTTGAAACTCTTTGTATTACCTATCCAGTATTTCTATTGCGCCACGACCATCCTCTCAAGGAACTGGAAAAGCCTACATGGAGAGACATCATGCAGTACCCTGAAATATCCCTAAAGGTTCTTTCATCCCAAGGCAGTCGCGGCAGCATTTTGAGATCACGCGTCAATCGCTATCTAAAGCTAAGCACTACTATTCTAGAAACTCCTGATTACCTGACAGCGCTGGAAACTTTGTCACGCACAGATGGCATCATGTTTGCGCCGCGCCTTAGCCAGGATTTTGTGAAAGCCACTGGGGCAATTTCATCCATAGCGTTGCCGGGTCGTGAAGGAAAGGATCCGGTAGAAGTGGTAATGATGTACCACAAAAGAACGCAAAACTCCCCTATCCATAAATGGGTCCGGAGCCACATCAAAGAAATCTTCGCGCGACAGCAAGAGCGCTTCGATCAAAGGAATGCGACCTAACCATGCGACTTGATAAATACCTAGCGAACAACACCCCCCATTCACGCAAGGACGTAAAACGAATCCTAAGGAGCGACCGAGTGCAGGTAGATGGTGCGACTGTGCGCAATTCAGCTGAAAATATCGCTGAATCTGCTCTTGTCGAACTTGATGGTGAGCGCGTCGTTGTATTGGGCCCGGGCTACTTTATGCTACACAAGCCAATCGGCGTGGTTTGCGCAAACTCTGATCCGGAACACGAAACCGTTTTTGACTTATTTAATGACGAACCCTACGACGACCTTCATGTAGCCGGCCGGCTTGATCTCGACACAACCGGGCTGGTGCTTATCACTGGAGATGGGAAATGGTCCCATCGGGTTATGTCACCGCGTTTTAAGTGCGAGAAAAGCTATATTGCAATTCTCCCGGAAGCGATAACCGAGCGCATGATAGAAAAGCTCGAAGAGGGTGTGATGCTGCAGGGCGAAGATACGAAGACAGCACCTGCCAAAGTCGAGAAAATTGCCGATGATGAAATTCGCCTAATTATTACCGAGGGACGCTACCATCAGGTCAAACGTATGCTGGCCGCTGTAGGCAATTCAGTATCCGAATTACATCGCGAAAAGATCGGCGAAATTGTATTGGATGAATCGCTACAACCCGGCGAGTATCGAGCCTTAACCGAAGACGAGATCAATAGTGTCTGAGCAGGATATTGCTAGTACCGAACTCGCTCTAGCCGTCGATGATTCTAAAGGCTCACAGCGCTTGTGGGTAGCCGATGAGCACCCCCTACCCGTAGCCTTGTTGCAACTCCTTGCGGAGCAAAACGTCTATCTAATAAGCAACCGACATGATCAGGTTAGACGGGCGAACGGCTCCGGCGTGCGAGCCTACTTTAACGATTTTGACCTGCAACACCCTGAGCAAAAACTCTGGGATTGCATATTTTTTCGGGTTGCCAAAGAAAAGGCCGTCGTGCATCAGGTGATCAATAGTGCAGCAGAAGTACTTCGCGAGAAGGGCACTCTTTGGCTAGCCGGCCATAAAAAGGAAGGTACCAAAACTTATTTGGCTAAAACTGAAGACCTTTTTGGCTGTAAAGCCATGGTCAAACGCGGGAAAGACCAGTTGTATGTAGGCCACTTGGACCTATACAAAAAGGGTTCTACTCTGCCAGACGACGACTATCATCAACTACGTCAGGTTCAGATGTCTGAATCGGAAAACTATTGGAGTAAACCCGGTTTGTTTGGCTGGGGCCGCCTCGACAAAGGCAGTCAGTTGTTGGCTGAGAACCTTAAGAACCTGGATCTTGAGTTTGCCAAATCTCGAGTTTTGGATCTTGGCTGCGGCTACGGGTATCTGTCCTGTAAAGCGGCTGAACTGAGCCCTATAACATTGCAGGCAACCGATAATTGCGCCGCAGCCATACTTGCGTGCAGCAAAAACCTTGAACAGTTTAAAAACGATAACTTAATCTGCACGCCATCAGATTGTGCTGATGAAATTACCGGCAAGTTTGACTTAGTCATTTGTAACCCGCCCTTCCACTCAGGCTTCTCTACTTCTTCAGCGTTACATCAACGCTTCATCAAGGCCATTCGAAACAAACTAGATGAGAAAGGTGAGGCCCTGATAGTAGTAAACCAATTTTTACGCTTACAGAATATCTGCGAAGAAAATGGTTTGGAAATTATTGAGCGAATTCGAGACAATCAGCGTCATTTCGACCTGTATAGATTGAAGCATCGGGGGTAAGGTAAGCGAATGGGCGTACGAGTTCTTCGCATAGCAAAAGCCATACTAATCGGAATGTTAGTGGATCTCTTTTGCTCATTGATATACAGCATCATGCTTGGTGTTGTGCTGGCGATCTGGCTTAGCTATACCGGGGTCGACAATTACGATCTGCCGACTGCCATTAGCCAAGCAGCCCTGACTGCTCCCTGGCTATTTATAGCTGTCCTAGGCGGAGCAACCATTTCCCTGGGTGCAGGATTTGTTGCAGCCAACATTATTCAGTACAACTACGGCAACTATCTCGGAATTATGGGTACGGCTTTGGCTCTGGTTAGCCTTAACGGAACGGTCGACTATTTGAGCCTAAACACCAGTATTTTCTTTGCACTGCTTACCCTTGTTTCTGTTGTTGGTGGTGGCTGGCTTTACGGATGGACTGTGGGTTTAACAAGTGCGTCCAATTCAGAGGATTCCTCTGACACGAAGGAAGACTAAGAATGGCGCCTACATTCCCGGATGGTTTTGAAGGCCAAAGTTTTTTTCAGTCTCGCGATGGGCTGAAGCTTCATTGTTACCAGCGACTGGTACCAAAACCCGAATACCACGTTCTTGCCATTCACGGCTTAGGCGAACACGCCGGTCGCTATGGCTGGCTTGCCAATCAAGTTGCAGACGATGGCGGCAGTTTCAGTTGCCTAAATTTACGCGGCCATGGCTTGTCAGAAGGGCAGAGAGGGCATAGCCCAAACTATCGGCTGATTCTTGAGGATATCGCCGACTTCATAGAGAGCCAGAGACAAGAAAATGGCACTGCGCTGTTTCTATTTGGTCACAGCCTCGGCGGCGGCATAGCCTTAAATTTCGCGATTGAAGCGGACACCCATTACAAAAATTCTAAGCGCATTCTTAGCGGTGTTATCGCTTGCGCACCCCTGCTGCGCCTATCTTTCCAGCCTCCAGCTTGGAAGCTTTTTCTAGCAAGGAAACTAGTCAAGGTACTGCCGAGTTTCAGCCTTAATCGCGGAATCAAGCCTTGGGTGCTGACACGAGATAAAGAGGTCCGCGCCGCTTACAAAGCCGATCCACTAGTGCACGAACGGGTTAGCGCGGCTCTAACTATTGGTTTTTTTGATGCCGGTGAATCCGCAATTGCAAAGGCTGATGAAATTCAGATTCCCACCCTGATTTTGCACGGAGAAGCTGATCAAGTAACCAGCATTGATGCGTCAAAAGAGTTTGTTGATCGAGCCGGCGAAATTGCCAGCTTCAAGAGCTTCCCAAATTGTTATCACGAATTGATTAACGAACCAGAGCGCAATGAGATTGCGGAGACAATACTGAGCTGGATTCAGAAACAACTGGCAGGTAAATTCGGGACAGATCACCGACTCTAACTTCAGAGCCAATCAGGTACGGGCAGACCTTTTGATTTTAGAAATACTGGATTGTATATCTTGCTCTGATATCGGGTGCCGTAATCACAAAGGATAGTAACGATGGTATGGCCAGGTCCCATTTCCTCGGCCATTCTTAGGGCACCAGCCATGTTTATGGCTGATGACCCGCCGAGGCAAATCCCTTCGAATCGCAACAAGTCATAGATCAACGGCAAGGCCTCTGCATCGGTAATTTGCATAGGAATATCGATTTCGGTTCCCGCTAAGTTCTCGGTAATGTGGCTAATGCCTATGCCCTCAGCAATGGACGAACCCTCAAACAGTAAATCACCGGAAGAAAAATAGTTGAATAGCGCCGATCCCTCTGGGTCCGCCAACCCTATCTTCACCTTTGGGTTTTTTTCACGCAGAGCTCTCGACACACCCGCCAGAGTTCCACCGGTGCCAACCGAACAAACAAATGCGTCAACCTCTCCATCTGTCTGATCCCAAATTTCCTGACCGGTACTTTGGTAATGCATATCTCTATTCGCGGTATTGTCGAATTGACCGGCACAAAATGCGGAGCCCGGATTCTCTTCATTCAACTTGCCGGCAATTGCCTTGGCGCGGTGAATATAGTGATTGGGGTCGTCATAACTGGTTGATTGCACCAACTCTAGCTGCGCCCCTAGTAACTCCAATTGCTCGATTTTCTCGCGGCTCTGATTCATGGGCATAACGATTCGCGTACCAAAACCCATAGAATTGGCCAATATCGTTAGGCCAATACCAGTATTTCCTGCCGTGCCTTCTACTATGGTTCCACCAGGTTGCAGGGCCCCACTTGCTATGGCACTGCGCACAATACCCAATGCAGTACGATCTTTAATCGAACCGCCAGGGTTCATAAATTCGCACTTTCCATAAATTTCACAGCCGGCCTGTTCCGACAATTTGCGAAGTTTTAGTAAAGGTGTATTACCAATTAGGCCAGCTAGATCCGGTACGCGCATAGAAATTCCTGTAGCAAGCCGCCTATATTAGACCTTGATCGCAGGAATTAGCAGCTCTTTAAACAGCCTTTTAGCACTCTTT
Source organism: uncultured Cellvibrionales bacterium (assembly GCA_913063225.1). Taxonomy (GTDB): domain Bacteria; phylum Pseudomonadota; class Gammaproteobacteria; order Pseudomonadales; family GM7GCV1; genus JABJGI01. The sequence continues at coordinate 91,277 of CAJXYP010000007.1, forward strand.
TGACTTTCTCAGACTCTGATCTAGCCAATGGATTCGAGGGGTCCGGCAGGCTGGGTATTTTATGATTTGTCCGAATATGCTTACGCGTGTAAAATTGCCAGCCTTTTGCCCATCTGAGGCAACCCCGCCGAGCGTATTCTTGGCGCGCGGGATTAAGTAGGTTACCTACCCCCGGTCACAGTTACACAGGACCCATTTGTATGTCGACAGGTCTCTACAACCTGGATGAGTTCCGCGACAATTGCGGATTCGGATTGATTGCCCATCTAAAGGGTGAAGCCAGCCATCGCCTCCTTCAAACAGGAATCGAAGCTCTCACCTGCATGACTCACAGAGGCGGAATTGCCGCTGATGGAAAAACCGGCGACGGATGCGGCTTGCTGCTGCAAAAACCTGATAAGTTTTTGCGTGCGGTAGCAAAGGAGTCTTTTTCCGTCGATTTGCCGGAGATTTACGGTGTTGGCGCGATTATGCTATCCCAAGATCAAGCGCGCCGAGATCAGCAAAAACAAACAATCGAAGCGATTATTGATGACAAATTCTCGGTTGTCGGCTGGCGCGTCGTTCCTACAAACAATGATTGCTTGGGGCCTATCGCTCTAGACTCTGTGCCTGCAATTGAGCAAATATTTCTTACGACTGAGGGGCTCAGTCAAAAAGAGTTTGATGCTCAGTTATTTATTATTCGACGTAAAGTTGAAATGGCCTTGGAAGGTGATAAAGACTTTTATATCACCAGTCTTTCTACTCAGGTGCTTAGTTATAAGGGCCTGATGATGCCGGCGGATTTGCCGAACTTCTATCCGGATCTTGATGACAAGCGCCTTGAGACCGGCATCTGTATTTTCCATCAGCGCTTTTCCACCAATACCCTGCCCCGCTGGCCCTTAGCCCAGCCCTTTCGCATGCTCGCCCACAATGGCGAAATCAATACGGTGGGTGGAAACCGCAACTGGTCTGTAGCGCGAACGCCCCTATTTAAGTCTGATCTAATCCCAGATCCCAGCGAACTGGCTCCTTTAGTCAACCGCACTGGATCAGATTCTTCCAGTCTCGACAATATGCTGGAAGTGCTAGTGCTTGGCGGCATGGAACTGCATCGCGCCGTGCGTATGTTGATTCCACCTGCGTGGCAAAACGTTGGTCAAATGGATCGAGGCCTGCGTGCATTCTACGAATACAACGGCTTGCATATGGAGCCTTGGGATGGGCCCGCTGGATTAGTGCTGACAGATGGCAGATATGCTGTCTGCACATTGGATCGCAACGGTTTGCGACCGTCTAGATGGGTAATCACCAAAGATGACTTTATTACCGTCGCTTCTGAAGTAGGTGTATATGGCTACAAACCGGAAGATGTCGTTGCCAAAGGCCGGCTTGGCCCGGGTCAAATCCTTTCCGTCGATACCGTCGAAGGCAAGCTATACCACTCTGATGACATCGACAACCAGTTAAAAAGTCGTCAGCCCTACAAGCAATGGCTGAAAGATAATGCCATCCGCATTAAGGGCTCTCTAATTCCGGCCGCGGAAGTTTCAGCGGTTACTTCTGAACAAATAAACCGATACATGAAGCAATATTCGGTGACCTTTGAAGAGCGCGATCAAGTATTGCGGCCAATGGCCGAGGCGGGGCAGGAAGCCACCGGGTCCATGGGGGATGACACTCCTATGGCAGTATTATCACAACACAATCGCTCTTTATATGATTTTTTCCGCCAGCAGTTTGCTCAGATAACTAACCCGCCTATCGATCCCCTTCGAGAGGCCATAGTTATGTCGCTGGAGACCTGTTTCGGGCCGGAAACAAATATCTTCGAAGAGCTACCAGACAATACCAAACGGGTTATTACAACCACTCCGGTGCTGTCCACTGCCAAATTTAAAGGCCTGCTAGACACAGGAGCAGAACACAGCCTGCCTTCAGAAATATTCAACCTGCACTTTAATCCGGAACAAGTGGATCTGAAATCGGCGATAGTGTCGCTGTGTGAGCGAACTGAAGCATCAGTTCGCAATGGCACTAATCTTATCGTGTTAACCGACCGCGGAATGGAAAAAGGCAAACTGCCAATTCACGCCCTAATGGCCACCGGGGCGGTGCATCACCACTTGATAAAAACCGGCCTGCGTTGTTCGGCAAATATAATTGTCGAAACGGCTACAGCACGTGACTCTCATCACTTTGCCTGCCTAATTGGATTTGGCGCTACAGCGGTTCACCCCTATCTCAGCTATCGCTTAATGCGCAGCCTGATCGACAGTGGCGAACTGGTTATGGAAACCTGGGAAGCTTACAAAAACTACCGTAAGGCAATCAACAAAGGCTTACAGAAAATCCTTTCAAAAATGGGCATTTCTGCCGTTTCTTCCTATCGCGGTTCGCAACTCTTTGAAGCGGTGGGGATCAGCGAAGAGGTTATCAGCCTGTGTTTTGACGGAACGCCAAGCCGCCTCAAAGGCGCTGAATTTGAAGATTTCCAATCTGATATGCAAGAGCTAGCTAAAGACGCATGGCGCGAACGCAAACCAATAAGCCCCGGCGGAATTCTCAAGTATATGCATGGTCAGGAATACCACGCATATAACCCGGATGTGGTTACCACTATGCACAAAGCAGTGCACAGCGGGGAATTTGCCGACTGGAAAGTATACTCTGAGATAGTAAATAACCGGCCCATCGCCACCCTGCGGGACTTGCTAAAACTAAAGCCCAGATCAGCTATTCCCTTGGACGAAGTGGAGCCTTTGGAATCGATTATCAAACGCTTTGATTCCGCCGGCATGTCATTGGGGGCACTGTCTCCAGAGGCTCACGAGGCATTAGCGGAAGCTATGAATCGGCTTGGCGGTCGTTCCAATTCCGGTGAAGGTGGTGAAGATGAAGCGCGTTACGGCACCATTCGCACGTCAAAAATCAAACAGGTTGCATCAGGCAGATTTGGTGTAACTCCACACTACTTAGTAAATGCTGAAGTTATTCAGATTAAGATTGCACAGGGTGCTAAGCCCGGAGAAGGAGGGCAGTTGCCCGGTGGTAAGGTAAACAGCTTAATCGCGCGCCTGCGCTATTCTGTACCTGGAGTAACGCTGATTTCTCCTCCGCCACATCACGATATTTATTCTATTGAGGATTTAGCGCAGCTAATTTTTGACTTGAAGCAGGTTAATCCAAAGGCATTGGTTTCGGTCAAGCTTGTATCTAGACCCGGCGTTGGCACTATCGCTACCGGTGTAGCAAAAGCCTACGCAGACCTAATTACGATCTCTGGCTACGACGGTGGCACCGCTGCATCGCCACTTTCCTCAATCCGCTATGCCGGTTCTCCATGGGAACTCGGTCTGTCTGAGACCCATCAAATGCTGCGCGCTAACGATTTGCGTAACAAAGTGCGGGTGCAAACGGATGGTGGCTTAAAAACTGGTTTGGATGTTGTTAAAGCGGCAATATTGGGCGCTGAAAGCTTTGGGTTTGGTACTGGGCCAATGGTTGCCCTAGGCTGCAAGTACCTGCGTATTTGCCACCTGAATAACTGCGCTACGGGCGTAGCAACTCAAGATCAGCGACTACGAGATGATCACTACACAGGCGCTGTAGAGCACGCCATGAATTTCTTCCGTTTCGTTGCAGAAGAGACGCGTGAGTGGCTTGCCGTGCTTGGCTTTACCAGTCTTGATCAGATTATCGGTCGCGTTGATTTACTCGAACGCCTAGAAGGTGAATCGCCTCGGCAGCGCAAACTAGATCTTTCTCCCATGCTCTATACAGACGAGTTCCTTGAGTCTAAACCACAGTTTTGCGGGGTTACCAGTAACGAACCTTTTGATAAAGGCTTGCTTGCGGAAAGAATTGTCGAAACCGTATTGCCGACTATTCAGAGTAAATCTGGTGGCAGCTTTGATTTTGAAATCACAAACTGTGATCGCTCTATTGGCGCGCGCGTTAGTGGTGAAATCGCCAGACTACATGGTAATCACGGCATGGACGAAGCCCCTATTCGTCTAAACTTTACCGGCGTGGCCGGCCAAAGTTTTGGCTGCTGGAATGCTGGTGGATTAGAGCTATATATTGAAGGCGATGCTAACGACTATGTAGGCAAAGGCATGGCGGGTGGCAAAATCGTTTTATACCCGCCGAAAGCGAGTACATTCGATTCACGAAATACCAGTATTATTGGTAACACCTGCCTATATGGCGCAACTGGTGGCAAGCTGCTAGCGGCTGGGCGCGCAGGCGAACGCTGTGGTGTTAGAAACTCTGGTGCTCAGGTTGTTGTTGAAGGCGCAGGCGATCACTGCTGTGAATACATGACCGGTGGCGTAGTAGCTGTTTTAGGTGAAACCGGATACAACTTTGGCGCAGGCATGACTGGTGGATTCGCCTATGTGCTTGACGAAGATCGCACCTTTGTAGATAAATACAATTCAGAGCTTGTAGAGCTGCAGCGAATATCCAGCGAATCATCTGAAGGTTACGCATCTCACCTGCGTGAAATGATAATTGAATTTACCGAAGAAACCGGCAGCGCCTGGGGTGCAGAGCTCGTTGAAAACTTCGATGACTACAGACACAACTTCTGGCTGGTAAAACCGAAAGCGGCCAGTCTCAAAGATTTGTTGGAACGCACCGTTGCGGCTCCTCAGTAAGGCCTTGGTTACTAACTATGTCTAATGATTTTCAGTTTATTGATGTTGGCCGGCAGGACCCGAAAAAAAGGTCTATGCAAAAGCGTCAAAAAGAGTTTGTAGAAATCTATGAACCCTATAACCGCCACCAGGTAGCGGATCAATCTGATCGTTGCCTAGCCTGCGGCAACCCCTATTGTGAATGGAAATGTCCTGTTCATAACTACATCCCAAATTGGCTCAAGCTTATTGGGGAAGGCAATGTGATGGAAGCGGTAGAGCTCTGTCACCAAACCAATTCTTTGCCAGAGGTATGCGGTCGAGTATGCCCTCAAGATCGACTGTGCGAAGGCGCTTGCACGCTAAACGATGGCTTTGGTGCGGTTACCATAGGTAATGCCGAAAAATACATTACTGATACGGCTTTCGCACTGGGCTGGCGCCCGGATATGTCTAAGGTGGTTTGGACTGAAAAGCGTGTAGCGGTCATCGGAGCAGGTCCAGCGGGTCTTGGCTGCGCAGATGTTCTGATCCGTAACGGCGTGCGGCCAGTAGTCTTTGATTCCTATCCAGAAATCGGCGGATTACTTACCTTCGGCATTCCTCCATTCAAGCTTGAAAAGAAAGTAATGCAACGTCGTCGAGAAATCTTCGAAGGCATGGGTGTGGAGTTCAGGCTAAATACTGAAGTCGGTAAAGACATCTCGATGGATGAGCTGGTAAAAGAATTTGATGCGGTATTTTTGGGCATGGGTACCTATACCTATATGAAGGGCGGCTTTCCTGGTGAAGACCTACCCAATGTAGAGGATGCCCTTCCCTTCTTGGTTTCCAACGTCAATCGGCTATTGGATTTTGAGAAAAGCCCTTCCGACTTCATAAATGTTGAAGGCAAGCGTGTGGTGGTTCTCGGTGGTGGCGATACAGCTATGGATTGTGTGCGCACATCCATACGGCAGGGTGCTAGCTCGGTAAGCTGTGTTTATCGCCGTGATGAAGCAAATATGCCGGGCTCTCGACGTGAAGTTAAAAATGCCAAGGAAGAAGGCGTTGAATTTATGTTCAACCGCCAGCCATTAGAAATAGTCGGCCAAGCGGCGGTAGAGGGTATAAAAGTAATAGAAACACGTCTCGGCGAACCCGACGAACGTGGACGCCAGCGGCCTGAGCCTATCGCTGGCAGCGAAACCGTTCTGGATGCTGATGTGGTAATCCTTGCATTTGGATTTAAGCCCAGCCCGGCAGCATGGTTAGAGGACTTTAAGGTACAAACTAATGATTGGGGCGGAATTGTCGCGCCAGAGCATCAGAAGTACCAATTTCAGACCACTAATCCCAATATATTCGCCGGCGGCGACATGGTTCGTGGAAGCGATCTGGTAGTAACCGCAATATGGGAAGGGCGACAAGCTGCCGAAGGTATTCTCGACTACCTGGACGTAGACTAAGCAATTGTTCTTTTTCGTGATTTCTGCCTTGCGCTGTGCTCGAATCCTTATTGCAACACTCTCTAGGAAAACTAATTGACTGAACTCAAAAATGACCGCTTTCTAAAAGCATTGCGGCGGCAACCTACGGACCGAACACCTATATGGATGATGCGACAAGCTGGCCGTTATCTGCCTGAATACAGAGCTATTCGCCAAAAAGCAGGTTCTTTTATGAACCTCTGCACAAATCCCGAACTAGCCTGTGAAGTAACTCTGCAACCTTTAGAACGCTTTGAATTCGACGCCGCGATTCTATTTTCCGATATTTTGACTATCCCCGACGCCATGGGGCTGGGCCTGCATTTTGTTGAAGGCGAAGGACCGAAATTTCGCCACCCTTTAAGAAGTCAGGCTGACGTAGAGAAATTAGCGGTGCCCGATATTGGATCGGAATTGGGCTATGTGACCGACGCGGTTTCATTGATTCGTAAGGAGCTCGTGGGCCGAGTGCCTCTAATCGGCTTTTCTGGCAGCCCTTGGACCTTGGCCACCTACATGGTTGAGGGACAATCTACCCGCGAATTTCGCCTTATCAAAGGTATGCTTTATGAAGATCCAAAGAGCCTACATCTATTGCTCGATAAGCTAGCTCAGTCAGTCATTCTTTATCTTCAAGCGCAGATAGATGCCGGAGCTCAAGTCGTACAGATATTTGATACCTGGGGTGGCGTGCTTAGCGATGCCGCTTATCGAGAGTTCTCTCTAAGCTATATGGCAAAGATTGTTGATGGCCTTAGCCACAACACTGACATACCCATAATTCTTTTCACTAAAAACGGCTCACCCTGGCTAGAGGAAATTGCCGATACCGGCTGCCATGCGCTTGGGCTGGATTGGTCCATTGGTATGGACGCTGCGCGCAATCGTGTCGGCGATCGAGTGGCCCTACAAGGCAATATGGATCCGGCGATCCTGCGATCTACTCCGGAGGCGATTGAAACAGAAGTCCAGCGTATATTGGACGTCTACGGCCCGGGCCCAGGACACATATTCAACTTGGGCCACGGTATTACTCCAGACGTATCACCCGAGAATGTCGCAGCATTTGTGAGAGCCGTGCACGATCGAAGTGTGAACTAGTCGAGATTCCTGCATATTCAGCCTTTTCAATCCATCGAAAGCACTAGCACTTAGGGCTCGGCGGCCCAAAGATATGCCCCATAAAGTTAACTGACCAAATTTTCAGCAGGGGGCGTTGAAGTGGCAGAGCTAAAACAAAAGAAAATTGTCGTAACTGACTTAAAACTGGGTATGTTCGTATCTGCGCTCGATCGCCCTTGGGCACAGACCTCATTTCCACTGCAAGGCTTTGCCTTAAGATCTCATCGAGAGATCATGGCAATTCGTTCGCTATGCCAGTACGTATATATAGACGCTGACAAAAGTAAGAACCTTCCGCCATCAGTGCTCGAGAACAAAGGCTTTGATAACAAACAAGGCGACTACAGACAATCACAGCTCCCTCTAAAGCTTAGCCACGGGAAATATTCCTCCCGGGCAAATACCGCGCGCTCATCAGCGAAGCTGATATCCAACTCAATGCTGGTCACAATCTGCTGATGAAAGTCCATTACTAACCCGGCACGAGTCAGCGTGCCCAAGTTGCCATCCGCATCCGTTGGAGAGGTTGAATTTATAAGGCTAAATACGCCTATCAAGTTCCTATCTGCCTCCTCTAGCGAGGGAGTATTTGGAGAAATAGCAATTCCTCCATCTGCCAGCGCTATCGCGTAGTGATGATTTTGCAGCGCATTTAGATCTACCCCGCTATTCAACAATAGGGCATCACCAGTCCAGCGGCCCATAAATACGTCAACGGTTACTTCGACAGTCGCGGAAGTACCCTGCAGGCCAGCAGTAGCGTACAAACAAGGATCGCAGCCCGCCGCTACCAAATCAAAATCAAAGGCAGCTAAGGCCGTTGTAGTTAGGCCATCTCCAGTTAGTGAATCAGTTTCCCCGGTAGCGGCATCTAAAAAACCTGCTCTTGGAACCGCATCGGTCCCGGTCGGGTTTATCAATATATTTAACGCCGCAGTCTGAGCGCTGCCAAAACCGCGAGCAGTAGCTAGTGCTACCACTGATCCAGCTGGTGCTGCGGTGGTACGTGTCGCCTCAGTAATAACTTCGGTAACGGCCTCTTCATTGCGAGTAACTAAAACGTCATTTGCATCGTTGTCAGAATTTGCAGCTACAGCTGCGGCTACAGCAACCACCGTAGTTCCCGCTTCTACTGCGCTTCGTTCAACAAAGGTGGCAACATCGGTAGCTGTGTCCGCAGCGGGTTCAGCCTCGTCTTCGTCGGCGATAGCTCCATTATCTTCACCTGCATCATCGTCAGCGGCTGCGAAAACTACGCTGGGTGGCGCTAATAATGTTTCAGCCGCTGTGTTGGCATCCGGCGTATAGAAATAAGTATTTGCTCCAACCGCTGTACAACAGCCCCCATTACAGGCGTCGATACCACCATCTGCAACACCTCCATACAACCCCGGTGCGTTTCCATCACAGGCTGTTTCACAAACAGTTACAGCCCAGTGCGTACCTCAAAGGCCGATGGTTGCTATACCTGATATTTATCTCTATTACTGTGGCCGATAAGCCCGGTGATAGCTTGCAATCCACCCCGAAGCAATGAATATATTACAGATTCCGTACCGTCTTCTTGCCCATCAAATTTGTGCTCTTCGATAAAGAAACGGGTATCCGGCTGAAGCGCTATTAGACCTCTGTCGTTAAACCGCACCTGAGCCCATGCTCGGTTAGCAGTAACGAGAGTATCACCTTCATATACCGGCGCTCGTCGCTGCAAGCGGCGCACATTGCCATCCATGTCCAAAGCGGTAACCACGCCGGTAGTAGAAAGCATCAAGCTAATTGGCTCACCTTGCTGCGCTTGCAGGCTGACGCTAAACAACAGCGCCAGCGCAGCTGCGCATATCAGCTTCTCTAGTAACATATTTTTCATATTCTGAATCCTCATATTCCTATCGGAACAAATATCTAGCGCTTAGGCTAATTTGTTCCCGCTGATAATCCGTAAAGCCAGCTGTTGAGTCGTTATCCGTTGCGGTCGCAGCAAATCCGATTATCCAATTATCTGCCGCTCGCCAATTAAGTGTGACGTTTGCGCTTATGTTCAAGTCTTTGCGAAGTACCGGCGGCAACACTAGTTCTTCTGCGTACTCGCTGCGCTGGGCCCGAATACTGCTCATGAGTTGCACGTTGGGAGTAAAGCTCAAGCCCAGTCCAATATTTGCGCCATAAGTGTCGCGCTCTGTATTTTGGAGAGCTCCGGGCGCAGTATCATCGGCCGCATCTTCAAATCCTGCCGTAACGCCCACGGTAAGACTGGGACGATAAGTGGCCGCAAACTGGTGCTGAATCGAAAGGCCGGCGGTTGCCAAAAGCGAATCTTTGCCCGGGTTAGCATCGTAACTAAGATCTGAAGCTTGCCCGAAGAATGTAATGGAAGACTGTGCTGACATCGTGTGCGTCCAGCTAGCACTTAGACCGGCCATATCTCTATACGCCGACTCTACGCCGACTCTTCGAGACGAAAATGATTCCCTTGAATTGCCACCCGAAAGGAGCCGGTTTCGCTCCTCCGGCTATAGGCCAAAGACAGCCCAGCCGCAGATTGCGGCAGGTCGCCACTGGTATTTTCCCGGTGATTCATATTCCCCGATATGGAGATATCTGACGAAGTTGTAAGGGGCTTGGTATACGCAAGGACGCCAACCAAGGACGCGAAACTGTCTTCTTGCGGCGTTGCGGTGTCCAAAGTACCTGGGGGCAAGCCAATAAGTGAGGACAAATCATCATCCGTCGAGGCATTAATGTTCGAATCGTAACCCGTCATGACCTCAAAACTACCGCGCCAAATCGCTCGGCGTCGGCCTTCACGAGCACTTATTGTATCGAGGTACGGTCGAACATTTTCACTAACCTCCTGCGGCGGATTGGACGCTAGCACTCGCTCAAACTCTATTTTGGCGCGATCATCTTCCTGAGCAGCAAAATAGGCTCTGCCTAACTCTAATCGAGCGTAATTATTATCCGGCTGGTTCATCGTAACCCGCTCTAAAGCAAAAATTCCTTCACTAAAAAATCCGGAATCCACTGCTGTGACACGTATTCAAGGTCAAAGGCGGGTTCGCCTTCCCAGATAGGAAGCAGCTGATTTGCGAAGGCAAACGCTTCTGCCCGCATACCAGATCGATTCAGCTGAGACAGCTGTGCAATCTGCTCTGCGTCCTGAGCCCTGAGCCCTGAGCCCTCAAAAGGGTCGGCAAGCAAAGCGAACAAGCTAATATAGAAGTGCCGAAAACTTTAAAGAGTCGGCGAGAGGCCGGATGTTCCGGAGTGTGCGGTGAATGGTTGTTATCGTGCACGATATCCCCCAAGCGATTTGTGGGCCTCACTGGCCGAAGCTTTGAAATACTAGCAACCCCACTTATGAGAGTCGCCCCATACGCACGCCAATTGAGGCGTTAACTTTCTTAGTATAGGATGATTTTTAAAGAAATGTGACCGATGTCTAACTTTAGTCACTTTGATCGAACCCAACTTGGAGCCCATTACATGCAATCTGCACATTACTCAGATCAAAATTTAGTCTGGCTAGACCTTGAGATGACTGGTCTGGTGCCAGAAACCGACTTAGTTATTGAAATCGCGACTATAGTTACTGACCCTGAGTTAAATATTCTTGCTGAAGGCCCGATTATCGCAATAAATCAGCCGCAAACAGCCTTGGATGCCATGGATGACTGGAACCAACAGCATCACGGCAGCAGCGGGCTGGTCGAGCGAGTATTAAATAGTAGCCATACCGAAGCGTTAGCGACGCAAGAAACTATTAGTTTTTTGCAAGACTTTGTAGGCAAAGGAAAATCGCCTATGTGTGGCAACTCTATCTGCCAAGACCGGCGCTTTATGGCGAAGCATATGCCAGAATTAGAGCGCTACTTCCACTATCGAAATCTCGATGTAAGCACCATTAAAGAGCTAGTTATAAGATGGCAGCCCGATCTACTAGATGGCTTCACTAAAAAGGCCACCCATTTGGCCATGGACGATGTTAAGGACTCCATAGCTGAGATGGTCTACTATCGGAAACACTGCTTATCGATTTAGCGCTTTAGCTACATCGAGCTCAGTCTACCTCCAGGTAGAAATTGCCAGGTTCGAATAAAAACAATTTTGTCGTACTTTGCAGATAGCTCTGGCGGAAATGGATCAAAAGGTCCGGCCTTTCGCGCAATTTCTACTGCCGCCTGATCAAGAAGCACCTCTCCTGAAGATTGCAGTATCTCTGCCGACTCAATTCTTCCATCCGGCAAGAGTGTAAGCTGTAATCTCAAACTACCGAATATACCCTGCTCAACAGCCTGCTCCGGGTAATTCCTATTCCCGGTAGTAACAATCCTCTCCTGCAGCATCACTTGATAAGCAGCGTCTTCTCTCGCCTTCGCTGCCACCGAGGTCAAAGTACCAATGCGTGGACGCTTTGCTAGCTCCTGCTTTAACACGTCTAAACGAGCCAATAATGCGGTGGCATCCATACTTAGCTCTGCATCGCTAGCCGCATCGCCGGTTTGTTGCGGCTCGGCAGTACTGAGATCACTAACATCGCCAATCATGGAATTTTGTGTACGCGGGTCCGGAGTGCCTGCAACTGCCTCATAAGGGCTGAACTGGCCACTATCGGAACCAACAAATACGCTGACTTGATCTGTTGTTGGAACCACACTGGTATCTTCTGTGCCGCTAGCCTCTTGATTTGCCTGAGCTATAAAGTCTGCATCGTCTGGTGCGTTATTGGCAACATGTGACACGATGGTGACATCAATCTCTGGCGCTGGTTCTAATGCACCACTCCATTCAAAAGTCAGCCCAAATACAATGACTGCGTGGGCGGCGGCAGCGACAAAGATGCCAAAGCCGAACTTGTCGCCACTTAGATAATTTAGACTTTTCGGGCCTGCTAACGCTATTGAAGCCCTCACTGCTGGAGGCCATTTTTTTGGTCGGCACCAAAAGTAGGCACGTTAGTGCGGCAGAGGGAGGGCCTTGTGGTTATCCTACATAAGCGACCGATAACACAGCTGATCGATAAAATGGCCCCAGCCCCGTGGGTTGGGACTAAAAAAACGTCACTCGTCGTTGCCTGCATGAATGCAGGTAAGGGGCGTGAGTAGGACGCGGTAAGCTTTACTTGTCGCTTATTTGGAACAACCAAACTACACTCCTATGTCTTGACTGGCGCTTTTTTAGTCACAACAGTTAGGGCTTAAATAGTGTTAACAGGCCCTAGCTTGCCGAACCACTAGACCGCTTGTCTTCTATTGCTTGCATCAAAATATTACCTATTCTTTCCCCAGTAACCGCATCTATTTCTCTAAGACAGGTTGGGCTGGTCACGTTGATCTCCGTAAGGTAATCGCCGATAACATCTAACCCCACCAGCAAGAGTCCGCGTTTTTTTAGCTCTGGACCCACTTGCCCGGCTATCCAGAGATCTCGCTCGGATAACTCTTGTACCACTCCTCTGCCGCCGACTGCGAGATTGCCCCTAGTTTCTCCGCTAAGGGGAACACGAGCTAAGGCATGAGACACAGGCTCTCCGTCAATCATAAGAATACGTTTGTCGCCTTGCTTAATCTCAGGCAAATATCGTTGAGCCATGACTGGCGTCTTTCCTGAATCAGTAATGGTTTCGATAATCACTGACACATTACTTTCTTCTGGTTTGAGACGAAAAATGGACTGACCACCCATGCCATCGAGCGGCTTGATAATGACGTCTCCGTATCGTTTGTGAAAATCACGCAGCACGACTTCACTCGAACTCACAACTAGCTCCGGACAACATTGCGGGAACTGCGTGGCGAATAGCTTTTCATTGCAGTCGCGCAGAGATTGCGGCGAATTTACGACAAGGACCCCCAACCGCTCAGCCATTTCCAAGAAGTATGTACTATAGATATAGTTCATATCGAAAGGTGGATCCTTGCGCATCACAAGACAGTCAAAGTCTGTCGCTTCGCACGTCACAAAGTCACCGCCTTCGAACCAATTGTCTTGCGCGAGATCCACTTTTAGCGGCGCCGCCCGCAGCTTAGGAAGGCCTTCATCCAGCCAGATATCACCCTGTGTAAAATACTCAACTGACCAACCAAAACCCTGTGCCGCTTGAGCAATGGCCAAAGTAGAATCTTTGTAAGGGACAATCTCTTCAATAGGATCCATAAGGATACCTAGACGACCACCATTGACTGCCATGAATAGAACCACTCAAGCTAAGTAAGATAAGCCCGAATCTTAGCATGGTGACAAAACTCACAGTTATCCGGCTAGCCTTAAAAAACTAGGCCACTTGGTCGCAGATTGCGGGCTACAGGATTGTTTTTGATAGGCCGATGGGACAATATAAGCCGGACAACTTAGTCGAGGCCCAAATAGGTAGAACTAGTGACCGATAAAAACCCTGAGGTAGCACCGCAATGAAGGTAATGGTGGTGGACGATAGCAACACCATACGACGCACTGTGGAGACAATTCTCTCCAAGGTTGGCTGTGAAGTAGTTACCGCCGTAGACGGCTATGACGCCTTGGCGAAAATTGCTGCAACTCGCCCAGACCTTATTCTGATCGACATCATGATGCCGCGCCTCGATGGTTACCAAACCTGAGCCTTAGTGAAAAACAACGCCAAGTTTAAAGGCACTCCTGTCGTTATGTTATCCAGCAAAGACGGGCTGTTTGATAAAGCGAAAGGGCGAATTGTCGGCTCTGATCGATACCTAACCAAACCATTTAGCAAGGATGAACTTCTCGAGGTGTACGAATGCTACAACAAATAACTAAAACCAGATCGGGACAAATCTAAAATGGCTAAAGTGCTAATAGTTGATGATTCGTTAACCGAAACAAAAAGATTTACACAGCTTCTTGAGAAAAGCGGCCACCAGGTAATTACTGCGAGTTGCGGCGAAGATGGTGTGCGCATTGCCAAAGAGCAGCTTCCCGACTTGGTTCTTATGGATGTTGTTATGCCTGGACTAAATGGCTTTCAAGCCACCAGACAACTTTCCAAAAATGACATCACTAAAGATATCCCCATTATTATGGTGACGACCAAAGATCAAGAAACCGACAAGGTTTGGGGTCGGCGACAAGGTGCAAGGGCATACTTAACAAAACCGGTTCCGGAAACGCTTTTAGCAGAAACGATCAGTGAGCTAATGGGCTAACCTTTTATGACATCGCCAACAGATGTACTCAGCCACCTAAGAGACCAAATCGTCGAGAATGCGGTAGCTGCGCCTCGTCAAGCTGGCGACGATTCTTGGCAGGCGGTTGCTTTTCTAGCTGGAGATCAAAGATTGCTGGTAAATATGCAGCAAGTGACTGAGGTTGTGGAAATTCCGGCCATTACAGTAATTCCCGGAGTTCAGTCTTGGGTGGCTGGTATCGCAAATGTACGTGGAGTAATTTTGCCGCTTATAGATTTGGGTTTGTACTTGGACTCAGAGCCCACCCGCACTAAAGCGCGCTGTCATGTAATCACCTTAGAGCGATCCGATACACGATTTGGTCTAATCGTTGACCAGATTATCGGCATGCGACAGGTAAGTAGTAAAAAGGTTAAAGGTAATAAAAATCAGGAAGGTATAGAAAAGTACCTATCTGGCGAAGTCGAACTCGCCGAAGAAACCTGGCAAATTTTTGACATGGACAAGCTGATTTTCAGTGAAAAATTTCATCAGGTGGCTGCGGCCTAAATTGATAAATAAGTGAAAAAATAATATGGCTTCTCGTAGTCAGGCGCATTCAATAGTCGTCTTCTTGCTGGCAATAGCGATGGCAGCAGCCATTTTGCTAGTAATATATAGCATGACCCTCACGGCAAATAACGATCGATCAGATCGACAATTGCAAAATGTTTTGACCTCGATTCAATCGGAAGTCTACGACCTGATGGTGGTATCACAAGACGCCGCTATCGGAGACGCGGAAGCCGTAGTTAGCC
>CAJXYP010000008.1 GCA_913063225.1 uncultured Cellvibrionales bacterium
TTTTTCAAGCAGAAGACGGCATACGAGATCTAGTACGGTCTCGTGGGCTCGGAGATGTGTATAAGAGACAGGTTTACCGGAGCGATTTTCCTGAAGTGGCAATTGCGTCCTCTGTTCCCTGAAGTTACGGGTGAGACTGCGGCCGCAGGCCTTAAGGCCGCAATTGCGGATTATTCTAAAATGGGTGTTACTAGCTCTATGACCTATAACGGACCGGAGTTTCCTGAAGATGCCTTGGACTATATCCAAGAGCATGTAGCGGATACTGGTGAGCTGGATATGCGTGTTTATTATCCGCCGCATTTTGGTAGAAATGTAAGCGCTTGGACGCCAGAAGAAGTACCTGGCATTGTTGCCGGCCTTGCTGAACACACGCCTTACACCGGGTCTGAAATGTACCAGATGACTCACTTTGGTGAGCATATGTACCTGCCGGTATCCGATAGCGCCCGCATGGGCGACCGTCCCTATCCGGACGATATGATGGAGCAATTTCGTATAGTGGTAACAGCGGCGGCCAAAAATGGCTGGCAGATTGCCGAGCACGTAAATCGTGATATTACTGTCAATCAGATGCTCGAGATATTTGAGGAAGTGAACGAAACTTATCCGATAACTGATTTGCGTTGGCGCTTTGAGCATGCCCAAGGCCTGTCTCAAGTAACTATAGAACGCGCAATGGCGCTGGGTATGGCTATTGGAGTACATAGCTCAGCTGGCATGAGTTCGCCAGCGTCCCGTTCTAACAATGCAGCTAACGTAGCGCTTCGGGAGATACAGAATATGCCGCCCATCCGCTGGTATCAAGATAGCGGTATTCCCTTTGGCCTGGGCTCTGATGCTCAGGTAGTGGCGCACGATTCTCCTTTCTTCACTCTGTATTGGGTTGTAAGTGGCAATGATACTTCCGGAGAACCTTTCTTTACTCATGGAACGCTTACCAGAGAAGAAGCCTTGATTGCTCATACGCGCTCAAACGCCTATCTAATGCACAAGGAAGATATATTGGGTTCGATTGAGGTGGGCAAACTGGCTGATCTAGCGGTACTGGATCAAGACTATATGACGGTACCAGTTGAAGAGATTCGCAACCTGAATTCTGTATTGACTATGGTAGATGGAAGGGTGGTTTACGACGCTCTTTAGCAGTGCGCTAACTGCATCTAGGATTTACCCCAAGAAAAAGCCCCGAATATTCGGGGCTTTTTCTTTATAGCTTTTTATATTTACCGCTTAAGCTTTCTTGGAGTCCAAAAAGGCTTTCAGAGTGTGCTTGCCGGGGCCAGTTAGATACAACACCACGCAGCAAAGAAAAAGGAATATACCGTATTCCCAACCGCCATCTGGCCGGCTTGTATAGTTCCAGCCGTTTTCAAAGTGAACTGCGCCAGCGCCAAAGGCTACGGCTGCTAAGAAAGGCAGTGCCAAGCGAGGTCTATATCCGGCGATTAGCATAAATCCGCCAACCCACTCAATAAACGCTGCAGGAATCACAAACCAACCGGGAATCATATTTATATGCCAAACCGTATGGGCTGCAAATACTTCCATTCCGTGTGGAATTCCGAAGGTAAAAACTTTCAGGTAGCCGTGGGCAATAAATACTATGCCCAGAGTTACACGCAATATGAGTAAACCTAGGTCTGACTTGTCTTTTTCTAACATTACTTGCCCCTTTTAAACTAAAAAAAGAGCCATAAGAATGATGGCCCGATTGAATCGAAGGCTACCATAGAATCTGAGCTAATGTGATTAGCTTATCAAATTTGATAATGAAATATGGCGGGCAAAATAGGCATACTCATTACTTTTAAAGGTATTAGATTGTACAAAGTAAAAAGTTAAGCTGTGTAAATTGGATACTGATATACGAACTACCGGTGGACTATAGAAAATGAGTAATACAAAATATAAGCGCAAAGCTTCGGGGGGAGCCAATTTCATGAAAAAAAATATTGTAGCTATAGCTGGTTTGACACTTGGACTGGCTGTATTAAATGTCGCACCACAAGCAAATGCCCATCATGGTTTTGCTGCCCACTTTGATCCGGACAATATAGTGCGTATTGAAGGCACAATAAAACAATACGATTTTATCAATCCGCACAGCTACCTGCATATAGATACCTTTGATGAAGATGGTGAACCCATCGTCTATCGATGCGATTTACAGGCTCGTACTCACCTGATGCGCCACGGCCATGATGAAACACTTTTCACTGTGGGCGAGTCCATAGTGGTACTCGGATTCCAGGCGCGGCGAGATCCGCATAGTTGCGAATATGGCGTTGGCTATTTTGAAGACGGTACCAGCTTCACCATGCGCACCATAGATGAAGCTGAATCCCAATTTGCGCCAGGTTTGGCCACTACTTCAGAAGAGATTGGCCAAGAGTCCATATTTGGAAACTGGATTCGTCCGGATATCTATGACGATTACGAAAGTGGAAGGGAGCCAATCTATGGATTGGGTTCAGTGATGATACCTGGTGAAGCAGCAAGGTCAGTGTTCGACCCAATTATGGATAACCCGGTGATTCACTGTGAATCAGGCAGTCCGATTCGCAGCTGGGGTGCCGTAGGCCTTGCCACCTCTATTAGCATGGCAGATGACCAGGTAATTATTTATCACGAGACTATGGATGCCACACGTATTGTGCATCTGGGTATGACAGAACACCCTGCAGATATAGTCCCCAGTGATTTAGGACATTCCATTGGCTACTTCGAAGGAGATACCTTGGTGGTAGATAGTATTGGGTTTTCTGCCGGTGTGTTAAATGGTGCAAACCAAAACTCCGAGCAGATGACCATGAAAGAATGGATTTCTTTCGATGAAGAGAGCGGTCGGTTACTAATAGAATTTACAGTTATTGATCGGCGCTTCTATAACCAAGATATTGTTGGCGCACAGTATCTGCAGCCAACGGCAAATGAAGTACTTCCCTACGAATGCTTACCGGAGGGCCGGGAAGTACTTTGATCAGGCCTGCTCTATCAAAGCCTCGAGAGATCGGGGCTTTTTTATTGGTTGTTTGGTCAAGGTACATTTTTGCGTTGAGACTCGCCCGTTCTGGTCTAGTATGATTCTTACCCCCATTACTTGGCTCACTCTAGGAACTAAACTGAATGTCCACTGAATCAGATCTGGAAGCTCGCAGTGAGTCCAAGTGTGAACTCTGCGGAGCTACCGAGGCTTTGGTTGTATATGAGGTTACACCCAGCTCTGATACGAGTTCTGATGCTGGTGTAGATCAGTCGATTCTCTGTTGTGAGACCTGTTCGAACCAAATTGAAAACCCCGAGCAAATGGATACTAATCATTGGCGTTGTTTGAATGACAGCATGTGGAGCCAAGTGCCTGCCGTTCAGGTGATGGCTTGGCGCATGCTTACCCGCTTAAGAACGGAGGGTTGGCCACAGGATTTGTTGGATATGCTGTATTTAGATGATGAGACCCGAGGTTGGGCTGAATCCACGGGGGAAAGTGGGCCCTCAGATGATGTTGTGCACAAAGACAGCAATGGCACCGCGCTTGAGGCGGGCGATACGGTTACGCTAATAAAAGACCTTAACGTTAAAGGTGCTGGTTTTACCGCTAAGCGCGGCACCGCAGTGCGCGGCATTTCCCTTGTGCAAGATAATGCAGAGCACATCGAAGGACGGATTAATGGCCAACAAATTGTAATTCTTACCAAGTTTGTGAAAAAGTCGGGCTAACTGGTGAGAGTTGATTCCTTTGCCAATCTTGCCGTTCTGGCTGCAGCGAATGCCTTTGCCTTTTTGAGCATGCCCCTGGTTATATTTGTTGCCAGTTTAGTGGGCACAAATTTGGCCTCATCAGCGGATCTTGCGACGGTCCCGGTTGCGGCATCAGTGATAGGGACGGCGATGGGCATTTGGCCCGTATCAAAGATAACGACTCGATTTGGTCGCAAACCAACCTTTATCCTATTTATTTGGTGCGGTGTTGTTGCATGCTTGACTGCTTCCCGGGCGATAGCGTTGGGAAGCTTTGAACTATTTTGTGTTGGTACCTTTTTGGTTGGTTTTGCGATGGCAGCAGTTCAGCAGCTGCGCTATGCAGCCATTGAATGTATGGGAAATAATCGAGCCGCAACAGCGGCTTCCATAATTTTGAGTGGCGGCATATTTGCGGCCTTCGCTGGTCCGGAGTTGGCAGTCATTGGTAAGGACTTTACCTCGGTTGAATATCAGGGTTCATTTTGGATGGCGGCTTGTAGCCTAGTTTTGGCTAGTCTAATTCTACTTGGATTTACCGCAGCACCCCCTCAGGACAAAGATACATCGCTCAAGCCTAGGCCAATAAGGGAGATGATTAACCCAGGGTTCTGCTTAGCGATTTGCAGTGGTGCTTCGGCATTTTTTGTTATGTCTTTTATTATGACGGCTACGCCAATCAGCATGCATCACCACTTTATGCATTCCTTGGAAGATACCAAATTTGTTATACAAAGCCATATTATGGCGATGTTTTTACCCTCACTAATTAGCCCACTACTATTTCGCTGGTTTGGAACTATAAACATGATGAAGATAGGTCTAGGTGCTTATCTTCTGGTAATTCTTATCGGTAACTTCTTCACTAGTGTTCCCGGGTTTTGGGTTCAGTTGGTATTTTTGGGTATAGGTTGGAATTTTCTTTTTGTGGCGGGAACCATCAAACTCGCCAGTACCCATGAGCACCAGGATCGACTTAAAGCTCAGGCCACAAATGATGGCCTGATCTTTGGTTTGCAAGCCGTTGCCGCTGTGAGTGCAGGCGTGGTGATGGCGAAGGTAAATTGGGCCGGTTTGGTGATGATTGGGTTGGTGCCGGCAGTGCTACTGTTGGTTGCCATGAGTTGGTATTTGGTGAGCGAGAAAAAGTCATTGGGGCAATAGGGAGATTGTGATGAATCCAAAAACGCTAGGAATTGGATTGGTAGGGGCGGTTGCGGCTTTATTATTAGCTTCGCCTTATTTTATAGGTATGCAAATTGAATCCGGTGCTCAGTCTTACATAGAGCAATATCAGGTGCCGGGATACGAATATAGTTTGCATGTTGATCGTGGGTATACCTCCTCGGTATTAACCTACGGCTTGGGCCTGGACCCTTCAATGCTAACTTCTTCAGCTGATATTGATGACGAGCAGGCAGCTTTGTTGTCTGCTGTATTTGCGCAATTAAAGATTCGAGTATATGTAGAGCACGGCCCCGTCCTTACCCAAAATGGATTGGGATTCGGGCTGGCCGATATGGTGACGAGCGTTAACGGTGATGAGGTTCCAGTGCTACTGGACTATTTGGCGTTGGCGGGGTTTGATGAGTTTTTTACTGCTTCAGGAAGATTGGAATTCGATGGATCTGGTGAGGTTGATTATGCAGTTTCAGCCATGCAATATTTGGATCAAGATCTTGGAATAGAAGCCAGTTACAGCGGATTAACAGGCACTTTAAACTTTGAAGGCCTAGGAAGATTTATATCTTCTGAAGCCTTTTCTGAAGGTGGCAAGTTCGTTGTCGATGGCATTGCTTTTGTCGATGTTGGGCCAATGAAAATGTCCTATGAAATGGCCCTGGATCAGGGTTTGATTTGGTTTGGAACCGGCAGCGCTGATGTCGAATTCGATTCCCTAGTGCTCAGTTCTCCGGAGCAGAGTGGGTCCATCGAGGGCTTAAGAGCGGATATGTATATATTCGATGGTGGAACGTCAGACAGCACCAGTATCGAATATTCCTTGGGTTTTGATGGCTTAGATTCAGATACCCTTCAGTTAGATAACGCTTTAGTTGCATTTTCCTACGAAAATATCAGCAAGAAAGCACTCGAAAATTATCTTAAGCTAGCCATGAGTTTGGACTTTAGTGATGACGACACTGTGCAGGCGGCTCTTTTGCAGTTCGCTATAGACGAACTGCCAGAGGCGCTGCTGCATAACCCTGGTCTTTCTGTGCCCCGACTAAGTTTTTCCCACCAGGGGCGAAGTTTTGAAGGTAGTCTAAGAGCGGCGATAGATGGTCAGAAAGTTACGATACCCATAGACTTTAGGCGGCCAGATTTGCTTATACCGGCCTTAACCGCTGAACTGCATCTGGACGCTGATGAGTCGCTGGTAAATGATTTGATGATAATACAAGCGTCATCTAGCGTGGATGCTAGTTTTGCTGGGAACAATGAATTTGATCTGACCGCTGAGATGCGTCAGACCATGATAGAACAACAAGCTAGCATGACCATTGGAATTGCGGCGATTCAGGGCTTTGTTATTCGGAACAACGGGCGTATCAAAGCAAACATTGGATTGGCTGATCGATTACTGGATATTAATGGCACTCCCATGCCCTTACCTTTTTGAAATGGGTACTCTTTTTAACGGATAAAACTAAAAAATTAGCTGAGGATTAGCGATATGGAATACCTGCACAGCATGATTCGCGTGCGCGATTTGGATGCCACCCTAGATTTTTTTTGCGGTGGTTTGGGTTTCATTGAAATCAATAGGAGAGAGCACGAAAGAGGTCGCTTCACCTTGATTTTCCTGGCAGCCTCTGGCGACGCTGGAGCGGCTAAAAAAAGCAAAAAATCTCTTTTGGAATTGACCTATAACTGGCCATCAGATCAAGGTATTGAAAAGTTGGATGGCGGAAGAAATTTTGGCCATTTAGCCTACAAAGTCGAAAATATCTATCAAGTCTGCGAGCATCTTCAAAGTCGAGGCGTGGTTATAAATCGACCACCAAGGGACGGGCATATGGCCTTTGTTCGAAGCCCGGATGGCATCTCTATTGAGTTACTTCAGAGAGGCGCTGCACTAGAACCAGCAGAGCCCTGGGTTTCTATGTCTAACATTGGCGAATGGTAAACAGACGAATGATGAAAGCTGCTTTAGGCAGCTTCTGCATCAGTTACCGCATCTTCGTCCTTTAGAAATACCAATTTCCAACCCATCCAAGCAACAAATACCGTCATGATCGGACTGATAAAGCAGAAGAAGGTAAAGGGAGCGTAACTTAGGGTAGCCACTCCCAAAACGCTGGCGTGGTATGCACCACATGTATTCCAAGGAATAAGCACCGAGGTCACTGTACCCGCGTCTTCTAAGGTTCGGGATAAATTTTGCGGGGCTAAATCCCTTTCCTCAAAAGCGTCCGCATACATACGCCCAGGCACCACAATAGATAGATACTGATCCGACGCGGAGACGTTGGTAAATATGCAGGTGCCTGCAGTCGCAGCAACCAGTTTACCGGGAGTGGTTGCCTTAGCTATCAAGGTGGTAGTAATTCGCTTAAGAAAGCCCGACGACTCCATAATCCCACCAAATACCATGGCTGAAATTATTAGCCAGACGTTAATCAGCATTCCTCCCATACCACCTGAGGACAGTAAGCCGTCTAGTGTTGGGTTGCCGGTCACTATGGCTATGTCGCCAAAAAATGTCTGAGTGATACCGATATATATGGCATTTTCGCCGCCGGCGTAAGCCGAGCCAATTTCCCGGACCAAAGGCATTTGGAATATAAGCGCAAAGATACCGCCCAGAATGGCGCCAAGAAATATAGCGGGTAGGGCGTTTATTTTGCGAACGATCATAAAGATAACTACTGCAGGCACGAGTAGCAGAACCGGACTAATATTAAAGGTATTACTCAGGGCTGAACGTATTTCAAGGGTGCTGACGGCGCCTTCATGTGGGTAAAAAAAGCCGATAAGCAAATATATGACCAAGGCGATGCTTATTGAGGGCACAGTGGTGATAGTCATATAGCGAATATGTGTGAATAGGTCGGTACCAACAACACCTGAAGCTAGATTAGTGGTGTCGGACAAGGGCGAAAGTTTGTCACCAAAATAGGCCCCGGAAAGGATCGCTCCAGCGATAAAGCCGGGATTGATGCCTAGAGTTTGGCCTATCCCCATTAGGGCTATGCCGATAGTGGCAGAGGTGGTCCAGGAACTGCCGGTAGCTACGGATACCAGCGCGCTAATGATGGCTGCAGCAAAAAGGAATATGCCCGGACTAAGAATAAACAGGCCGTAGTAAATCATGGTCGGCACTACGCCACTTAGCAGCCAAGATCCTGCGAGCGCGCCCACCATCAGCAGAATAAGAATGGCCGGAATAGCTATGCGAATACTGCTGACTATGCCTTCTTGAAGATCATGCCAGCTAGAACCAAATTTGAGAGCGAGCGCCGCAGCTATAGCGGCGCTAAATATAAGAACTATCTGATTAGAGCCAAATAGCGCGTCGTCACCATAAATAACCACATTCATGCTGAGAAGGGATATCAAAATAACTACGGGAATAAGCGCAATATAGATGGGGATTGATTTTTCTTCCGACATTGAGATAGGTCTCCCCTAGTGAAATAGTTAGTAAATCAGTCTAATTGAATCAGAAGCGTTGAATTCGATGGCTTTTTCAACAGCCCATTCGAATAGTAAGTCTCCCGCGCCCATGCCTCTTTTGTCTGCCCGTACATAGAGACGTCTGAAAGTGAATTTGTTTGCTTCCATTCTTACTATAGCGTGAGAGCCTAGGATCTCTCCCTCGGATTCCAGTACTACGAAGGCTGCGTCGGGCGACTGATAATTGTGTTCAATATCATTTAAGTCCGACTCGGAGCCTTCCAGACATATCTTGTCGCCGTATTCTTGGAAGGTATCGTCAATGATCCAAATAATTTGATCAGCGTCGTCGTTTTTTACTGGCCGAAGGTGCATTGCAAAAGCCTTTCGCCTTGTGATGTTCTATTATCCTCGGTCTTCGCTGTTGGTGCGAATATTGAATTGTCTAGAGAGATGTTGTGAACTACCAAGCCATAAAAATTGAATTTAATCATCTAATCAAGCTAGCGCTGCCAGTCACTATGAGCCAGCTAGCCTTGATGGCGATGGGTATAACCGATGTAGTGGTGGCGGGCCGGTCCGGTACTGAGCAGCTTGCAGGGATGACCCTGGGCAACAATCTTTGGAATCTGATTGCCTACTTTTTCTTTGGTATTGGTTTGGCAGCGCAGCCCTTAATTGGTCACGCTTTTGGGGCCGGAGATCGGCGAGCCATTCGGCGGCAGTTTCAACAGGCGATTTATGCAGCCCTGGCGACCGGAGTGGCCTGCTTCCTCTGCGTGACCATGGCATCCAAATTGTTGCTGCGTATGGGTTACGACTCTGAGTTGGCCCAGATAGGATCGAGCTATCTGGCGATTATGGCATTTGCCGGCATGGCGATGACCCTATTACCTTTGCTGCGTTCTACGCTTGAATCTATGAGTCAAACCAAGGTCGTTACCAAAGCATTGTTGGTAGCCTTTTTGATAAATATCCCGCTAGATATTTTGTTGGTCTTTGGGTGGGGCCCGATCCCGGCTTTGGGCAGCGTTGGTTGTGCCTATGCCAGCTTATTTATTCTTTGGTTCATCATCCTTTGGCTATTTTTCTTGTTGGGCTCAAAATCGAAAAACCGCCATTTGCGCCTGCTAAAGCGATTTTCCAAACCTGACGCGGTGCTGATCAAAGAGAGTTTGAAGTTAGGTCTGCCGATCGGCTTTACCGTGACAATTGAACTGGGACTTTTTGTTACTGCTGCGCTGTTGATAGGTTACTTCGGCGCGATTTCTACGGCGGCGCATTCCGTGGCAATTAGTGCAGCTTCAGTTTGCTATATGTTTTATATGGGAATGGGGCAGGGCATTGTTATTAGGGCGTCTCAACTATTGGGCGCTGGGCACCAGGACAGCGCCTGGTATAGCATCAAAGTCGGAGTTGGCCTTACCGCAGCTTTTGCAGGCCTGATAACTATCTCAATATTCGTTCTTCGGTCCTATATTCCAGGGCTGTATTCCAGTGATTCAGAAGTGATACAGCTTGCTTCTACCTTGCTGATTTGGGCGGCTATTTTCCAGATTGGGGATTCACTTCAGTGTGTCGGCATGTATGGGTTAAGAGCCTACAAAGACACTGTGACACCGCTTAAATGCCAACTTATTGCATTCTGGCTTATTGGGTTTCCAGTGGGCTATTTGTTAGCCACATCAAGCTGGTCACCCTTTGCCGGCCCCGAGGGGTATTGGGTTGGAATGTGCTCCGGACTTATTATCTCTGCACTAATGATAAGCCGCCAGCTGTTGATAAAGGGCAAGGCGGCTGTAGCTGGAGAATTGACGCTTTAACGTACTCCGTGCATTCCCTTTTTCAGGATAGGTGCAATTAGAAACAGTAGAACTGCGAAGGCCATAGCCAACCAGCCGACGCGGGCATATATTTCCAGTGTGACATCTACCGCTGTTTGGCCAGCTTCCGGCTCAGAGCCGGTGGCAGCGGCTATCAAAGCAGCAATATAGTTTGCGCCAGCGCTGGCCAAAAACCATATACCCATCATCATACTGACGATGCGTCGCACAGAGAGTTTGGTAATCATGGATAGGCCAACGGGAGAGAGACAAAGCTCGCCCATAGTGTGAAACCAATAGATTAAGAAAATCCATATAAGTGCAATTCGGCTTTCGCCTGCGATAGCGCCCCCAAATACCAAAGAAAGAAACCCCAAACCTACCAGAAAAATGGCGATAGCAAATTTTTGCGGGGTATTCGGTTCAATCCCTTTAGCCGCTAGACGCGGCCAGAGCATGCTCATTAACGGAGCAAATATAAATATAAAGGCGGGGTTAATAGACTGCAGCATTGAGGCTGGCATTTCCCAACCGAATACGTGCCGGTCTACTGCGCGGTCAGCGAAGATATTAAGCGAAGATGCGGCCTGCTCAAATAGGGCCCAGAATATAACGCTGAAAATAATAAGAGCCGAGGCCACGCCAAGACGGTCGCGTTCTATAGGCGTACATTTTTTGAAGGCGTAAAGGAGTATTACCGCAATAGCCAGAATACCGGTTACTCCTAGCATTTGACCGACGAAGGCCTGGTGCTGAACCAACTGCCAAGCGGCAACGATCATCAATATGCCGCTTAGGTAAATCATATGCTCCCGGGATATTCCAAGAGCTGTTTTCTCTTTTAACAATTCGGGGTTAGATGGTTCGGCAGCGCCATTGAAATAGCGCTGGCCTCGATAGAATATTAGTAGCCCAAACAGCATGCCTATTCCCGCTAACCCAAAGCCGTAGCTCCATCCGTAGGTTTGCCCCAGCCACCCACACAGTAAAGATGAGCTAAAGGCGCCGATATTGATGCCCATGTAAAAGATAGTGAACCCACCATCTCTTCGCGGATCATTTTGCGGATACAGCTCACCAACTATGGTGGAGATATTAGGCTTTAGAAATCCAACTCCGACGATAATAAAAGCCAGTGATAAATAGAATATTTGCGTATAGAAGGGGTTGCGCAGGACTTCTCCACCTAGTGATTCTGCGGCTGGCCCCTCAAAGGCCATTCCAAAGTGACCCAATACTAGAAGTATGGCGCCGAAGGTGACTGCTTTACCCATGCCGAGATATTTGTCAGCCAGGGCGCCGCCAATAACCGGTGCCATATAAACCAATGAGGTGTAGGCTCCGTAGATAAGAAACGCGCTGGTATCACTGAACAAGAAGTGCTGCGTAAGATAAAAAACTAGCAGGGCTCGCATTCCGTAGTAAGAAAACCTTTCCCACATTTCTGTTAAAAAGCAGAAATACAAACCTTTAGGGTGTCCGAACCAATGTTCGTCAAGATGGGCTGGTGCTGAAGTTTGGGATTCCATAGTTACACTCTGGTGGACTGACCCCTTTTTAGCAGAGCTGAATAAGCAAAGCCAGTTTTAGGCATAATGTGTCTTACAGAAATTCTTCTTCGGCTTTTAGTTAGAGCGAGGAGCCAAATCTAAGGCCCTGGATTATGACCAATAGGCGAGAAAAGTTTGCCCGCCTTTCTTTAGGGATAGGCAAAAGATGGTTCGACAAAGACGGAGCCGGCAAGGGCGCCGCGGTTTCTTTTTATACGCTTTTTGCCGCGGCACCGATTTTGTTCTTTTCGCTGCTAATTGCCGAACGATTTGTGGGTACCGATCAGGCCAAATCTAGTGCAATCGCTTGGTTGGGTGGCTTTATTTCAGGCGCAGAAGCTTCTTCCTTGGTGGACTTGGTTCATCTGCGCGTATGGGGTGGACTAAGTTGGTGGAGTACGGCGATATTTACCCTAATAGTCTTATGGTCTGCCTCTCAAATGTTTATGCGTTTACGCATGGGGGTTCGGGATATTTTTGACGAGCGAGCTGATTCAGCCGGTTTGGCTATTCGCAGAGAGCTAACAGGCCGAATCGTCGCTATGCTCTGGTCGATTTGCGTCGGGGTGGTGACCGCGGTTGGTTTTGTTTTTGTTTCCGTATTGCCCTCTCTGCCCGCCTTATTTGAGTTGGACAGTTGGTGGTCAAATCCGTTATTTCGGAACACTTGGCCAGCGTTATTGTTGACCTTTGGCGGAGCCTTGCTGATTCGACGCGTGCCAGATAATAAGCCCAGCTGGTCATCAACCTTAAGAGCTTCTAGCTTTATGTTGATGGCCTATACCTTGGGTCGCTTGTTGCTGGAAATATATATGCAGCACAGCACCATTGTCAGCGCTTACGGAGCTGCAAGCGCATTGGTAATATTTCTGATCTGGATGTATTTTGCGGCGCAGGTTTTTTTCTTTGCCGTAGCGCTTTGCAAAGAGCTGGACTCTCTTACCCAAGCTAATAGTGCGTCTATTTAGAGTTAGGTATTCGTTTGGCTACCGATTCAGCTATTCGTTGAGAGATTAGTCCAGAGCGCTTGTTGAATTAGGAGCCCGCTGCACTGAGATTAAGTGTGTAGGCTGTCAGCAGTTGAATTTGCTGGAGACTTAGCACGTCTTCCTGAGCGGGGCATTCCGCTTTACGACCAGCAGTGATGCTCTGACGAATGGTTATCATATTGCCACCCCATTGCCAGTGCTCATCGGTCAAATTGGGTCCCAAGTTAGCGATACCGGTTCCATCGATCGCATGACAAGCTACGCAAAACTCTTCGTATATAACTTTGCCGGCCGTCTCATTTGAATTTAGCTCTTCTGAAGCAGCTAGAGACTCTACATAAGTGACCAAAAGGCCTAGTTCTACTTCTCCGATGTCGCGGCCAAATTCTGGCATAACGCCAGATCTGCCAGAAGTGATGGTATGGGCAATGGCAGCTTCAGTGCCTTCAAATAGCCAGTACTGATCGGTTAAGTCCGGGACACCCTTACGGCCTTTTGCATCTGCTTGGTGGCAGGATCCACAACTTTCCGAGAACAGCCAGGTAGCTAGTTCCATCGAACCACTGTCGGTCTGCAGATCCGCCATACTCATGGAATCTACTCTTTGGTATATTGCGATGACCTGATCCTCATCCAGCATAAGTTCAACGATGGGAGCCTCAGACGAGCTGCACGCCGAGAGGAATATCATGGCAAGCAAAGACGGAGTAATCAGATATCTAGTCAATTTATATACTTCTCAGGCTCTGAAACAGCCAGGTTAGGTAAATCTTTACTACTCATCAGAGCAGGGTCGACGCCATTTTAAATGCAAATCGAATAGTTACAACTAGCAGGTACCCGATCAGGCTGCTGGAGTACTAGGTTTTCTTTCGAAATATTGCAGGATTATCGCAAAACCCTATTTATGTGACCTGTTGATCAAGTTTAAAAGACTGATTCTGTTACAATTCTCGTTTTTACACAGGATCACTGATGACATCAGCAGCCATTACTGGTTGGGGTAAGTGTTTGCCGCCAGCCACAGTCACAAACGATGATCTTGCTACTTTCTTAGATACTTCGGACGATTGGATTACCAGTCGTACGGGTATGAAAGAGCGTCGAATTTCTCATGTGGGAGTCTCTGAACTCGCCTATGTGGCTGCTTCGCGCGCTTTAGCTGCAGCGAATATGAACGCAAAGGATCTGGAGTTGGTAGTTCTAGCTTCCTGCACCTTTGATTCAATGTTGCCGAATGCCTCATCTAAGGTTCAATACAAATTAGGTGCAAAAAACGCTGCCTGCTATGACCTGAATACAGCCTGTACCGGGTTTATGTATGCGCTTTCTACAGCAAATGCCTTGATCAAAACTGGCGTGGTGAAAAACGCTGTGGTTATCGGTGCTGAGACCATGTCTCAACCTATTCCCTGGATGGATCGATCTCTGTCCGTGCTTTTTGGTGATGGAGCAGCTGCATGGGTGTTAGAGGCTTCTGAAGATGGTTCTGGCATCCTCGCTGAGCGTTTGGGTTGTATTGCTGAGGCGAGAGATATTCTCGCTATTGATTACGGTTTTACTCCACCCGGTGAGCCTCGGAATGACCTATGCCATTGGAACTTTCAAGGCCAGGATATTTTCAAGAAAGCAGTGAATGCTATGGCCAAAGCATCTATCGACGTTTTAAAAGAAGCTGGATTGAAGCCTTCGGATGTGGATCTTTGTGTCCCTCACCAGGCGAATAAACGCATTATCGATGCTGTAGCGAAGAAGGTTGGAATTCCGGCCGAACGCGCCTTTGTAAATGTGCACCGTTACGGCAACATATCTTCTGCAACAGTTCCCGTTGCAGTGGTAGAGGCCCTCGAAGAGAATCGTATGACTCCGGGTGCCTACGTGCTTATGCCGGCATTTGGCGCGGGTTTAACCTGGTCAGCGACTCTGATGAAGTGGGGAGATCGGACTTTGCCATATCGGCAATCTGATGTTGAGCTTCCGCCATGCAGTGACTCTGGTCTAGAGCTAATCCATAAGATTATGGCCGACCGCGGCGAGCCACTACCTACCAAACCTTAATCCGAAGTATTTGATGGATTTTCCGTTTAGCGTAGTGCCGGTTACGGCCTACCAGCAGAACTGTACGCTAGTGAAGTGCCCAAAAACCGGGGATATAGCTATTATCGATCCGGGCGGTGATCTGGATCGTATTCAGCAATCTATCGAAGAGCTAGACGGAAATCCGCAAAAGATATTGCTTACTCACGGCCATCTCGATCATGTCGGCGGCACTTTACCGCTGTCAGAACTTCTCGAAATTCCGATTATTGGTCCCCACCGAGATGATGATTTTTGGATTCAGCAACTGCCTGCGCAAGCGCAGATGATGGGGCTGCCTCCGGTACAAAATTTCGAGTCGAGTCAGTGGCTTCAAGACGGAGATCAGATATTCGTCGGTGAGCTTTGCTTTGACGTTATTCATTGTCCCGGTCATACGCCGGGCCATATTGTTTTGTTTTGTGCTGAGCATCGCTGGGCGCAGGTAGGAGATGTGCTCTTTCAAGGGTCGATAGGAAGAACAGACTTCCCGAAAAGTAATCATCAGCAGCTAATCAGTTCGATCCGGGACAAATTATTTCGTTTAGGCGACGATATCCGATTTGTTCCGGGGCACGGTCCTATGTCTACCTTCGGGCAGGAGCGGCTAACCAACCCCTATGTTGGTGATCACGCCGCTGGTCACTCCCGGTAGAAATTATGCCTTGACTAGAAACTGAGACTTAGCGCAGAAGCTTTGGCCAGTTAAAACTAGTATCGCCAAGTACGTAGAAAAAGGGGTTCAAAATATCTGCTTTGGTGTTGTACCGAAGCTCCTTTAAATCCGCATCGAGAACAACTCCGCCTGCTGCTTCAACCACCGCTTGCGCCGCTGCTGTGTCCCATTCGCTAGTGAGTGCGAGCCTTGGATAGATATCCGCTTCACCTTCTGCAATCAAGCAAAGTTTTAGTGAGCTGCCCATAGATTTCTTTTCGACCATGCCAAAGTATTTCTCGAGATTAGCAATGCATTTCTCGACAGCCTCCGACCCGTGACTTCTGCTGGCAACCACCCGCACTGGCCCGATATCTTTTTCCGGTGCTTTGCTGACTTGAATGGTCTTTTCTCCATCTGCATCAATTTTGAAAGCACCCAAACCCGCTGTGCCTGCGTAGGTAACATTAAGCACTGGAACGTGCACTACACCCAGAACCGGCACACCTCTATGGATAAGAGCCACGTTTACGGTGAATTCCCCGTTGCGCTTAATAAATTCTTTAGTTCCATCTAATGGGTCGATTATCCAGTACATGTCCCAGGATGATCGGGTATCGTAGTGGGGTAGATCGCCTTCTTCGGATAGCACCGGCACGTTGGCGTCGATGGATATTAGCGCATCGTAAAGTACATTGTGTGCGGCTTTATCGGCGTCCGTAACGGGACTATTGTCGGATTTGATTTCAGTATTGAATCCGGCTTCGTCGTTGTAGATTTCTAGTATGGCGTCGCCAGCAGTGATTGATAGTTCGATAATTCGATCTAGCAATGGTCGATTGATTTCCATAAGAGCCTCAGAGGTATAGATTTTGTTGGTTACCTCATTATAGGCTAGCGAGCACGAACTAAAATGAGCAGAGCATAAAATTTCGTCTATGAAAATTACTTCTTTAGATTGGGTTAACTTGGACACGGTACTTCTGGATCTGGACGGAACCCTACTAGATCTGCATTTCGATAATTATTTTTGGATGACACATGTACCCAAGCGATGGGCAGAGATAACCAATGGAACAGAGGAAGAGTGTCGGACGTACTTGCTAAAGACCTATGAAGACATGCGAGGCACCCTGGATTGGTACTGTTTGGATTATTGGTCGGATAGGTTGCAGCTGGATATTGTTGCCCTCAAAAGAGAAGTTCTGGAAAAAGTTGGTTTGAGACCAGATGCCGATAGGTTTTTACGTTTTCTACAGGGTCAGAATAAAGAAGTAATCTTGGTTACCAATGGGCATCGTGACGGAATGGATTTAAAATTGGCAAAAACGGGCATAACCGGTCATTTTGATAAAATTGTCTCATCCCATGATTACCGCGCGCCCAAAGAACAGCAGCTATTTTGGCAACGGCTTAAAGAAGAACATGCTTTTGACAACAGTCGGGCGCTCTTTCTAGACGATAACCAGTCAGTACTCCGAAGTGCCCAGATATTTGGTATAGGTCATCTGGTACAAATTCTTCAACCCGACTTGCAGCAGCCGAGCCACGAAGTGGGGGATTTTCCTGCTATTGAACATTTTGCGGAGATCTTAAATTGAGTGGCGGTGTGCGCCTGGATAAATGGCTATGGGCCTGCCGATTTTTCAAAACTCGGGCTATCGCCAAAAAGGAAATCGATGGCGGCAGAGTTCAGATAAATGGACAGAAGGCTAAGGCAAGTAAGGAGCTCATTGGTGGCGAGCTAGTACGATTTTGGCAAGGCTGGGATAAATGCACTGTCGAAGTGATCGAGCTCTCTGACCAAAGGCGTAAGGCGACAGAAGTTAGTTCCCGGTATCGGGAGACAGAAGAAAGCATTGCTGAGAAACAGGAGCGTGCAGCGGAGCGCAAGGCTAATAAGGATTCTGTTAGTTTTGATGATAGCCGCCCGAGCAAAAAACAGCGCCGCCAGATACATAGATTTCAACGTAAAAACGTCGATACCTAATATTCTTTTTTATCAAAATGGCTTTGGGGTGTTGGCGTTTCGATTGTTCAGGGTATAATCGGTCAGGCACCCATATCCATTTTGTGGGTTTTTTTCATTTTGTGAGTTTTTTGTAATAAAAGGCCACAATTTCGATCCGAATTTCTATTATGATCATTGCAAAAGTTGAAGCTCACCTTAAATCCTTAGGTATTACCGATATTGCAGAACTGGTTTACAATCCTAGTTTTGAACGTCTCTACCAAGACGAACTAGCCCCAGAATTAGAAGGTTATGAAAAGGGTTATCTGTCTGAAAGCGGCGCAGTCAACGTTTTTACCGGCGAATACACCGGGCGCTCTCCCAAAGATAAATACATCGTTAAAGATGACACCACTAAAGACACGTTGTGGTGGACTGGCGAAGGCGCGAAAAACGATAACAAGCCTCTTAGCAAAGAAGTCTGGGACGAGCTCAAGCTCAAAGTAAGTGATGGCCTTTCCGGCAAAAAGCTCTACGTAGTAGATGGCTTTTGTGGTGCCAATATGGATACCTGCTTGCGAGTTCGTTTTGTTATGGAAGTTGCGTGGCAAGCGCACTTTGTTAAAAACATGTTCTTGCGACCTAGCGACGAACAGCTCGCAAACTTTGAGCCGGACTTTGTTGTTATTAACGGTTCTAAAACGAGCAATCCGGATTTTGAACGTCACGGAATGAATTCCGAAACCTTTATCGCCTTTAATCTGACTGAGCGAACTCAGCTGATTGGTGGTACTTGGTACGGCGGCGAAATGAAGAAAGGTATGTTCTCGGTAATGAACTACCTTCTGCCTTTGAAGGGTATGGCTTCGATGCATTGTTCGGCCAATCAGGGAAAAGAAGGCGATGTTGCTATTTTCTTTGGCCTGTCGGGCACCGGCAAAACTACACTTTCTGCAGATCCAAAACGGGCTTTGATCGGAGACGATGAACACGGTTGGGACGACGGTGGTGTATTTAATTTTGAAGGTGGTTGCTACGCTAAGACGATTGATCTTGATGCGGAAAAAGAGCCAGATATTTTTGCGGCTATCCGCCGTGATGCGCTCTTGGAAAACGTAACTATCGATGACAATGGCGTACTTGATTACACCGATAATTCCGTAACGGAAAATACTCGAGTGTCCTATCCGATAGAACATATCGAAAATATAGTTAAGCCGGTTTCCAAGGGCGGGCACGCACAGAAGGTTATTTTTCTAACCGCTGACGCCTTTGGGGTTATGCCTCCGGTTTCTAAACTGACCGACGACCAAGCGCAGTATCATTTCTTGTCTGGCTTTACCGCTAAACTAGCGGGTACTGAACGCGGTATTACTGAGCCGACACCAGCTTTTTCTGCCTGTTATGGCGCAGCCTTCCTGTTGCTGCATCCCACCCAGTATGCAGAGGTTTTAGCTAAGCGAATGCAAGCTGTTGGTGCAAAAGCATATTTGGTTAATACGGGCTGGAACGGTACCGGAAAGCGTATATCGCTACCCGAAACTCGAGCTATTATTGATGCTATTTTGGATGGCTCAATTGAAGACGCGCCTTCAGCAACCGTGCCTATATTCAATGTTGAAATTCCTACGCAACTACCTGGTGTGAATGGCGATATTTTGGATCCGCGCAGCACTTATGCGGATGCAGCCGAATGGCAAACTAAGGCAGAAAACCTTGCCGGGTTGTTTATCAATAACTTCGTGAAGTTTACTGATACCGAAGAAGGTAAGTCTTTGGTTGCGGCTGGTCCGCAAATTTAGGGTTTAGCTTTACAGCTAAATAGAAAAAAGGGACGCTATAAGCGTCCTTTTTTAATTCTTGGAGATTGAGGTTAAAAGTATTTTCTGGGGAGCTTTAGGTAGTCCAATAGATTTCTGCCGCCACGAGGCGTAACTTTTGGTTGATTGTCGCTATCCCTGCCGCCAAGCTTTCGGCCAGTCTAAAGCCTGTCCAAATGTGCTCCTGCAAATTTGTGCCAAAAGTAACCAAAACCAAAAAGAATAAGACCTTCAGTCGAAGTGCGGGTTTAGGCCCCGTTTGAGCTTGCAGAGTTGAGAGTTATTTATTGGGGTTAAGGGTGCATGGACGCGCGCGAAAATGCGATCCAAGTAGGATGCGAGTGATCACGGCCCGAATAAATGGCTTGGAGCGAGGGTAGCCGCAGGCTAAGCGATCGGGGTGTCCTTTCTTTTGGTTCTTTACTTTGGGCACGCAAAGAAAAGAACGCCCCCCTGGCAACGGAAATGTTTAAATTAACTAATTCGGTAGCTAGTAGCTAGGCCTATAGCGCCAAGCTGTGGGCCATCAGCACCTTATTGAGCCATGTCTTTTCGCCAGCTTTTTATCTTCATTCGTACCTCTTCACTGATGGAATAAATGCAGGGCACCATCACTAAGGTAACCAGTGTGGCGGCTAGTACGCCCCAACTAAGCGATGTAGCCATAGGAATTAGGAATTGGGCTTGAGTACTCTTTTCGAGCATTAAGGGGGTGAGGCCAGCAAAGGTTGTAGCCGAAGTTAGGAAGATCGGACGAAAACGATCCCGGCCCGCCTGAATAATGCAATGCGTTGGGGAAAAACCCTGATCTCTTAGTTTATTGGCTCGATCAATAAGTACTAGCGTGTCATTAACAATAACTCCAGCCGCCGCTAATACGCCCATCAAGGAGAGTAGGCTAAGAACTTGCCCTGTGACGATATGACCCACTACCGCTCCAGCGAACCCGAAAGGAATGGCCGCTAGAATAATGAGTGGCTGACTAAGGGATTTAAACTGGATGGCGAGTAAACCGTATATAACAATCATGGCAAGTGCTCCGAGGCGCAGTAACTCAGACATAAACTCTAGATTTTCCAACTGAGCTCCGTCTAAGGCGATACGGACTGTCGGGAAAGCTCTGTGGAAATCCGCCGAGTGTTCTTCTAGGAAGGTGGTTGCTACGCCACCAGCGCCCTGATTTCCCGCGCGGCGAAAATCAGCTAGTACGGTTATAGACGCGCTGCCATCGATTCGGGTAACGCTTGAATAGCCTTCCACAAAACGGGTTTCTGCGAGACTGTTAAAAGGTACTTCTCTTTGATCTGGAGTTCGAATCAAGAGATTATCCAATAGCTGCGTTGAAGATCTCTCTTCTTCCGGATAGCGCAGCATTACTCGAACATCTTCTCTGAATCTTGGTATGCGTTGTATTTCTTCGCCGTAAAATACTTGCCGCATCTGTTGAGCAAGCACCGCTGGAGTGGCTCCAAGTATGGCGGCTAGGTTAGTGGGTGCGATTTCCATTTCAGGACGACCGGCGTTGAGTGTGTCACGCACGTTATAGACGCCTTCATAGGTGCTAAGTCTTTCAGCCACCCAGTCAGAAGCCACCTGCAGTTCCTCTAAGGTTCGGCCTTCCAGACGAAAAGCGATATCCGCGTTACCTCCAAATTGAATAGATCCGGTAAAGGTAACTTCCTCGGCCTCTGGAATTGCTCCAACTTCTGCTTCCCATACATCGGCAAATATAGTTGAGTCGACACTGCGCTCCTCGGGTGAGGTAAGCTCAACCGTGGCGTTTACGCTGCTTCCAAATCCCAAAATAAATACTTCTTTGAGAATATTTTCGCCGTATTCTCGTTCCACTATATCTACTGCGCGATAAGCAGCCTGCTCCATGTGATAGGCGATTGCTTCGATTTCCGAATGGGGCACTCCTGCCGGTAGGTCCACACTGCCATCTATGTATTCGATTGGAACTGTGGGGAAGGTTTCTGATTTAACCCATCCGCCCATATAGAGGGCCACAATAAGGATAAATACCGAAAAAAATCCGGACACCGTCAGGCCTCTGTGGTGCAGGCAGTAGCGCAGAAAAGGGCGGTACTTGGTTACGAGAAAATAGTCCAGTCCATTACTGGTGGCCAAGCGCCATTTTTGCAATATCGGCAGAAAGCGGCTTGGTTTTTCCGGTTTTAGGTGGGACAGATGAGCCGGCAGTATCAGTAGGGATTCGACGAGGGAGAATGCCAGTGCCAAAATTGGAATGGTGGCAATGGGTGCCATAAACCGGGCAAAGTCTCCAGGTAAATAGAGCATCGGTATAAATACGATGATGGAGGTGGTCACCGCAAAAAATACCGGCGAGGACATTTCTAACGTGCCTAACTTAGAACCTTCTGCACCCCAAGTTCCGCGTGTCTGCACACGGTGGATGTTTTCGCCAATAATAATGGCGTCATCCACCACAATGCCAAGCACAAGAATAAAGGCAAAGAGCGTGATCATATTTATTGAACCGCCTATTATCGGCAGAACAAAAAGGGTACCGACAAAAGAAACAGCGATGCCAATAGTGACCCAGAAGGCCAGAGCCGGCCGCAGAAACAGCAGCAATAGGATAAATACCAATATCAGACCACCAGTGCCGCTGCGTTCTAGGGTAGCTAGCCGCGCTTTGAAGTAGGTTGATGAATCTCCCCAGACATCGAGATAGACACCCTCTGGCAAGGTGGCACTGCGCGCTTCAACAAAATCGTATACAGCCTGGGCGGTTTTAAGTACGTCAGGATCTTCCGTTACCATCACATTTAAAATGGCGGCGGGTTTACCGTTAAATCGGACAAGCAATTCATCTTCGGTAAATCCATCGATGATATTGGCAATATCACCCAGCCGAATTTGGCTGCCATCGGAGTTTGTAATAACGGGTATATTGGCAAAATCCGCACCGTTATATCCCTGCTCTCTAACCTGAATCTGTATATCACCGTTACTTGTGCGGATTAAGCCGCCGGCAACCGTGATGGAGTTACCGCCAATTATTTGCGCCAATGAGTCTAGGCTTAGCCCGTAGGTGCGCAGTGTGGCCTCTGATACCTCAATAGCAAGTTCGTATGCCCTTGTTCCCTGTATCTCTACCAGCGGAATATTGGGGAGCTGGGAGAGTTCGTCCTTAAGTGTTTCTGTATATTCTTTGATTGATGCTTCATCTGCATCTCCGGAAATAGCAATGCCAACTACCCTTTGTGAAAAGCGCACTTCTCCAACAATAGGGCGCTCGGTATCTGTTGGAAAAGTATTGATGGAATCAACTCGAGACTTGACCGAGCTGAGCAGGCTTTCAAAAGAAAATCCGTCTGACGCTTCAACGATAGCAACGCCCTGATTTAGTGATGAGATGCAGCGCAGTTCTTCGATTCCCTCGAGGCCCTCCAGGGCTTCTTCAATGCGGATACAGATTTGTTGCTCTACTTCACGTGGGCCGGCACCAGGATAAGCGACAGAAACACTCACCATGTCCAGGTTGAACGCAGGAAACATTTCCTTGTCGATATTACTAATTCCGGAAAGGCCGCCAATCAGCAAAAACATCATCATTAGATTTGCCGCGATAGGATTTTCGGCAAAATACTCGATTAGTTTTTTCATATTAGTCTTCGGCTATAACTGGTGTGACTTCTTCTCCGGGGAAGACCCAGAGTGGACGATTAGTGACAACCAGGTCTCCATCATCTAGACCCACAACCAGTATCTGAGAATCGGCATGGGCAACGACATCTATCGCCCGTATTTCCAATTGATTGCCGTTGGCCAATAAAACCTGCTCGCGCTCAAATAGGGCCGACTGATTAACCCATACCGCATTCTCTATAGGTTCACCTGTTAGGCGTACTTCAACAAATTGACCAGGGGCAGGTGAAGGAGAGTCGAAATTTGTTTCATCTAAATCAACTAGGACCTCTGTCATTTGAGTCATTGGATCCATGAGTGGACTGACATGTTTGATAAGGCCCATTTGGGAATCGGAAAGTCGACCGATTTGATAACTGATTTCAGCAGACATGTTCTCCAAGTTTAGATCACCGCGAGCTTGCCAGCCGAGGTCGGAAATCTCATTGGGAGTGAGAGAAATATTGATTTGCACGCGTTCGGTGGAATGCACGCTGGCTATGGGTGTTCCGGTCGTTACAAATTGGCCAATATCTGCGTGGCGGGCGCTTATGACGCCATCAAAAGGTGCAATTATTTGTGTGCGCTGAAGATTTAGCTTGGCTTGCGCAACGCCAGATCGAGCAGCCTCCGTTTGAGCTTTTGCAGCGTTTAGTTGAGGCTCACGTAGAAACAGTGCGTTGGCTTCACTATTCCCCAGATCACGCCATTCTCGCTTGGCTTGGTCTGATAGGCCTTGCTCTGTAGCGAGCTGCTGTTGTGCGGAAGCTAGTGAAGCTTCGCTCTGTGCCAAGGCGACCAGGTAATCATCATCTTCAATAGTTACCAGTGGATCATTTTTATCAAAAGAAGCACCGTCTCTAAAATTCTCTGGGACAGACTCAATAATGCCCGACACTCTTGATACGATTTGAATTTCGTGGGGGCTGCTAACTCGGCCGGTGGTTGATACTACTGGACTAGCTGAGGAATTCGTTACTTTGACCACCAATATTTCCGGTGCTATCGATACTTCCGGTTCAGCAGGCTGAGGCTGGGGTCGATTTTTAACAATCACTACAGAAAGAGCAATTGCTAGGGCAAAGACTGTCACGGGAATCCATCTAGAAAGACGAGCTCGTGGACGGCCGGTTTGGTCAAATATCATACAAATTTCCTGATATTAAAGCCGCAACACAGGATAACTTGTGTTCAGCATGGAATTTATGGTTGATATTATCAACCAAGTACAAACGAAGCAAGAAGGCCACAAATAATCCACATTTCTTATCGGCTAAATACTGTCGTCGCCCAATTTCTGTACCAGCTTTAAGGCGTTGATGGGTTCAGCAATAAGCATTCCCTGCCCGTATTCGACACCCCATTCGCGTAAAGTATCCCAGTTGTCTTGGCGGTCAATTCCTTCGGCGACAACTTCCACTGAAAATGCTCTGGCCAATGCTATTAGAGCTGTAACCATGTTCCGGTCATTGTCCGATTCCATAAGGTTAGCAATAAATATCTGGTCGATCTTTATTCCGTCAACCGGAAAGTCTTTCAGGTGCCGTAAGGAGCTGTAACCGGTACCAAAATCGTCTAGCCATATACGAAACCCCATATCTCTTAGCTTTTTCATGGTGCCACGCACTTGGTCATCATCGCTGTGAAGAAAGGTTTCTGTTATTTCCAGCTTTATTCTTCGCGCTAGGGGTTCACGATTCTTGGTCAGCTTTCGGACGGCTTCAGGGAATTGCTTACGCAGTAAGTTGGAGGCAGAAATATTCACCGAAATGCTGATCTCCGGCATTTCTGCAGCGCATAAATCTTCGAGCAATGAAAATGATTTGTTGAGTACCCAAAGATCGGTCGGAAGCGCAACTTCATTGTGTTCGACGATGGCAATAAATTGCTCCGGAGACAGATATCCTAATCTAGGGTGGTTCCATCGAATAAGGGCTTCTGCGGCAGAAATATCACTAGTAGCCATATTGATGATCGGCTGAAAAAGCAATTCCAACTCATCCTCGGATGCTAGGGCTTTTTGAAATTCCACCTTGATAGTTGAAGAGCGGAATTGGGCATTATTCATTTCAGGTTCATAGAACCTATAAGTTCCTTTACCGAGATGTTTACTGGTGTACATGGCGGCATCGGCATTGTTCAACAGTGTGCTGGGTGTTTCTCCATCATCCGGAAAATTGGCAATTCCAATGCTGGCACTGGTATGGATGCGTTCTTTTTCAACAATTACGGCAGTGCTCAGGGCGGACAGAATTTCTTCGGCTAGGACGGACACTTCGGCACAATTGCGCATCGGAGCCACGAATAAAGTGAACTCATCGCCGCCGATGCGAGCTAAATGGTTGACCTTCGCTGCGGGCTCGATTCCTGCGAGGGTTTTGCGAAGTCGATCACTAATAGCTCTGAGAGTTCTATCGCCCGTTTCGTGGCCAAGAGAGTCGTTCACTTCTTTGAAATCATCAATATCAATAAATAAAAGGGTTCCTGTTTGCTTCTCTTTGCCTAGCACTTCCAGGCTCTCTTCGAGACGAGTCTGAAATCCGGATCGGTTTAGCAGCCCCGTTAGCGGGTCATGGAAGGCCAAAAATTTTACCGATTGGTTCTGCATTTCCAACTCGCCAGCCATAGAGTAAACAGCGCTGGCAAGCTCTCCAATCTCATCGTTTCGATCGAGCTTCGTCAGGTTATGTCCGTTGCCTTTGCCTAGAGCAACAGCGTGCTCTCGCAGTTTTAAAATAGGTTCGTACAGGATCGCAGAGAGCTTATCTGCTGCGTAATAGCTCGCAAGCAGCAATAGAATTAAAGCAGAGATAGCCACCACAGAATAGAAGCGCACTCGATCATTGGATGCTGCGAGTATTTCTGTTTCTGCAATTTCATAGGCAGCGTAAGTGCTTTGAGCGCTTGCAGTTATGCAAACTATTCCTAAGAGTTGGTCGCCAACAAATACCGGGCTATACACAAAAATATTGGAGCCAATGGTATCCAGAACCGTTTCACCTTGGGAGATCACTGACAGCTGTTCAAATGTTAAGTTGCTCGGACTTCCCAAGTTGGTGACAATCTGCGAA
This sequence comes from uncultured Cellvibrionales bacterium, assembly GCA_913063225.1. Classification (GTDB taxonomy): domain Bacteria; phylum Pseudomonadota; class Gammaproteobacteria; order Pseudomonadales; family GM7GCV1; genus JABJGI01. The sequence goes on from CAJXYP010000008.1 coordinate 25,948, forward strand.
CCATCATTTACTACTTTCCCCTCAGCGTCTAAAAGCAGCGCTTTTTCGAGCCTATCGTCTCCAGAAAAGATCATTAGATAATCGGTAACAGCAGCGGAGTTATCTAAGTAGAGCGGATTGGTTAGGGATTCGGTCAGGTGTCTGGACATGTGTACCAGATATGTTTCAACCTGTTCCTGATAACTCCCCAGCATCACCGAGAGATTTTGTTCGGCCAAATTCCTCATGTCAGAGCGACTGAGACTTATCAATATCACAGAGAGTGTAAGAGTCACAATTAGCGTGACAACGGAGAGAGTTAAAGCAAACCGGGTCTTAAGGTTGAGTCTCATTGAAATTCCGATGGCTGATCAATAAACCTTATCAGCTCTTCTAGTTGCTCCATGCTGTTCTGCTTGAGTGCAGAGTAAAAGCGCATTGAAAAAAGATTTCCAAAGATGTGTATCTTATTCGGCCTATTAATATTCTTTGCTGTGGGCCTTGAGTTATTCCATCGGTTTAAGGCAAGATTCAACCAGTGGGTTATTGTTTTACTCATCTTTGGTTCCTGAACCAACCCCTACGTCCATTGAGGGATATGTGCTGATAGACATTCTATATTGTTCCGACGCCAACCGCCTTAGAGAAATCCTTAGTGTCTAAGGTGAATGGCCGCCACACCCATCGCCACCACTCTGTTTTAACACGCACCTGCCTCACTTACCTGATTGAGCGATTTAAGCAATTTTCGGGTTTTGGGCCGATGCATGTCAATGGAATAGCGCGCAGTCGATTGGCGGCTTTCGCGAAAGAAAACCCCTAGCCTATGTCGATTCGTCCAGAAGTTGAGAGTTTGTCTTTGTTTCCTCTGTCTCGTGCAGTGGTTCCAGGAGTCATCTTAAAGTTACAGTTGTTCGAGCAGCGCTATTTGAAACTTGTGCGCGATTGCATGGCGGCGGGCAAAGGGTTTGGCGTGGTGGGCATTAAATCCGGATCCGAGTCAGCAAGCGATACCAAGTTCCATAATTTCGGCTGCAGGGTGCAGGTTGAGGATTGGGATCAGCTACAAAATGGTCTGCTCGGAATAAGCGTTCGTGCAGACGATCGTTTCTCGCTGGGCTCCATTGAGCAGCTAGACGATGGACTTTGGATGGGGCAGGTTGAGTGGTTAAGCGATAAGCGAAAGATGCCAGTTACAGCGGACTACGAAGGCCTCAAAGACTTATGTGAGTCTTTGGCTGCACACGCGGGACAAGCTATTGATTTAAATGAGGATGCGGCGAGTCTCGGCTGGGCGATTGCAAACTTGCTGCCAATCAGCAACGAGGATTTTGCACATTTACTCTCTGAAGATGACCCTCTTGAACGGTTAGAAATATTAGCCGCTCAAATTGACGAGCTATCTATGCGTTGAAGGCGCTTCATTCGATGAAGTATTTTTCCGTTTCGTTTAGAATGCGCGCACTTATTAGTTTGTAGAGCACGCCTTGGAAACAAGGTGTGAAAAATCGAGTGGACGTATCAGAGTATTTTAGTCAGGTCGGAGCTGCAGCGCGAGATGCTAGTCGCGTTATTGCCGCAGCGGGCACTGAGCAAAAAAACCTAGCCCTTCTGGAGATTGGCCGCGCAATTGATGCTGCACGATCAGAAATTCTAGCTGCCAATAAATTGGATATGGACGCTGGAAAAGATAAAGCGCTTGATAGTGCTTTATTAGATCGTTTAGAACTTAATAATGACCGAATAACAGCGATGGTCGAAGGGATTGATCAGGTCGCCAGTTTGCCAGACCCGGTTGGTGGAATTACCGATATGAGCTATCGGCCCAGTGGCATCCAAGTTGGCAAAATGCGTGTACCTTTGGGAGTTATCGGCATCATTTATGAATCTCGCCCTAACGTGACTATCGATGCCGCAGCGCTTTGCCTCAAATCTGGCAACGCGACGATATTGCGCGGTGGTAGTGAGGCTATACGGTCAAATACTGCAATCGCCGAATGCATAAAAACCGGTCTTGCAAAGGCAGGCCTGCCTGAATCAGTTGTGGCGGTAGTGAAAAGTGCTGATCGAGAAATTGTAGATTTGATGATTACTTCCCCTGACTACCTAGATGTCATTGTGCCTCGCGGTGGCCGCGGGCTTATTGAGCACATTTCCAAAAAGGCAACGATTCAAGTCATCAAGCATCTCGATGGCGTTTGCCATGTCTATATTGATGAGAACGCTGATAGGCAAAAAGCGATTGATATCGCTATCAATGCTAAGTGTCGCCGCTACGGAATATGCGGGGCAATGGAAACGCTTCTGGTTCACCAGTCATTGGCCGCGGATGTTCTGCCCCAGCTTGAGAAGCTCTACCATGAGAAATCCGTTGAGCTAAGAGGATGTGAGAAAACCCGAGAAATTATTGGTGTAATAGAGGCGACCGAGGAAGATTGGTCAACCGAATATCTCGCCCCGATTCTTTCTATCAAAATAGTGGCAAGCCTTGCAGAAGCGGTTGGGCACATCACGACTTATGGTTCGGGGCATACAGATGCAATAGTGACAGAGGATTACACTAGCTCGCGCCAGTTTTTGCGTGATGTGGATTCAAGCTCTGTAATGGTCAATGCGTCCACACAATTTGCGGATGGTTTTGAATATGGATTGGGTGCGGAGATTGGTATTTCAACAGATAAAATCCATGTGCGCGGGCCCGTTGGGCTCGAAGGCCTTACTTCGCAAAAATGGATAGTATTAGGTGACGGAAATATTCGAGACTAGCAACCTATTTGGGGCGGGCACGAGGCCTTGAAGCGGATAGTAGTTTTTGGCGGAACTTTTGACCCCGTTCATCAGGGTCATTTGAGAATTATCGACGCTATTGAGCGACATATATCACCGCATCGGATATTGGTTATCCCTTGCGGACAACCTCCGCATAGGGCAGCGCCGATTGCGAGTGGAGAGCACAGATCGGAGATGTTACGGCTAGCCTGCAACAACAGACCTAGTCTAGTGGTCGATGATCGAGAGCTGCGTAGCGATACACTCTCTTATAGTTATCTCACGCTAAAAGACGTGCAGTTGGAGTATCCCGATGCATTGCTTTATATGACGCTGGGTTGGGATAGTTTGGCTAGTTTTACTAGGTGGCACCGCTGGCAAGATATTTTGGATATGTCTTGTTTGTTAGTAGTCGGGCGTTCTTCTAAGGAAGATCAGGAGTATATAGGGCTGCAAGAAGTTCCCGCCGAGATTGGTCTGTCTGTTGAAAAGCTGGAAGCTGCGAATCAGGCAACCAGATGCATTGTCGAACTGCCATTTGATGAGATTGACTGTTCTTCTACTGAAGTGCGAGAAGCATTGAGATTCGGGGCGTCGGCAGAGCACGTGCTTAAGCCTCAAGTTATTGAATACATAAAGAAATATAACCTTTACCAGAGCTAATTGGCTCCAAGAAATACGATAAAACTATGAACGAAGTTGAACTAAAAAATACGGTTGTTGATGCGTTAGAAGATATTAAAGGCATCGATATTTTGGCTCTTGATGTAGGTCATCTAACAGATGTTACCGACCATTTGATAATCGCTTCTGGCGCTTCGAATCGGCAGGTAAAAGCGCTGGCGGATAGCGTATTAATGAAGTGCAAAGAAAAGAATGAGAGGGCTATAGGTATCGAGGGTCTGGATCAGGGAGAGTGGGTATTGCTCGATTATGGAGTGGTTGTTGTACACATAATGCTTCCGGATACGCGCGAGTTTTATGACTTAGAGCGACTTTGGGATATGGCAGCGACTAATCGCGCTTCCTAATAATCCGCCCGGCCAATTGACCTGAGAGAATCGAATTGAGTCTCAATATTCAAATTATTGCCATTGGGACTCGCATGCCGGGTTGGATCGAAGACGGCGTCAGTGAATATCTAAAACGCATACCCAGAGGCGTTAGCCTAAAAATTACTGAGATATCTTCTGGGGATCGTGGGAAAGGCGGATCATCTGCGTCTGCTCGTGGAGCCGAAGCGAAACTTATTCTTGATAAGGTTGCGGGGGTGGATCGCCTGATAGCTCTGGATGAGAGAGGTTCTAGTTTTGCCACCAAAAAACTGGCTACAACGCTGCAAGATCTTCAAATGCAGTCTATGAGCTTAGCTTTTGTGATCGGTGGTCCCGATGGTCTCTCGTCTCAGGTCTTGGATCGGGCAAATATGACATGGTCTCTATCAGAAATGACATTCCCTCACGCACTTGTGCGGGTTATTCTTGTCGAACAGATTTACCGGGCGATTATGATTAATTCGAATCACCCCTACCATCGTGAGTAAATGGTGCTAATAGGCCCAGTTTTAACTGAACAAAATCATGCGCGAAGATTCTTTATTTAGAGATGAGCAATACGAAAGCCGGCTGATTCTGGGGCGGCTGCAAATATTGGCTTTTGTTGTCATGGTTGTTTTGGCCATGCTCGCTTTGCGTTATCACTATTTGCAAATCGAACAATTTGACCGATTTGTCACCCAGTCTGATGAAAATCGAATACACGTTCGTGCTGTGCCTCCAACGAGAGGTCTCGTATTTGATCGCAACGGAATCGTTCTCGCAGAAAATAGGCCAAGTTATACCCTGACTATTGTGCCCGAAAATACTGATGGCCTTGACCAGCTTCTGGATAAGCTTGCCAATGTTGTGGCCATTAGCGATATCGATTTGCAGCGTTTTCAAGAGCAGCTAGAGACCTATCGTCGACCTTACGAGCCAGTGCCGTTTCGCTATAACCTAGATGAGCAGGAAGTTGCACGTTTTGCGGTGCAGCAGTTTGATTTGGTGGGCGCTGACATCCAAGTCGAGTTAATACGTCATTACCCTCTGGGTGAGTATTTTGCTCATGTAGTTGGTTATGTGGGTCGCATCAATGATCGCGAGCAAGCCAGCATCGATTTAGAAGCCTATGCCGGATCTCACGTCATAGGCAAAACGGGTATTGAGCGGCAATACGAAACTGAGTTGTTAGGGGTAGTTGGTTACGAATATGTAGAAACCGATGCTCGCGGTAATGTTCTGCGGATATTGGAGCGTCATCATCCAATACCAGGGCAGAATATCCACCTGAATTTGGATAGTGAACTTCAGATCGCTATTCAGGATCAGCTTGTTGGCGAGCAGGCAGCGGCAGTGGCAATCGACACAAATAATTCTGGGGTGCTTGCCTTGGTGAGCACTCCCAGCTTCGACCCTAACCTCTTTGTCTCTGGTATAAGCACCAGAGAATATTCAGCGCTGCTAGAAAACCCAGCCAAGCCGTTGTTCAATCGAGCCCTTCAGGGACAGTATCCACCAGGTTCAACGGTCAAGCCCATGTTTGGGTTGATTGCCTTGCAGGAGCAAAGCATCACTCCTGAATTCACGCTCTTTGACCCTGGCTACTACATACTAGAAGGGCAGGATCGTGTTTCCCGGGACTGGAAATCGCAGGGCCATGGAACCGTTGATTTAACTAAAGCCATCGTCGAATCATGCAATGTTTTCTATTACGAGCTAGGGCATCGTACCGGTATTGAATCGTTGTCAGACTATGGTCTGCGGTTTGGCCTTGGTCATAAGACAGGCATCGACCTTCCTGGAGAGCAGTCCGGAGTTATGCCTTCTCCAAATTGGAAACGAGGAGCGCGCGGTGTTGCCTGGTATCCAGGGGATACCATAAATGTAGGTGTTGGACAGGGGTTCTTGTTAGTCACGCCTCTACAGCTGGCGCAGACCACGGCCGTGATTGCGCGAAAAGGCTCCGTAATTCCGCCTTCGCTAGTCTCTGCAATTGGTGATCAACCTGTGCTGTCTATTGTAAGTGACCAGATTGAAATTGCTGAGGAACACTGGGCTTTAGTGCACGGAGCCATGCGAGATGTAGTTCATACTACTCATGGCACTGCTCAATCGATAAATAGAGGCATTGATAACTACGAAATTGCCGGGAAAACCGGGACAGCTCAGGCAATCAGTGTTGCAGAAGACGTGGATTACGACGATCTTGAATTAGAAAAACACCAGAGAGATCACGCGCTATTTGTAGCTTTTGCGCCGGCTGACAACCCGCAGTTCTCCGTGGGGGTTATTGTTGAAAATGGCGAGCACGGTGGCAGTATGGCGGCGCCTATAGCGCGCGTTATTTTCGACAAATTACTTGAATCTTATGTACCGGAACCCGTCAAAAATGGGGGCGCCAATGTCCCAAACTGATTTTGTACGCAAACTGCCGGACGCTCAGTCGGAAAAGCCGACCAATACGTTTTGGCAGTCCATACATATAGACCCCACTCTATTAGCGCTGGTCCTAATTACATTGGCTTTTGGATTGGTAGTTTTGTATAGCGCCAGTGATGGACAGTTTTCATTCCTAAAGCGGCAGGTAATGATGGCAGGTGCCGGCCTGGTTGCGATGATAATTGTCGCGCAAATTCCTCCTTCAGTGATGCAGCGTTGGGTTTGGTTGCCCTACGCGGGAGGACTCCTGCTTTTGGTAGCGGTAATTTTCTTTGGATTGGAGGTTAACGGAGCACAGCGCTGGCTAGACCTCGGCCCTATAGCTTTTCAGCCGTCCGAAATACTGAAACTATCACTACCACTCTTACTTGCGGCATATCTCGGAAAAAGGCATATGCCGCCAAGATTTAAGCATGTGTTTATGTCGCTATTGATGATCGCTTTACCGGCGGGGCTTGTTGTGGTGCAACCAGATTTGGGTACTAGTCTATTGGTTGCCGGGTCCGGATTGGCTGTTCTGTTCACAGCAGGATTGAAGTGGCGTTACATGCTTGCCGCCCTTATATTAGTGATTATATCTGCGCCCTTGATGTGGCAATTTGGATTGCATGACTACCAGCGCGAAAGAATTATTACTATGTTCAACCCGGAGGCAGACCGCTTAGGAGCTGGCTGGAATATTATCCAGTCGGTTACGGCGATAGGATCCGGTGGTTGGTCCGGAAAAGGGTGGTTATTGGGAACCCAATCACATTTGGATTTTCTTCCCGAAAGTCATACGGATTTCATTATTGCTGTTCTTGCTGAGGAATTTGGCTTTAGAGGTGTCTGTATATTACTTAGTCTTTATTTACTGATTATTGGACGAGGTTTTTGGATAAGCTATACCGCCAAAAGCCCATTTAGTCGTTTGGCATCTGCCGCGGTAGTAGTTACTTTTTTTGTGTACGTATCGGTGAATATGGCTATGGTCTCTGGACTGCTGCCCGTAGTGGGAGTGCCTTTACCTTTGGTTAGTTATGGCGGTACTTCTCTTATATCTCTATTTATGATGTTTGGCATATTGATGGCCATATCTACAGAACCTGGAACTCTCAAATCATGATGGTTAAAAAAAATACTACCTTTAATCCCAGAAGCTCAGTTTGGATGCGGCCCTTTATGATTGCTCTGTTGATTTCGACTATTGCTAGCCTCAGCCAAGCTGACTATCGCGATAGAGAAGAAGTGCAGTTATTTATCGACGAGCTGATTGACACTGAGAATGTTGATCGAGCGTGGTTAGAGCAGATGTTTTCGGATGCGGAGTACAGTCAGTCGGTAATTGATGCTATTAGCCGACCCGCAGAAAAGACGCTAACTTGGGCGGAGTATCAAAAAATATTTTTGACTCAAAGCCGTCTGGACAGAGGCGTAGAATTTTGGCGGGAAAATGCTTCAGTTTTAGAAGAGGCTGAAACCGAATTCGGCGTGCCTCCAGAGATTATTCTGGCGATTATTGGAGTAGAAACACTTTACGGCAGATTTACCGGTGGCTACAGAGTTATCGATGCGCTCTCTACTCTCGCTTTTGATTACCCGCCTCGTGCTAGCTTTTTTAGAGGTGAGCTGAAGTCTTTGGTTAAGTTGGCCAGCCAGCACCAAGTTGATCCCGCATCGTTGACTGGGTCTTACGCGGGAGCTATGGGACTGGGTCAGTTTATACCCAGCAGTTATCTAGCCTATTCAGCAGATTATGATGGTGATGGGTTTGCTGATCTTTGGGAGAACCCTTCCGACGCAATATGGAGCGTTGCGAATTACTTGGCGCGCCATGGTTGGAGTCGCGATAAGCCAATATTTACTCCGGTAAGCCTGCCTGAGAACTTCCCTGAAAATCTGCTAAATCAAAATTTACGGCCATATACAAATATTGGCGAGCTCCAGGCTCTTGGGGTGATCGGTTTACCGACATCTGCTGACTTTGGGGAGCCCGAAGAGGTTACCCTTATGGGATTGACCGGTTTGGGTGGTTCCGAGTACTGGATTGGTCAGCATAATTTTTATGTTATTACCCGGTACAACCATAGCCACCTTTATGGCATGGCTGTATCTCACTTGGCGCACCGTCTGGGCGTTGCTAGTGTCGAATTGGAATTGGAGGATATAGATTAGGTGGTCAGAAGTATTCGATCTATAGCACTTGTTTGGTTTTTGGCCGTGCTTTTGGTTGGCTGTGGTGGCTTGGTCCTCCCTGGATCATCCAGCGACGCTGCCCCTCGAAGGTCTTTAGATGTCTCCAACATTCCTAACGTAGTTCCGCGTCAGGAAGAGGTGCTCCGCGCGGGCAACTACAGTCCTTACACGGTTTTAGGCGGAACTTACGAAATTATGGACACTAGTAGGGGTTACCGTGAGACAGGATTGGCCTCTTGGTATGGCACTAAATTTCACGGACGACTTACCTCCAATGGTGAAATCTACGATATGTACCAAATTACGGCCGCTCATAAGACCTTGCCTATTCCCGCCTACGCCTTAGTCAGAAACTTGGATAATAATCGGGAGATTATCGTTCGAGTAAATGACCGTGGCCCATTCCATGAGGATCGCATAATTGATCTATCCTGGGCTGCGGCTTCAAAATTGGGTTATGCGGATCTCGGAGTTGCGAGGGTTGAAGTAATAGCGCTTGATCCAAATGATTATCAAATCACCCTGGCCAGCCTAGCCGCAGAACGCAATCCTCAAATCAATGATTCTGCTGCAGCGATTTTGGCCGCACCGGAAACCTCGCATTTACAAATAGCTGCGCTCTCAACTGCCGAGGCTGCGCGAGACCTGGCTGAGAGTATTGCGCTTCTTACGGAAGTTAAAGTGGAAGTATTACTGCCGCAAGGCGGCGAAACTTTTTACCGTGTTCTAGCGGGCCCAATCGCCGGTTCTAGCGACCTGGCCGTCCTACAAACACTGCTTGAACTAAATGGGTTGCCGCCCGGGTACTTGGTGAGATTCGGCGCGATTTCCTATACAAATTGTGGTGCTAGTTCTGATGCCAACTCTGACAGCAGCACTTGTTAACTGGTACTATTCCGGTCCAACAAAAATTAGTATGGATTCATCTGTGAGAGTCATTTTTTGCGCAATATTAGTCTCTTTTTTGGCCGCTACTTCCTGGGCGCAACCAATTATTCCTGCCGCACCAGAATTGGCAGCAAAGTCTTGGATACTGATAGACGCGAGCACGGGTAAAGTCCTAACCGAGTACGACTCGGATTTACAGCTGCCTCCGGCAAGTCTTACCAAACTAATGACCTCTTATTTGGTATTTGAAGAGATATCCGCTGGCCGGTTGAGTTTGAATGAAGAAGTTCTGGTAAGCGAAAACGCTTGGATAAAGGGAGGTACCAAGAGTGGTGGCTCTACTATGTTTTTGCCTCCCAACGAACCGGCAACCGTTTCAGACTTACTGCGAGGCGTAATAATTCAGTCTGGCAATGATGCGTCTATCGCGCTTGCCGAGCATGTTGCCGGTAGTGAAGAGGTGTTTGCTGATTTGATGACGCAGAATGCTCAGCGCATGGGATTGGCAAGTACCAATTATTGGAATGCCACAGGGCTTCCAGCAGAGGGACACCTGACTTCGGCTGTGGATCTTTCTAAGCTGGCGCAAGCCATTATTGTTGGACATCCTGAGTACTATGAAATGTATTCGGAAAAAGAATTCGAATACAACGGTATAAAGCAGCCCAACAGAAATCAATTACTTTGGCGAGATGCCTCTGTTGATGGCATGAAAACCGGGCACACGGAAGAAGCCGGCTACTGCTTAGTCGCGTCGGCAATGCGCAACGACATGAGATTGATCTCCGTTGTAATGGGCACAGCTAGCGAGGCTATACGCACCACAGAGTCGCAGAAACTGCTTACCTGGGGATTCCGTTATTTCAGTACTCATGACCTTTACTCACCAGCTGACAGTCTAGCTGAAGCTCAGGTCTGGGAAGGCAAGACGGATTTGGTTTCAACGGGTGTAGCGGAACATGTGCAGCTAACCATCCCTCGTGGTGATGAAGGCGCACTTGCGGCCGAAATACTACTTCCAGAAGATCTGCGAGCTCCGATATCTGAGGGCCAAGAGCTCGGCTTAATTAAGGTGTTGTATCGTGGTGACACCCTTTATGAAGCTCCACTTATAGCTCAGCATGCAATTGAACAGGCGGGGTTTTTCGGCCGCATGTGGGATCGTATCCGATTATTCTTCACCAGCATTTTTGGTAGCGCATGACGGAAGTCGAAGTTGAGCCCGAAGCGCCAAAAATTGAATTTCCCTGCGAAGATTACCCAGTAAAAATTATCGGTATTACCGATCCGGGATTCAGGGAGACGGTATTAAATATACTGGTGCGTCACGCCCCAGGTTTTGATGCGACCCGTATGGAGATCACTAAATCCCGTAAGGGAAACTACGAGTCTATGACCGTCTGGATTACCGCTACAGGTCCGGAGCAACTCTCTGAGCTGAATAGCGATTTGCAAACTAGTGCTTTAGTGAAAATGGTACTTTAGGAATTATTAAATTGGTATTAGTAGGTGCTAAATGGAAATAGCAAAAGAAATCATTGTGCGAGACCTCGGTTTGGTGGATTACCAGCCGGTTTTTGATGCCATGCAAAGCTTTACTGAGCGTCGTGCGCACTGGCAAATAGATGAATTGTGGTGTCTTCAGCACAAACCCGTATATACCTTAGGGCGCGCTGGTAATAGAACAAACCTTTTAGATGTTAAGGATGTCCCGGTGGTCCAGGTTGACCGAGGTGGTGATGTTACTTTTCACGGGCCCGGCCAACTTGTGATCTATTTGCTCACGGATATAAAGCGGCTCGACAAAAATGTTCGTCAGGTAGTCAGCGCAATTGAAGAAAGCATTATTGATTATCTATCTGGACTGGGCATTGAATCATCTGCTCGCTCGGATGCACCCGGCGTCTATGTCGAAGGAAAGAAAATTGCCTCATTAGGGCTACGTGTCCGTCGGGGTTGTACTTATCACGGGTTGGCTCTGAATTGGGATATGGATATGTCACCCTGGAAGGGCATTAATGCTTGTGATCTCGGTGTACCTATTACGCAACTTAGCGAATTACTGGATAATGTGCCTCCTATCTCATCCGTCGCAACTGATTTAACCAAGCTGCTAACGGGTCGACTGGGCTACAACTACCTTTTAGAGAGTGAATCAGACTTATCTTATGAATAATCCCGTTATACAGCCGCCTCGACGAACGCAAAGCCGCAAGGCTGGCGAAAAACTGCGCGATGCCGACAAGATCGAACTGATACCTCTTAAGGCGGAGCCGGAAGCATATATCCGCAAGCCACCTTGGATCCGCATTAAATTGCAGCAAAATGATGAAGTAACGCGGATCAAAGACCTGCTGCGAGAAAATAAGCTCTCTACGGTTTGCGAAGAGGCCAATTGCCCGAACCTGAATGAGTGTTTTGGAGGAGGTACTGCGACTTTCATGATTATGGGAGATGTTTGTACTCGCAGATGTCCCTTCTGTGATGTTGGTCATGGTAAACCAAACTCTCTTGATGCCGAGGAGCCGTTCAACCTGGCTGAAACTGTTGCCTTAATGAAACTGAACTATGTAGTTATTACTTCGGTTGATCGTGACGATTTACGGGATGGAGGTGCTCAGCATTTCGCGGATTGTATTCGTTTGGTACGGGAGCAATCACCAGGTATTCAAATAGAAATTCTCACTCCGGACTTTCGTGGTCGAATGAATCCAGCTATCGATATTCTTGCTGTCACGCCGCCGGATGTTTTTAACCATAATATGGAAACGGTTCCGCGTCTTTACCGAGAAGCGCGACCAGGTGCGAACTACGAGTGGTCTCTGCAGTTATTGAAAGAATACCGAGTTATGCAACCTAATGTGCCGACTAAGTCAGGCTTGATGGTGGGTATGGGAGAGACCAAAGATGAGTTGCTGCGGGTATTGGATGATATGCGTGAGCACGATATTCAAATGCTTACGGTCGGTCAGTACCTGCAGCCGTCAAAAGATCATTACCCCCTGCGCCGCTACGTGCATCCTGACGAGTTTGCGGAATACGAAGAATATGCGTTAAGTATAGGTTTCGCTCAGGCAGCTTGTGGGCCTCTAGTTCGTTCGAGCTACCATGCCGACCAGCAGGCGAAGGGTGAATTTTCCGCTGGCACGGTTCAGAAAGTAATCACCAGCAAGAATTAGATCTTTTATCTTTAGAATCCTTTATTTCTATATAAGGGAGCCTAGCGCTCCTTGGTACGTTCCTCGACTAACCAGGCAACCAAATCTGTCCACATCTTAGATATCTGATTTTCGCTCGGCATAATACCGGCGTAGGGCAATTCAATGGTAACTACCGGCTTGTCTAAATCGACCCCTGCGTAATGTCCCAAAGACCCCGGATAAACACCCAACCTATTAAGGTGCAAATCACCTAATTGTTCTGGAGCTGCTGGGGGCCCATCGTAGTCGACCAAGTGGTATGGCGCGTGCACCGAAATGATTACATCTGGTTGAAACTCATTAATGTGTTTTACCAGCCAGGCAACCTCTGGTTCGCTACCGCCGCTCTCTCCGGGGTATCGGCGCTCGTTGCTATCCGTTTTGTCTTCCCAGAAGCTTGCCGCTGAATCGTTCCAGTCGGCGGAGGGGAAATTTCGATTTAGATCTACCCCATTTTCGTTTTGACGGCGAGATTCCTCTCCCAGCAAACCATCTGGATTGCTTAAGGGAATAAATTGCCAATGGAAAACACCTGAGTGGTACTCATTCAGAATTTCCATCCACTTAAAAGCAATAGACACAGAAGAGTATTCGTCTCCATGAATGCCGCCGATTAATAGCACGCGTCCCAGCGATTCGCGTTGGGGTAACTCAGGGTATTCTCGAACAGCTAAAGGTCTTTTTAATACCGAAAAACCACCAGTGGACTGAAGCTGTTGGTCTAGACAATCCTGAACCGACACGCTGCTTAGCTTGTCACCAATTTCTTGGCAAAGGTCAATAATGCTGAAGTCAACTTCGGGAGTCGGTAGTCCAAAGAAGCTTATATCTACCGAGGGTTCCGGGACCGTTTCCGCTAGCTCTGGTGTATTGCTATCTGCGGTATTTACGACCTCGATAACCACTTCCGGGACGGGGACAATGGTAACTTTAGGAGGTTCGGCAGAGAGGATAGCAGGCTCCGCCAGCGGCTCTGGCTGTGATGCAATTTCAGGTGTTGCTGGTTGGCTGAAGGGCAGTTTAGAACAAGCAGATAGAGTTGCCATTAACGCCAGCAGCAGCAAACCCCTTGAGGGCAAGGTATGCCCCCCCAAAGTATTTCTGATCACGATTTAGGCCGCGCCTTCAAATACAATTTTCCAGCTGCCATCCGGCTGGCGACGCCAAAATATTTGCTTTTTGCCTTCTGCATTGAAGTTACTACTTTGGTAAACCTGATGATATTCCGTAACAACCAAGTCGGGCTGCGCAGGATAGGCAAAGATATTTAGATCTGAGATGTCTACTTCAACCCATTCTTTTACTGCATGAATGCGATTTTTATAAGCAACCCAGTCTTGCAGGCTTCTATCCATGCTAGAGAAGTCGTCTGCATAAAAATCTAGGTAAGTCGGATTGTCAATTCTTGCCCAGGCGGCTCGCCATGCTTCGATTGACGATTCGATCTCTTGTCGCACAAGCGCAACTTCACTGCGCGAGGTCCAGCGAATTTGGTCGCCAAGTAAAACCCTGGTGTGTCCTTCGGTTACATATCCTCTGAGCCATTCGAACGCGGTATTGTCGATAACTACACAGCCTTCCGAATCCAGTAATGGCCGCTCGTCCACGCCTTTAGGGAGTCCGTGTAACCAAATACCATGACCTGTTCGTTGGTTTAATCGGTCGTAACTATTCGGATAGTTAATTGGAAAAGCACCGATGCCGTAATAGTCAGTTAATTCTTCGTCGGGCAAAAAGGAGGTGACCTGATACAGGCCAACGGGAGTGCGATTATCACCTTCAACCTCTTTTCCATATCCGGCTTTGCCAATGGAAATGGAGCGGGTGAAGCCGACTTGCCATTGACCCGTATTTTGGTTTGGCACCATCAAATGAAGCAAGCCCTTTTCCATTTCAACCCATACGATATTTTCAATAGTTTCGTTTAGGCTTATCAGCGATGCAGGAACCAGATCTGCGCCAATCGGGGCGCCATCTAAAAGGTAGTTTGGTTCGCTATAGCTATTCAAGGCAAGGCGGGTTGACCGTATGCCGAGCTGACGGAGCTCGCTTGAGAGAGCGCGAGGCTTGGGTAAAGCAAGGCGCAAAAAAGAAGGAGACCAATGTAAATGGGCTTCGTCAGCATCATCATTTCTTAATCTAGTGCGGTTGAAGTTTCCGAGATGATTTTCCATCTCTCATTAAAGAAGGAGTATACGAGAGTTTTCTGCACGCTGTCCGAATAGTTACTGGACAGATAATTTTGTTGGAAAGCTACAAATGCTTGATTCCCAAAGATCTGAACATCAATTTCTGTAAGGCTGACCAAAATATCACCAGACCTGGTCAATGCAGCGTCACGGTTACCACGCCACTGTTCATTGGGGTGATCTCGTCAGGTTGGTAGTCCTCGGCGTAGTACGCTAGATAGGAGTCCACGTCACCTTCTGACCATGATAGAGCCCAAGCAGTAGTCAGATTCCGGAGCGCCAAACCAGAAATCTGGTTTGGGCTCTAGTGTCTGGTTCCCGAGTTTGCACTGGGGTTTGGGTTGGCGCGGCTGTTGTAATTACAGGTGTGTTTGCTAAACCCCTGTTTGTATCAATTTCCCCCAGCTCTGATTCAAAGAATGACTTAGTAGATTGAACAAACAAAATCGGGTTCAATTTTTCCGGAGGACCCTCAGCGATCTGCAATTCAAGCTCAAGAAGGTTGTGAGAGATAATGCTGAAAATAGGGTCCGAATCCACTAGTTGTCGTAGAATGGTTAGGGCCTCCAAGGGTTGAGAGTTCCTAAGATACGCCACCGCCAGATTGTTCAAATATTCCGGCTGCGTGCTAAAAGTTTCTTCGTATCTCTTTAGAACCGCCAAAGCTGCTTCAGGATTGCCGGACTGCATTAAATCGCTACTCTCTATCAGAACGGCATCCAGCTGAATCTGGCTTATCTGAGCGAGGCTGGAATTGTGTATTGCTAATAAACATAGCAGCACTATCTTAGTGAAACTTCTCACAAATGATCTCATAAGGTAGAGACTATTTTGGTGGTTGAGACCACATTATAAAGAAAAGCGGCAATACGGGGATTATTGATGTTTACCTCGGCGCTCCACTAATGGAAAATGGCCCTCCCTTTATCAAGCGAAGATTAGAGAATGGCAAACCGGAGCACACTGGCGAATGCAATTCGGGTTTTATCCATGGATGCGGTTCAAAAAGCGAACAGCGGGCATCCCGGGGCACCCATGGGTATGGCTGATATTGCTGAGGTTTTGTGGAACGATTACCTAGTCCACAATCCGGCAAATCCAAACTGGTTTAACCGAGACCGGTTTGTGCTTTCAAATGGGCACGGTTCGATGCTCATCTATTCTTTGCTGCATCTCAGCGGCTACGACTTGAGCATAGAAGATCTCAAAGACTTCCGTCAGATGGACGCTAAGACCCCCGGGCATCCGGAATACGGATATACGCCAGGTGTTGAAACCACTACTGGCCCGCTAGGGCAGGGCCTGGCAAATGCGGTTGGCATGGCTTTGACAGAGAAAATACTCGCTGCCCAATTCAATAAGAAAGATGCGTCTTTGGTTGATCATCACACTTATGTCTTCTTAGGGGATGGATGTTTGATGGAAGGTATCTCCCATGAGGTATCTTCATTGGCGGGGACCTTGGGCCTTGGAAAACTGGTTGCCTTCTATGATGACAATCAGATCTCTATCGATGGAGACGTTAGCGGCTGGTTTACGGACAAAACCCCGAAACGATTTGAGGCCTATGGCTGGCAAGTTATTTCCAAGGTAGATGGCCATGATTCCGGTGCTATTAAAGCGGCTATTGAAGCTGCCCAAGCGGACGAGGATCGCCCAACGCTTATATGTTGTAAAACCAAGATTGGTGCAGGCGCGCCAAATAAAGAGGGCACTGCTGCATGTCACGGCGCCCCGCTAGGGGATGAAGAGATTGCGGCAACACGAGTCAATTTGAATTGGCCGCATGCCCCCTTTGAAGTTCCAGAGGACGTATATGCAGGTTGGAATGCTTTGGATCAGGGCTCTGATTCAGAAGCGCAATGGTCCAAAACTTTAGCAAGTTATAAAGCCAATTACCCGCGACAGGCAGAAGAGTTCGAGCGACGCATCAGCGGAGAGCTGCCAGCGAACTTTGATCAGTTGATACAAAGATTTGTTGAGGAAAGCCAAACCGAGGGAGCCAAGGTGGCATCCCGCAAGGCTTCGCAGCTAGCAATAGAGAAGTTCGCTGCGGAGTTGCCCGAAATGCTGGGTGGATCTGCTGATTTGACTGGCTCGAATCTTACCAACTGGAGCGGTAGCAAAACGGTTACCGCGCACGATACTTCCGGCAACTATATTTACTATGGTGTTCGTGAGTTTGGAATGGCTGCCATTATGAATGGCATGGCATTGCACTCGGGCGTTATTCCCTATGGCGGCACCTTTCTTATTTTTATGGAATACGCACGCAACGCTATCCGTATGGCCGCGCTTATGAAACAGCGCAGCATTTACGTATTTACGCATGATTCCATTGGGTTGGGTGAAGATGGCCCGACGCACCAGCCGGTTGAGCAAATTACCTCACTGCGGTCTACGCCAAATATGCACACCTGGCGCCCGTGCGACACTGTTGAGACTATGGCCGCTTGGGGCTCCGCCCTTTCGCGCTCCGATGGCCCTACAGCGCTGGCGCTATCTCGACAGGGACTTGCATGCCAGCCACGTGACGCAAAAACACTCGGCCAGATCAAGCAGGGTGGTTATACCCTCGCTGATTCCGATGGCGAACCAGAAGTAGTGGTTATCGCTACCGGTTCTGAGGTCGGTATTGCCGTCGATGCCAAGGTCCTCCTAGGTGCAAAAGGCACCAAGGTACGGGTTGTTTCCATGCCTTGCGTTGAGCTATTTACCGCGCAGGATTCTGCATATCAAAACTCAGTAATTCCCGAGGGCTGCCGCAAAAGACTCGCGGTGGAAGCTGGGCACAGCATGTCCTGGTACAAGCTTGTTGGATTGGATGGCGCGGTTATTGGAATTGATACCTTTGGTGAATCAGCACCGGGCCCTGAATTAATGGAGCATTTTGGTTTCTCAACTGAGAATGTTGTTAAAGCGATAGAGAGAATGCTCTGACACGCGTTGGAATCAATGGGTTCGGGCGAATAGGGCGCTGTGTTTTTAGAGCCCTCGCTGAGCGGAGTGATCCGAACTTATCCATCGTTGCAATTAACGAACTGGCTCCGCCGGAGTCCATTGCCTATCTGACCCGTTATGACTCGACCCACGGTCGGTTTGCTGGTGAGGTTCATGCTGGCGAAGGCGTATTACAGGTTGGTGGAAAGTCGATTCGTTTAAGTCATTCGGAAGATACTGATTCTTTGCCCTGGGCAGAGGAAGGCATCGATATCCTGATAGAGTCTTCGGGTTCTTTTACTGATAGAGCAACAGCGCAATCGCATATTGATGCTGGCGCTAAGCGGCTACTATTTTCTCAGCCCGCCGAATCCGATGTTGATGCCACCATAGTTTTTGGGGTAAACCATTCTGAGCTTAGCGCCGAGCAGAAAATCATCTCAGCGGCGTCTTGCACTACTAACTGTGTGGTTCCGCCTTTGCAGGCTTTAGATCAGGCCTTTGGGATCGAGTCAGTGATGGTGCGGACGCTGCATGCGGCTATGAACGATCAGCCCGTAATTGACGCATACCATCACAAAGATTTACGCCGAAATCGTGCGGCTTTCGAATCAATGATCCCGGTTGAAACAGAGCTGGCTAAGGGTATCGGGCGAATTTTGCCGCACCTTGAACCGAAAATTCAGGCCAGCGCATTACGTATGCCAATTTCTGATGTTTCCGCCATGGATATTGGCGTTGTGTTGGCTAAGGACGCGGATATCGAAACGGTAAAAAACTTGATAAAAGAGGTTTCGGAGACAAGGTTTTCCGGAGTGCTGGGATACACTAATGAACCTCTGGTTAGTTGCGATTTTGTGCATGACTCACGTTCGGGAGTAGTCGATCTCCAGCAACTCAGAATGTCTGGAGCTAGGCATTTGAAACTCCTGGTTTGGTTTGACAATGAATGGGGATATGCCAATCGAATTTTGGATATCGCTACTCATTGGGGCAATCAAATTGGTAGGCATTAGATGGTAGCGCAAATTAATAGAAGGATAGGTTTAAGTGGCCTATAAGAAGATGTCCGATATGGACTTGTCGGGAAAGGTCCTGCTAATCCGAGAAGACTTGAATGTTCCGATTCAAGATGGCGTTATAAGTTCTGATGCGCGATTGCGAGCCGCTTTGCCGAGCATATCAATGGCCCTAGACAAGGGCGCATCTAAAATAATCCTGATGTCCCATTTGGGTCGGCCCACTGAGGGTTATTTTGCTGAAGAGTTCTCTTTGGCGCCTGTTGCGCAATACCTGACCCAGGCTTTAAATGAGCAGGTTGCTCTAGTAGACCAGCTATCGAAACCTGAAGGTTCCGGTCGTATTTTTCTTCTTGAGAACGTTCGTTTTAATCCAGGAGAAAAAGCCAACGATGAAACGCTTTCCCAGGCCTATGCAGATCTTTGCGATATATTTGTTATGGACGCATTTGGCACATCCCACCGCGCTCAAGCCTCTACCCATGGTGTGGCGTTAAAGGCTGATCAAGCTTGCGCTGGGCCGTTGCTTGACGCCGAACTAACCGCGCTGTCCAAGGTATTGGCAAATCCGACACCACCGATGCTAGCGATAGTGGGTGGCTCAAAGGTTTCAACTAAGCTGACGGTTCTGGAAGCGTTATCCGACAAGGTAGATCAATTGATTGTTGGCGGAGGTATTGCTAATACCTTTGTTGCTGCTCTAGGACACCCCGTTGGTAAGTCTCTCTATGAGGCGGATTTGATTCCGGTAGCAAAAGCCTTGATGCAGAAGTGTGAAATACCTATGCCCGTAGATTTGGTGACGGCTACCGAGTTTAGCTCTGAGGCTGAGCCGAGAGTTTGTGCAATAGATGATGTTCGGGATAATGAAATGATTCTCGACATAGGTCCTGAATCCCGCAAAATTATGTGTGAATTGATTTCCAAAGCGGGAACCTTATTGTGGAATGGGCCACTGGGTGTTTTTGAATTTGAGGCCTTTGCCGGTGGTACTGAGGCAATTTCTCGGGCCATCGCGGATTCGCCAGCCTATTCAGTGGCGGGAGGCGGAGATACCCTCGCGGCTATTGATAAATTTGGAATTGCCGATGGAGTAAGCTATATCTCTACCGGCGGAGGAGCCTTCCTCGAATACGTTGAAGGCAAAGAACTACCAGCAGTTGCTGCGCTTAAAGCTGCGGCAACACTTTAAAAGCTGAATTGGATAAACAGGAGTAATTGATATGCCTATGATCAGTATGAGAGAACTGCTAGACCACGCCGCCGAATACGGCTATGGGGTTCCGGCATTTAATGTAAATAATTTAGAGCAGGTGCGAGCCATTATGTTGGCTGCCGAACAGACTAATTCTCCAGTTATTCTGCAAGCTTCTGCAGGAGCTCGAAAATACGCTGGTGCGCCATTTTTGCGTCACCTAATTGAGGCTGCAACAGAAGAGTGGCCAGATATTCCTGTGGTTATGCACCAAGATCATGGGACTAGCCCGGCGATATGTCAGCGGTCCATACAGCTAGGGTTTACCTCCGTGATGATGGACGGATCTTTGAAAGAAGATGGTAAAACGCCTGCGGATTACGACTACAACGTTGCGGTCACGCAACAAGCGGTTGCTATGGCGCACGCTTGTGGAGTATCGGTTGAGGGAGAGCTAGGTTGTCTAGGTTCTCTAGAGACCGGTCTAGCGGGCGAAGAAGATGGTGTGGGCGCAGAAGGTGTATTGGATCATAGTCAGTTACTGACTGACCCAGAGGAAGCTGCCGACTTTGTTAAAGCAACAGGCGTTGACGCGCTTGCGATAGCTTGTGGCACTAGTCACGGTGCCTACAAGTTTACCCGACCGCCTACCGGCGATATTCTCGATATAAACCGAATTAAGGAAATTCACGCTCGTATCCCCGATACCCACCTAGTAATGCACGGTTCGTCGGCAGTGCCCCAGGATTGGTTAGCGATTATTAACCAATATGGCGGCGATATGCCTGAAACCTATGGCGTTCCGGTTGAGCAAGTGCAGGAAGGGATTCGTCACGGTGTGCGCAAGGTGAATATTGATACTGACCTAAGATTGGCTTCAACCGGGGCAATACGCCGCTATCTGGCAAATAACCCATCTGAATTTGATCCTCGCAAATATCTTAATGAGACCATTACGGCCATGAAAGATATATGTGTGGCCCGTTATGAAGCCTTTGGTACTGCTGGAAACGCTGACAAAATCAAATCTATTGGTTTAGAGGCAATGTTTCAGCGCTATGAAGCCGGCGAGCTAGATCCCCGGGTTAACTAGCTGGAATAATCATTGCAGGCTGATTTTTCGACGGCTTTATTCGAGAGATCAGCCTCAGTTATTAGTACTGGGTTGCCAGATCAGAACTCCTTCTCGCTGTCCGCTGAGATACTGAATCCCGGTGGTGGCAATGTACTTGATGATGGAGTGGTCTCTACCCTGACTATCCGTGCCGCTGATGCCTTTAATAACCCGGCTCTTGATGGCACCTCGGTTATTTTTAATGCGGAATACGGTGATGTAACGCCTAGCTGCACGACGGTTGATGGTGCTTGCTCCGTAATCTGGACCAGTTCAGGTACAAGGGCGGTAGATTTCGCCTCTACTGGAACTATGCGAACGCTAGCCAATACAGCCTGTGATCACGATGGCGGCGGTGCTGACCATTTTGATGAAGATTTACCTTGCCCAACCTATAACTTTAATTTCCCTCTGGGGCAAATCTATTCGGGACGTACAACTATTCTTGCATATGCTGACGGGGATGAATCCTTTGATGATCTCAGCGGCAATGGTCTTTACGACTATGTGGATGTTAATTTGAATAATTCATACGACGCAGATACCGATACGCTAGAGCCCTTCGTTGATTTGCCTGAAGCTTTTCGGGATGACAACGAAGACGGCGTATTTGGCAAGGATGGGGCAGCATTTGAAAATAATTCGGGCTTACCCTGCACTGCAGACGACGGCACAGACCAGTGCACGGGTTGGTTAGATAGTGGACAAGAAGAATTTTTCTTCGATATTAATGAAAATGGACGCTATGATGGTGATGATGACGGAAACAGCAACAACGGTATGGTCGGTAACGGCATATTTAATGGCGTATTGTGTGCTGAGGAGTTGGAATTATTGACGCTCTGTACCCGACTCCCTATTAGCGTTCGCTCTGAGGTAGTGCTGATAATGTCCGACAATACCCCGGTTGTAGATTTCCGAAATGGGGATTACAGTTTATTGGCCAGCGGCGCGGTCGTTGACGTTGATGTCGGTGGTCCGACGCTTATCCGCGCGCTAATTGGTGATATTAATAATAATCTTCCGGTGGTTGGTACCACTATAGAAATTGCGGTCGACAACTGTGATTTTAGTGGTGCAGTTTCTTACAGTATTGGCAATACCAATGAAGCGGGCATCTTTGATATTCCAATTACCTTTGCGGAAGATGATTCTGTAGATGGCGATGTAGGCACGGTAATTGTTACTGCTACAACGATAACTTCCTTTAGTTCAGGTGCAACAAAAAGCTTCATACAAACTGATTCCTTTACTTGCGTTGATGCTGACTAGAGAAATATTGGCCAATAAAAAAGGCGCTTCGGCGCCTTTTTTATTGCATGGGTTTCTGGCTGGGATTAACCGCTAACTTGAATAACCTGATTATTGGAGAAGGTGAACAAAACTTCCGCTCGCTGCTGGGCAAATATGCCGTTGGTAACCACGCCGGGTATCTGATTAATCGCCTCTTCCCAGGCGGCGGCATCAACAATTTCTAGATCAAAAATATCGAGAATGATATTGCCGTTATCGGTAATCACGCCTTCTCTCGTAACCGGGTTTCCGCCCACCTTTTGCATTGCTAGAGATACGGGGACTTCAGCCATCGGAATAACCTCGACCGGCAGCGGAAAAGCGCCCAAGGTTTCGACCTGCTTGGATTCGTCTGCGATGCAGATAAAACGATCGGCCATAGAAGCGACAACCTTTTCTCTCGCGTAAGCGCCGCGCCGCCGCCCTTAATCATGCATTGCGCTGAATTTATTTCATCGGCGCCATCAACATAGAAGGTCATTCGACCGCTTTCAACAAAGTCAAAAATAGGGATGCCCTGGCTTCTAAGGCGTTCTGCGGATGCCTCTGAGCTTGGCACTGTGCCCGTAAAGCGATTTTTATATTGGCCGAGCAAATCAATAAAGCAATTTGCCGTACTGCCTGTGCCTATTCCAATCGGTCCGGGCTTTTCAGTGGCGGCAAGTACATATTCGAGCGCGGCAGCGGCGATAGCTTTTTTTTGTTCGTCTTGGTTCATGGCATCGGCATCAGATTAAATGGTGCTAACATGTTAAGTCATTACAAGAAGGGCCTGTTAACACTATCTGAATGATCACTGCCGGGGCTAATTTTTAGTTAATTTGGCCAAAGGTAAAACATAGAGTGTTAATGGACTCTAACTTCCATATTTTCCAGTTAGATTTACTCATGCCTATCGACTACCCTAAAAAAATTCTTGCAGCGGATATCTACGATCTGGTGCGCGTGACGCCACTGGACGAAACACCGAAGCTTTCTTCGCGTATCGAGAACCGTGTGGTTCTGAAAAGAGAGGACCTTCAGTCGGTCTTTTCATTCAAATTGCGTGGCGCATACAACTGTATTCGCTTGCTCTCGGAGGCACAAAAAAAGGCCGGAGTGGTAGCTGCTTCGGCGGGTAATCATGCTCAGGGCGTGGCACTTGCTTCCCGCCACTTGGGAATTAAAGCCACTATCGTCATGCCGAGGACAACTCCAAGCATTAAAGTAGATGCGGTGCGGGCTTTGGGCAGCAAGGTAATTCTCCATGGCGATACATACGATGAAGCGTCGGCGCACGCCCATAATCTGATTGAGCAGAAGGGTCTTACTTATATACATCCCTTTGATCACCCGGATGTCATTGCCGGGCAGGGCACAATCGCCGTTGAAATCTTGCAGCAGCTCACGGGCGATATTGATGCAATTTTTGTAGCGGTCGGTGGCGGCGGCCTTTGCGCAGGTGTGGCGTCTTACATAAAGCATATTCGCCCGGAGATTCGAATTGTCGCAGTTGAGCCGGCCGATGCCGCCTGCCTGAAGTTGGCACTGGATACCGGCCGCCGTGGACGTCTTAGCCATGTTGGACTATTTGCTGATGGCGTTGCCGTTGCGCAGATTGGCGCAAAAACCTTTCCGGTTCTGAAACAGTTTGTGGATGAAGTGGTTACCGTTAGTACCGATGAGATATGCGCTGCGATCAAAGATATTTATGAAGATACGCGCTCTATTGTAGAGCCTGCTGGTGCGCTATCTGTTGCCGGTATCAAAAGCTATATTGCGCGTACTGGTGCCAAGTCAAAGACTTTTGTAGGCATTAATTGCGGCGCCAATATGAACTTTGATCGTCTCAGATATATTTCTGAGCGAACGGAAATTGGCGAAAAGCGCGAAGCCGTTTTTGCAGTAACCATTCCGGAAAAGGCTGGCAGCTTCCGCAAGTTTTGCAGAACGCTCGGCAAGCGCAGTATCACTGAATTCAATTACCGCTATAAGGATTCTGGTGCGGCGCATATTTACGTGGGTGTTCAAATTGCCACGGAGAAAGATCGTGAGGTTTTGGTAACAGAGCTAAGAACGGCTGGTTACCCGCTACTTGACTTAACCGACGATGAATTAGCCAAGAACCATATACGTCATATGGTGGGAGGGCATTCCGCTAAAGTTGGTGAGGAGTTAATTTATCGGTTTGAGTTTCCCGAGCGGCCTGGGGCGCTTATGGCTTTCTTGTCTACGCTTGGTTCAAAGTGGAACATTTCTATGTTCCACTATAGAAACCACGGTGCTGCCTTTGGACGAGTGATGCTTGGTATTCAGGCGACCAAATCTGAGCGCAAAGAGGTTGGGGAGTCCTTGGGTTCTCTGAACTACGAGTATTGGGAAGAAACCGACAATCCAGCCATCCAGCTATTTTTGGGCTAGTTAGACTAATTTGCAGATTGATTGGTAGGTTGATTACCAGAAGTTAGTGCTCGCAGGCGGGCGCTAATGGTAATAATCTTCTTGTCAGTAACCACTGCATCCATACTTTGATCCCATGCTTGGGTATCAAAAGTATCGAGCTGCTGAAAATCGTAGGCAATTCCTATAACCAATGGCTGGTAACTGTTATTAGAAGCCCGACCAAGCATTCGATCATAATATCCTCCGCCCATACCAATTCGGTTTCCGCTGCTGTCAAAAGCTACCAAGGGGGTCAAAATCAAGGAGTGTGCAATCAGCTGGCAGTGCCTGCCGGCATTAGGTTCGAGAATACCGTATCTATTACTCGTTAGCGGCTGACCAGGTTGCCAATCCAGAAACTGCATCAAAGGTTTAGATTTGTGTACGCGAGGCAGGGAAATATCTTTGCTTCTATCCATGCAGTCGGTAATTACCGGCGCCAGACTAATTTCGCCGTCTTGGCATAAATAGGTTGCTACTCGATGAGCGCGCAAATACCAAATCTGTGTGCGCAGATTACTGAGTACGTTATAGGAGCTGAAGGCTCTTTCAGAGGCAGAGAGAGACCGTCGCTGAGCACGCATGGCTCGGCGGATAAAGTTGCGATTTAGTTTGTTCTCTTGCATATGGCATTCAGTATAAGTGCATATGCAAGCAGCACCCAATGAAGGCGATGGTTGAGGAAATAAGAGCCCCGGGAATGCCGCTGTCCGATGTTGTCCTTGAACCATTGGGTTCAAGGCGGAGACTCAATTGATATATCAGGCTTCCCGTCTGGCGGACATGCACAACAATACCAAAGGAGGTTCCTAAAGGTTTGCTTATCGGCTCAGGGACGTACCAAACATGCAAACATCCCAGGGTTGGCTAATTATACCCCGTCGAGCAGATTCAGCTAGCTGAAGATTAAAAATTAACAGGGAGTTAAAGAAGTCGGTGGGTAGGGCGAGAAAAATCTACCGGGCTAACGGCGGGCTGAGATTTTGTATCGCTGAATCAATCTTGTCGCGCAGCCTTTCTATACCGGAGGAAACCAGTTCACTGGTAGCACCGGAATTCTGTGATTTCACCATTTCATGAGCTACATTCAATCCGGCGATTATAGCGATACGCTCAAGGCCGATAACGCCGCCGCTCTGACGAATTTGCAACATATTCTGGTTGAGCATGCGTGCTGATTCGACAAGCTCTTCCCGTTCTTGCGGATCACAGGAGATTTGATACTGCTTATCCATTAATGTGATGGTAACTGTTTGCGAATCCGTAACCACTATGACTCCTGAAGTGCTTTTAGGCGATCTACCATCTTCTCAACGCGAACTCGAGCGGAGTGAGTTTTCTCGATCAATGAGGTGCGTTCTTTTAACAGGCTATCTTCACGTTCGCGAAGGTCTTCATTTTGCTGCTGAAGGTGGGCACAAAAACCGATGAGTTCATCGATTTTTTCTTCCAATGTTTTAAGGTTTTGTTCGCTCATTTTATGACCAGATTTTATCTCGGTACTTACTCAGTACACTATAGGGCCAGCGGATTGCAGCGTCAATTGGCCTTTTCTTCGTATTCTAGGCGGTGTCTTGCATCTGGCTACTGCTGTTAGAATGCGCTCCATGACAAATCTACTTTCGTGGAACGATATCCACAGCAAACTTATCGAAATCGAGGCACCTCTTTCGGTGTCGGAATATCACGGCCACCTTACGGGGCGCCATGTAGGTGGTTACGAAATATCCGGTGCAACCGGGATGCAGATAATTTCAGAATTAACCGCAGCTGCGGCACCTAGATTGGCGGAACAAGAAGATTATTGGCGAGATCACATGAAACACTTTGTGCAGAACTTTGAGGCAGAGAACTACGGTTTTCAGCCCTTACTGCCAGATGACGATGTGCCCTTGGAAGAGCGGTTATTTGGATTGGCTAATTGGTGCACGGGCTTTCTAAACGGCATCGGCTGTGCGCTTGATGCTTCGGCTGCCAAAGTATTGCTAAAAGATGATGAAACATTGGCGGATTTTACCGAAATCACTAATATCGATTTCAACGCATCAGACACCAACGACAATGAATCCCTATATATTGAACTGGTTGAGTATGTGCGCTTAGCCGTACTTAATATGCACGAAAACTTAAAAGAGAGCCTAGCTGCCGAACGCAGCAAATCGGAGCCTTTGCATTGAGTAAAATTGCCGAAGAGTATAAAAAAAGACGCAGAAACCTAATGCATCAAATGGTTGAGGGTTCCATAGCCATTATCCCTGGTGCCCAAGAAGTTATTCGAAGCCGGGATACCCACTATCCATTTCGGCAGGATTCTAACCTCGCCTATCTAACCGGATTTCCGGAACCCGAAGCTTTGGCCGTTCTTATTCCCGGGCGTAGTCAGGGTGAGTTCATCGTTTTTTGTCGAGATAAGGACCGTAGTCGAGAAATTTGGGATGGCTTTCGAGCCGGTCCCGATGGAGCTCAAAGCGAATATGGTGCAGACGATGCTTTCCCTATTAGTGATATGGACGACATTTTGCCGGGACTGATTGAAGGCCGTGAAAAAGTGTATTACAGCATGGGTTCGCATCCGGATTTTGATAGCAAGTTGTTAAACTGGATAAATCACATACGAGCGCAGTCGCGCGCTGGCATCTCTCCTCCCGGAGAAATTATTGATCCAGAGCACATGATTCACGAAATGCGGGTGATTAAAACCACCACTGAGCTTGGGGTGATGCGCAAGGCAGGCAAGATATCTGCCGCCGCACATAAGATGGCAATGCAGTTCTGTAAGCCTGGCATGTTTGAATACCAATTACAGGCGCTAATCGAACACGAATTTGCAGATAAAGGCGCGGATGCTCCTGCTTACTCAAGCATTGTTGGAAGCGGTGACAACGCTTGCATATTGCATTACATAGAGAACAGGGCAGTCATGAAGGACGGTGACTTGGTGTTGATTGACGCGGGTTGTGAGTATCAGGGTTACGCGGCAGACATAACACGAACTTTTCCCGTGAACGGCACTTTCTCCGACGAGCAAAGAGCAATTTACGAAATTGTATTAGAGGCACAAGCGGTAGCTATTGACGCTTGCCGCATCGGCAATACCTATAATCGGCCTCATGATGACAGTTTACGGGTAATAGTAGAGGGGCTTAGAGGGTTGAAGCTTCTACAAGGCACTACCGATGAGATTATTGAAAAGCGCAGCTATACCGATTTTTATATGCATCGAGTAGGGCACTGGCTTGGAATGGATGTCCATGATGCGGGCGATTACAAAGTTGATGGCGCTGATAGCAATTGGCGCGAATTTGAATCGGGCATGGTCACCACCGTCGAGCCCGGTATATATATTCATGCTGACAATAAGAAAGTGCCAGCCAAATGGCGCGGTATAGGCATTCGTATTGAAGACGATATCGCGCTACGAAAACCCGGCCCGGAGAATATGACCGCCGCAGTGCCCAGTCAGATTTCCGAAATTGAATATTTGATGAAGGCCTAGATTCTTGGCAAATAGCATTGCGGTTGTTGGCACGGGGATGATCGGATCAGCGCTCGTCTGCGCGCTTCAACAGTCCTTGCCGGATATTCGAATAATTTGGATTGGTGGGCCTGTCGACCAGCCCAAATCGGAGCCTTGTGTCGATTCCCGCGTGATAGCTTGTTCACTCGGATCACAAAAACTCTTTGAAAAGCTGGGAGTTTGGTCACTCCTTCGTGAAGATCGGGTGGGGCCTTATTCCCAAATTCGTGTTTGGGATCATGAAGGTACCGGGCAAATAGATTTTTCAGCAGAAGATATCGGTGATACCGAACAGCTAGGTTATATAGTCGAAAACGCTATTTTACTCGAGGCTTTGCATGTTCAAATTGAAAAGCATTCGATCCAACCAGAAAAACATATACCCGATTTTCTCGATAAAATTGAGCAGGCGGAAGGTGGTGGAGTTAAGTTATTCCTGACCAGCGGAATTCAAATTAACGTGGATATTGTATGCGCCGCAGACGGGGCAAGTTCTTTTTTGCGCGAGTGGGTAGATCTTCCAACACGGAATTGGTCATGCAAGCAGCGCGCTTTGACAGCGGTAATAAAACATGCTGAATCACACCAAAATACTGCCTGGCAGGCATTTTTGCCCAGCGGCCCGTTAGCCTTTCTGCCTTTGGGCCACCCGACTGAGTCGAAATATTGTTCCATTGTATGGAGCATCGATTCCGATCGGGTAGAAGAAATTGAGCAGCTTGGGGACAAGGATTTCTTGGCTAGATTAAATCGGTATATTCCCGCGGAGCTTGGCGAGGCGGAATCCGCAAGCCGGCGATTTGGTTTCAATCTAAAGCAGGGTTTAGCCGATAAATATTATAAGAATCGAGTTTTGTTGGTTGGTGATTCAGCACACAATATCCACCCTTTGGCAGGGCAGGGCGCCAATTTGGGTTTCGCCGATGTAGCTGAATTAATACGTCAATTTGAGCGGGCTAGTGCTCGCGGTGAGCTCCTTTGGAGTGAGTCGGTACTCAGGCGCTATCAGAGACAGAGGCGCTGGCAGAATCAAGCAATGGCTTATGCTATGGACTTTTTTCGAGGCGGCTTTGGAATTTCCGAACCGCATATGCGAGTTGCGCGCAATCAGCTAATGCATTTGGTTCAGGGGCGGAAATATTTAAAAAAAATACTAGCTGGCCCAGCTGAAAGAGCGGTTAAATAGCGCTATCCCCGAAAATCGCCAAACTAATTGGGCCATATCAGACTAAATAACTGATTTTGGTCAAATAAAAAGACCGTTTGCGTCTGTTCTATTTGCTCTTAATAATAGGAATCATTATCATTTAGCTTCCTTTGATACATGATGATTATTGTGATGCGTTTACTAGTAATAGCCACCGGGCTTGTATTGGCTGCCTGTAGCAGCAAATCCGACGACTCTATAGAGAAAGTATCTTCCGCAGCAAATGCAGAGTCGAGTCTTCCAATAACTGTTTATTCGTCACGCGCTGAACATTTAATTCAGCCACTCTTCGATGCCTTTACAGAAGAAACGGGTACAGAAATTAGGTTTATCACCGACAGTGAAGCGGCTTTGATCGCCAGACTCGAGTCAGAGGGCAATTCCAGTCCGGCGGACATTTTGCTTACGGTTGATGCCGGCAATCTTTGGCACGCAGACCAACTCGACCTATTGCAGCCAGTTCAAAGTGATGTTTTGCAGAACAATATTCCCAGCCAGTATCGCGCAGAAGGAGATACTTGGTTCGGGCTTTCTCTTAGAGCTCGAACTATTGTCTATTCTACTGAACGCGTAGCCCCGGAATCTTTGTCCACATACGAAGCGCTTGCCGATGAAGCGTGGCACGGAAGGTTGTGCTTACGCACCTCCAAAAAGGTTTATAACCAATCTATGGTCGCGAGCATGATTGTGCGCTTGGGAGAGCCGGCGACAGAAGAGATAGTGGCTGGTTGGGTGGCGAATTTAGCCGTTGATCCCTTGAGTAGCGACAATCGAGCAATCGAAGCGATCGAGGCTGGCATTTGTGATGTTGCCCTAGTTAACACCTATTATTTTGGTCGTATGCAGTCAGATAATCCGAGTATTCCGATAGCTATATATTGGCCAAATCAGGAATCTAGTGGGGTTCATGTAAATGTTTCGGGTGCAGGTTTGGCAAAGTTTTCTCCACGCCCGAGTGACGCGATTCAGCTATTGGAGTGGTTGTCTGGATTGAGCGCTCAGGAACAATTCGCCGGATTAAACCTAGAGTTTCCGGTGAACCCAGAAGTGAATGCAGTAGACCTAGTTGATGCATGGGGTGGCTTTAAAGCTGACGATATCGCAGTGGCCAATTTTGGCGCAATGCAGTCTGATGCTGTGCGTCTGATGGATAGAGCCGGATATAGGTGAAGCAACCTACCAACCTGGCTGGTTCACAGGGGCAGATGGCTTCTCATCTGACTGCGACCCTGTCGAAAATAGGTTGGTTGATTCCTGGCGCTATTATGGCGCTTATCGTGCTGGCTCCCATTGCTTATCTCTTTGTAAGCTGGACTCAAATTGATCAGCAGCTTTGGCAACATTTGCGCGAAACGCAGCTATTACGGCTTATTGCTAATACATTCATACTGGTCGGGGGAGTAGCTGTGCTTTCGGCAATTGTCGGAGTATCCCTTGCTTGGCTCACTGCGCTTTGCGATTTTCCCGGACGCAAGTGGTTAGATTGGGCGTTGATTCTACCCCTGGCAATTCCAGCCTATGTATTCGCTTTTGTAGTTCTCGGTATATTTGATTTCGGTGGGCCGGTTCAACACTGGCTGAGTATTCTCTGGCCCGATTATCGTGTGACAGATGCCCGATCTACGGGAGCCTTGATTCTGGTAATGACCTCTGTCTTGTACCCTTATGTCTATTTGCTAACGCGAAATATTTTCCTGATGCAGGGTCGTGCGGCCTTCGACGTAGCCCGGTCTTTGGGTGCGACTCCGCTGCAGGCAGTGATGCGAGTTGGTTTACCAATGGCCAAGCCGGGCATAGTCGCGGGTATTTCGTTGATCATGATGGAAACCTTGGCAGATTTCGGCGCAGTTTCAGTGTTCAACTACGATACCTTCACTACCGCTATCTACAAATCATGGATTAGCATGTTTAGCCTGGCTACCGCTTCGCAGCTGGCTTCCTTGCTTTTGCTTTTTGTGGTTTCAGCAATTTTGGTTGAAAGAACTACTAGGGGCGCCGGACGCATTCAGCAGAAATCATCCCGCACAGATCGATTTAGGCTTCGGGGTTTTGCCGCATTTGCCGCCTTAAGTTGGTGTTTTCTGATATTTTTCGCGGCCTTTGTGTCGCCTCTGTTGCAGCTTCTAAGCTGGGCGCTCGGCTTGGTCGGGCCGGGTTTTGGACTAACTCTGGTATTCTTCGGTGAAAATACCATTCGATTAGTGCAGAACACTTTTGTACTGGCTTTGATCTCCTCCATATTGATCGTATCTGTTGCGCTACTGATGAACTTGGCTTCTCGCTTTGGCGGTGGTGGTCAGGTTTTTTCAGAAATTTCTGGTCTTGGTTATGCAATTCCTGGCTCAGTATTGGCAGTGGGCATAGTGTCTGTTTCTTCTCATCTAGATTCTATTTTTTCGAACTCTGCTTCTGATGCGGCGCTTGTCGTCGGTCTTTGGGGGCTAATATTTGCCTATCTAATTCGCTTTTTTCGACCGGCAAACTCTCCTATAGCGTCTGCAATGCAGCGTTTAACACCAGAGCTCGGAGAGTCGGCGCAATCTCTGGGGGTAAGTAAGCTCAGGATCGCTGCATCAATATATATTCCCCTGTTATCTCCTGGCGTCTTCGCCGCGCTTCTGTTGGTTATGATAGATGTGATGAAAGAGATGCCCGCAACGTTGATGTTACGACCATTTGGCTGGGATACGCTAGCCACACAAATATATAACTTCACCTCTGAGGGAGAGTGGCAGCGAGCCGCCGTTCCAGCCTTAATTCTTGTGGCAGTAAGCTGTTTGCCGGTTATTATGTTGATTCGCCAATCTAGAACCAGCAACAGATGAAAATAGAAATGGCTAGGGGGCTGTATTCAGTCGCTTCCTACCTTGCCGCACCTTTTGCCATAGTCCGCCTGGCGGCTAAGTCCGGGTCCCATTCGGGCTATAGAGCTCATATGGGCGAGCGTTTTGGCTTTATAGATAGGTCGGGTTCGGGTTCGGGTCAGCGTCATATCCACTTTCACGCGGTCTCAGTTGGTGAAACTCTTGCAGCCGCGCCAATGGTTAGGAGGCTTGCAGAGGCACACAAGGATTGGAGTTTTTCAGTTTCGGTAACTACGCCTACAGGTCGAGATCAGGCAGTGAAACATCTTTCAGATATTGCCGATACTTGTTTTCTCCCATTTGATTTACCTGGGTCTATGAGGCGTTTTTTGACGCGTATACAGCCAGATATTTTAGTTATGGTGGAAACTGAGCTTTGGCCAAATTTGATTGATCAATGTCATCGCCGGGGTATCCAAACACTTCTGATGAATGCGCGAATGTCGGAAAAGTCCGCGATCAGTTATCAAAAGATATCGCCGATAACTCGACCGATGATGGCTAAGCTGGATCTGGTATTAGCGCAATTTGAGACGGACGCCCAGCGTTTTAAAGACCTCGGCTGTAAATCAGATAAGGTGCTTTGCACCGGCAATGTGAAATTTGATATTCAACTCACTGATGAGCTTAAGCAGTCTGCGAATAGGTTTCGAAACCTTTGGCAGCTTCAGGGGCGGCAGGTGTGGATAGCAGCGAGCACCCATCCCGGTGAAGAAGCTCTGCTGCTCGATATACATAAAAGGCTTATAGAACAGTATCCGGATCTATTGATGATTTTGGTGCCTAGACACCCGGAGCGAAAAAAAGAACTGCAGCAGCTTGCTCTCGATCTAAAGTTATCCAGTGCTTTGCGCAGTCAGACCGAGGGCTCGGACAGTCTGCCTCAGGTGCTTATTGTGGATACTCTTGGCGAGCTAAATCTGTTTTATGGTCTGGCTGATATCGCTTTTATAGGGGGCTCTCTAATTCCACATGGCGGCCACAATCCGATTGAGCCGGCGCTCTGGAATTTGCCTATTTTAACTGGATCTTACTGCCATAATTTTAGTCAGATTACCCAGCAATTGGTGCAAGCTGGATCTTTAGTTCAATGCCAAGGTTCCGGCCAATTACTGGTTGAGCTTGGGGCGTTATTACAAGATGAAAGTGCGCAGGCCTTCCGGGGTGGAAAGTCATCTGCGGTTCTTGCAGCTAACCAAGGCTCTTTGGAGCGACAGCAAAAGCAAATCGAAGGATTTCTTGTATAGGGACGATATTTAGCTTGCTCACCAAGTAATCCTAGGCGCACCGGACACAAAAAAGGGGCCTAAGCCCCCTTTTAGGAATAACCTTTTGATAATTCGAATTATGGAAGTAATAGACTGCGAGGGATTTCATTCGCATCGTCTAACCATCGATTTAGCTCGTCGATATCCTGGCCGTTAAGCGTGCCCGCCGTACTCTTTAGGTTGAGCATATTTTCAATATAATCGTAGCGTGTATTTAGATAATTTCTTGTAGTGCTATAAAGATTCCGTTCCGCCAGCAATACATCAACCAGGTTTCGTGTTCCCACCTCATAACCTGCCTGAGTTGCCTCAAGCGCGCTCTCGGAAGAGCGGATGGCTTGGAGGCGCGCCTGAACTAGAGAAATACTGGTTAAAACACGTAGATGAGTGACGCGAATAGTTTGTTCTACATTACGTTGAGTGCCGGCCAATAATTCCTCAGCCTGCGTGAGATTGTGACGCGCCTGAACTCTTCGAGCCCAGGTACTACCGCCGGTAAAGGTGACAATAGGGACCGTTAAAGTAACCGAAACCGCGCCACCTTCGTCAAAACGACCGATTGGCATGACTGCAGTGTCGTTGTCTTCCAGAGACCCGCCGTAAGATGCATTTAGCTCAACCGCAGGATAGTAGTTGGTATTGCTATTCGACTTGGCAATTTCTGCGCTTTCAACACTTAGTTCAGCGATACCTAGGGTTTGGCTGTTTTCTAGTCCAACTGCCACCCAGTCTTCTGCCTGAGCTGGAACCGGGGTAACGACAGGATAGTTATCCATAAGCGGGGCGATGGAATTATGCTGACGGCCGGTCAACACCCTGAGTGCTTCGTAGGTAATGGCAAGGTTTCCGAGTCCATCCAATTCCCGAGAAATAACATCGTCATAGGATGCCTGGGCTTCCAGAACATCCGTAATGGGTACTAAGCCAACGTCAAAACGCTGTTGTGTTTGCTCGAGCTGAGATTCGAGTGCAGCTTTTTCTGCTCTCACAGTGGTTAGGGTATCAATGGCGCGCAATACATCTAGGTAGGCTGATACCGTGTTAGTAATCAGGTCCTGCTCTTCTTGCTCCCAGTTCAACAGCGCTCGGTCTACGCTGATATTACCGCTTTGATAGCTATACCAATCAGACATATTAAATAGCGTCTGAGAAATGCTAGCCGAGTAGGTATTGGATGTATCAGAATTACCAGAACTAGGACCAATATCGTCCGAATACCTCGATCGAGCTGAAAGACTTACATTTGGCAGTAGTGAAGCCCTGCCAATCGCGCCATTTTGTAAATCTGATTGCAGTGCAGCATTTGCGGCACGGTATTCAGGATTGTTAGTTTTCGCCAAATCATATATCTGCTTTAAGGTATCCGCCGAACTAACGCAGGGCAGTGTAACCGCGAGTATAAGGCTTAGGTTTCGCATCGGGCGAAATAGTGTTTTCATAGGGTAATCCATAAGGTCTATGCAGGTCTCTGTGGCCCAGAATGCTAACACAGCAGCCTTTTTATGTACCCGTTAAGAATGGTAAAAAGAGCAGCGATTTGGTTAAGTTAATGAAGTTTTTGGAGGAAAAGTTCTAGTGCAGTCAAAATTTGGAAATCAGGATTTCGAAATCCTCAGCGAAGAAATCGCCTACCAAGGATTCCATAAAATAAAGCGAGTAAAACTTAAGCATCGTCTATATGAAGGTAGTTGGGGCGAAGTTATTGATCGTGAGGTTAGCGATAAAGGCTCGGCTGCATGCGTGGT
Source organism: uncultured Cellvibrionales bacterium (assembly GCA_913063225.1). Lineage (GTDB taxonomy): Bacteria > Pseudomonadota > Gammaproteobacteria > Pseudomonadales > GM7GCV1 > JABJGI01. The sequence continues at coordinate 61,207 of CAJXYP010000008.1, forward strand.
TGTCTACGATCCGAGTACTGATTCCGTGTGCCTTGTTGAGCAATTTAGAGTGGCAACGCAAACGGAGAATTATTCACCTTGGTCGTTAGAAATTGTAGCCGGCATGATAGATAAAGACGCTGAATCCCCGAAGCAGGTGGTGTTGCGCGAACTTGTTGAAGAAGCTGGGCTAGTGCCGAGCTACGTTGAAAAAATCACAAGCTATTGGGTAAGCCCGGGCGGCTCTTCCGCACGCATGCATATCTATGTTGCGCTCTGCGATCTATGTGATGCTGGCGGTATATATGGACTCGACGATGAACACGAGGATATCCTAGCGGTAGTGGTTCCGCGTGAAAGCGTTCATCAGTCCGCATTGGCAGATGAAACGAGCAACGCGGCAACGTTAATAGGGCTACAATGGCTAACTATGAACCGAGAGCGCATGTACCATATTTGGCATGCCAAATATGAGCAGCAAGAATAATTTTGACCTCTAAAGTTGTAAGTAAAGAAAATCACTTGCTCACTGACCTTCACGGACAGTGCGAGCTGAATTATCTTCGCTTGGAACAAATATTTCCGGATATGAGAATGACCCTTAAAACACTCATCCACGCCGGAAAAAAAGATCAGCTACGAATGGAAATTGAGGTTGTTGATCGAGCGCCCTATACCACGCAATTATCTGTGCGCGGAGAAATATCAGGATTGCCTTGGGCCGGTGAACTGGAAATGGATGTTCAGATGTATCACGACGCAAGGATGGCGGAGGTGAGCCGCTATAGTTCGCAGAAGCTGGTTTTTATTAGAAATCGCTATCCCAATGCCCAGATGTTTCAGCGTCATGAGAAATGGCATGCCAACCAGTTTTTTGGCATTTGGCTAGACCATTTTATTCAGTCTGGCCACGAGCACTCATCGACCACAGGATCTTTGAACAATGATTAAGATAGTTCAGGTAACGGATCCACATATCGGCGCCACTGCCGATTATAGATTGGCCGGAGTTGATACCAGACGGACGTTTCACGAGGTGATGGAACAGGTCCGTACTGAAGAACCGGAAGTCCTGTTGATGACCGGTGATAATGCCGCAGACTATTCTGAAGGGGCATACGAGCATTTTTTTGCTGTAATGCAGACCTTCGAGCAGCCGCATTATTGGATACCCGGAAACCACGACAAAGTATCAGCGGCAGAATCTGCTGCCGGCGGCAAACCATTCCAACGAACGCTTGATCTTGGGGACTGGTTAATAGTTATGTTGGATTCCGTAATTCCACGCTCGCCAAACGGAGAATTGGGTTCTGAAGAGTTAAATACTCTTGAAAATGTGCTTGAGCAGAGCGAACATTCGAATGTTATAATTTGTTTGCACCACCATCCTGTGAATATCAACTGTACCTGGTTGGACACGCAGCGAGTTGCAGATGCGGATGAATTTTTTGAATTGGTCGACAGATTTCCTAGCGTTAAGGCTATTTTCTGGGGGCATATCCACCAGGAATTTAACAGTCGGCACGGAGAAGTGCTTCTGCATTCTTGTCCTTCGACTTGTATTCAATTCTTGACGGATTCAGACGAGTTTGCTTTGGATAGCCGTTCGCCCGGTTACCGGGTTATTGAGCTGAATGATGACGGCAGCATTAATACTTACGTGCGTAGAGTAGAAATTCCCGACATGGGAATTGATATCGGTTGCCTAGGTTACGAGTAGTACTCTTATCTGGGTAGCGACCTTTCGCTCAACTCAAAAATATTACTTTTTGCTTCCTAAATCTGTTCCTAAGCAGTGCTTCTGGACGCTTCTCTGAGTTACACTTGGGTCATTAAAATAAACTCTAAACTCAGTCCAATATCCTATGAGCGAAACCTATAATTCCGGTGATATTGAAGTACTCACTGGACTAGATCCGGTCCGCAAGCGACCGGGAATGTACACGGATACAACCAGCCCCCGACACCTGGCCCAAGAAGTTATCGACAACGGTGTGGATGAGGCATTAGGCGGTCACGCCACTCGCATAGACGTACAACTCCACAAAGATGGTTCAATTACGGTTATAGACGATGGGCGGGGCATGCCGGTGGACCCGCATCCAGAGTTTAAGGTTTCCGGCGTCGAAGTGATTCTCACAACACTACATTCCGGCGGTAAATTTTCTTCAAAAAGCTACGGTTTTTCTGGGGGCTTACACGGGGTAGGTGTTTCCGTTGTCAATGCCTTGTCAGAATCCTTTGTAGTCGAAATTCGCCGCGGCGGAAGTGTGCATAAAATGCAATTTTCCCATGGTGAAAAGCAAGGCGAATTGGAAGTTATTGATTCTTGTGGGCGACGCAATACGGGCACAAAGATTCGTTTCAAGCCGGATGCCTCCTATTTCGATACGGGAATATTTCCTCAGGCTGAACTGCGCCATCTGTTGCGTGCAAAAGCCATTCTCTGTTCGGGATTACGAATCACCTTTGAAGATGAAATCAAAGGAGAGAAGGATGAGTGGCTCTACCAGGATGGATTGAAAGCCTATTTGGAGGAACGCACTGACGGACTACCGCAATTGCCTGAAGAGGCTTTTATGGGGTCATCTAGCGGCGAGACAGAAAGCATTGAGTGGGCTTTGCAGTGGTTACCCGAGGGTGGAGAATCAGTCACTGAAAGTTACGTCAACCTGATACCTACTTCCGGCGGCGGTACTCATGTAAATGGGCTCAGAACTGGTTTGCTTGATGCGGTTCGAGAGTATTGCGAATTTCGGGCAATGATTCCCAAAGGTTTGAAATTGTCTGCAGAGGATGTTTGGCAGCAATGTTGTTATGTGCTGTCCTTCAAAATGTTAGAGCCCCAGTTCTCTGGGCAGACAAAAGAGCGCCTTTCTTCTCGGGAAGCCGCAGTATTTGTGAGCGGTATTGTTAAAGACGCCCTAAGTTTGTGGATGAACCAACATACAGATACGGCAGATCAACTAGCCGAGCTTGTATTGGCAAATGCGCAGCGTCGATCCCGCGCTGCAAAAAAAGTGGTGCGCAAGCGAGTAACTGCGGGGCCAGCCTTGCCAGGCAAGCTGGCGGATTGCTCCAGCGGTGATCCAGCACGAACCGAATTGTTTCTGGTGGAAGGAGATTCCGCTGGTGGTTCAGCAAAGCAAGCCAGAGAGCGCGAGTTTCAGGCAGTGCTACCTCTAAGAGGAAAGATTCTTAATACTTGGGAGGTCGAGTCGGATGCTGTTATGGCCTCGGCGGAAGTACATAATATTTCTGTGGCTTTGGGCCTTGATCCCGGTTCGGATGATCTGAGTGAGTTACGTTACAGCAAGGTATGCATATTGGCTGATGCGGATTCTGATGGATTACATATCGCGACATTACTTTGTGCGTTGTTTGTCCGCCATTTCAGGCCGCTTATTACTGCTGGGCATGTTTTTGTTGCCATGCCGCCGCTGTATCGGATCGATATTGGTAACGACGTTTATTACGCTCTGGATGATCATGAGAAAGCTGGTGTATTGGAGCGGATAGCCGCAGAAAAGAAAAAGGGTAAAGTTAACGTGCAGCGATTTAAAGGCTTGGGCGAGATGAATCCATTGCAGCTGCGCGAAACGACAATGGCTCCAGATACCCGACGCTTAGTGCAGCTGACTATTCAGGATGGTGATGCGGACAAACTGTTGGATATGCTGCTTACTAAAAAGCGTTCAGCGGATCGAAAAGCCTGGCTGGAATCCAAAGGTAATTTGGCAGATGTTTAATCTAAACTTGAGACAGTAACGTGACTGATAAAACTACTCCAATAGCTTCTGAGTTCGAAGTACAACCTCTTAGAGACTATGCTGAAAAAGCTTATCTCGATTACTCCATGTACGTCATCCTCGATCGGGCACTGCCGCATATCGGCGATGGATTGAAACCCGTTCAGCGCCGTATTATCTATGCAATGAGCGAGCTCGCCCTTAAAGCGGGAGCCAAGTTTAAGAAATCTGCTCGTACGGTTGGCGACGTCATAGGTAAGTACCATCCTCATGGTGACGGCGCAGCTTATGAAGCCATGGTGTTGATGGCGCAACCATTCAGCTATCGATATACGCTGGTAGATGGTCAGGGAAACTGGGGATCATCCGACGAACCAAAATCTTTTGCTGCGATGCGTTATACCGAATCGCGATTGATGGCTTATTCCAATGTTTTATTGGAAGAGCTAGGGCAGGGTACCGTAGATTGGCGGCCCAATTTTGATGGAACTCTTGAAGAACCACAGGTTTTGCCTGCGCAGCTTCCCAACTTGTTATTGAACGGCACCACCGGCATTGCCGTTGGTATGGCAACCGATGTACCTCCGCACAATTTGCGTGAAGTCGCAGCCGCCTGTATTCGGTTGCTCGAAGAGCCTAAGGCCGATATAGCGCAGCTTATGGAGCATATTAAGGGACCAGACTATCCCACTGGTGCACCTATTATCACTCCTGCCGCGGAAATCGCTCTAATATACGAAACCGGTCGAGGGATGTTACGACAGCGGGCTGAGTGGGTGATGGAGGATGGCGAGATCATCGTTACTGCTTTGCCGTATCAAGTGTCCGGATCTCGGGTTCTCGAGCAAATCGCTGATCAAATGAACAATAAGAAGTTGCCGATGGTGACGGACTTACGCGATGAGTCTGATCATGAAAATCCAACGCGATTAATAATCATACCCAGATCCAATAGGGTAGATACCGAAACATTGATGTCCCATCTTTTTTCCAGCACTGATTTGGAAAAAGGGCATAGGGTCAACCTTAATATCATTGGCATTGACGGCAAACCGGCGGTTAAAAACCTACGAACCATCATTAGCGAATGGCTCAAGTTCCGCATGATTACGGTACGCAGGCGTCTGCAATACCGACTCGACAAGATCAATCATCGGCTGCATATGCTGGAAGGTTTGTTGGTCGCATTCCTGAATCTCGACGAAGTTATTCGTATCGTCCGAGAAGAAGATCATCCCAAGCAGGAGCTAATTAGAAAGTTTGCTCTAAGTGAAATTCAAGCCGACTATATTCTCGATACGCGGTTACGCCAGTTGGCGCGTCTTGAAGAAATGAAGATTCAGGCCGAGCGCGATGAGCTTGAAGCGGAAAAGGGTCAAATAGAAACAATTTTGGGCTCGGCAACGCGGCTCAAGACATTAGTTCGTAAGGAAATCACTAAAGCGGCAGAAGATTATGGAGATGACAGGCGTTCTTTAATCATTGATTCCGTGGTGGAATCCAAATCCTTCTCAGAAGAAGAATTAATGGTTACCGAGCCCGTCACAGTCGTGCTCAGTTCTATGGGATGGATACGCGCGGCTAAGGGCCATGACGTCGACGCTGCCGGACTTAGCTATAAAGCTGGAGATGGTCTAAAAACCCTGGCCCAGGGTAAGTCTAATCAGCCCGTACATATAATCGATTCAACTGGTCGCAGTTATTCATTACTTGCTCACACCTTACCTTCGGCTAGAGGACAGGGCGAGCCTATAACTGGTCGCTTAAGCCCGCCTTCGGGTGTCGAATTTATGGCCTTGCAAATGGGTGATCTTGAGCAAAAAATCCTTGTGGCATCAGATGCGGGCTATGGCTTTATCTGTAAAATTCAGGATCTGCATGCAAACAAGAAGGCAGGTAAGGCTCTACTGAGTTTGCCCGCTGAATCCAAGGTTTTGCCCCCCTGCAAAATTGCCGATATCGAAACTTCTTTGTTGGTGGCTGTTAGTAACGAGGGCCGTATGGTGGTATTCCCCGTACAAGAGTTGCCAGAATTAGCCCGGGGTAAAGGCAATAAAATTATTAGTATTCCTTCCTCACGAGTTAAGAGTCGTGAGGAATTTATGGTCTCTTTTGCCGTGGTACCGGATCAAAAGTGCGTCTTGGTTCACAGTGGCAAGCGACATATGAAACTAAAGTTTAGCGAATTGGATGTTTTCCGTTGCGAACGAGGTCGGCGTGGTGCGAAACTGCCGCGAGGCTTCCAGAGGGTAGATGCGCTAAGCTTGGAAGATGAATTGACAGACAAGTAGGCAGGATAAACAGGCTAGGTAAAGAGTGCAGTCTTGAGTAGCGAGACCTAAAAAAATCATGCGACTGTTTGCCTAGACGAATAATTAGAAAATATTTAGAGAGAAGAGATGGAATCAATAGGCGATGCGGCCATAGCCGCAGTGATTAATGTTTTTATCGCAATAGCGATAATTTTTATAGGTAAAAAAATAGCAGTTTGGGTTTCGCAATTAGTAGCTATATCCATGGCTAGAAAAGATTCTGATCCTGCTCTTGTGGGGTTTATTGCTAGCCTGGTGCGCTTTGCAATTCTCGCTTTTGTATTTATAGCCGCGCTAGGCCAAGTCGGAATTCAGACCGCTTCCCTTGTAGCTATTATGGGTGCCGCTGGTTTGGCTGTGGGTTTGGCCCTTCAAGGTTCCTTATCTAACTTTGCTTCTGGCGTATTAATCCTAATTTTTAAACCCTTTAAAATTGGCGATTTTGTTGAGCTAGCTGGTACTGCAGGAACGGTTGCCAGTATTTCGATTTTTACTACTGAACTAGTTACTCCAGATAACAAACAAATTATCGTACCAAATGCCTCGGCTATGGGCGGCATTATTACTAATGTCTCGGCTAAGCCTACACGTCGTGTTGATATGGTATTTGGCATTGGTTACAGCGACGACATTGATAAAGCACGGGATATTATTCTAGGCGTACTTAATTCTGATGAGCGTGTACTTAAAGACCCAGCCCCTCAGGTTGCAGTAGCTGAACTCGCCGATAGCAGTGTAAATTTTGTAACAAGGCCTTGGGTAAATGCAGCGGATTACTGGGGTGTTATGTTTGATACCACCGAAACTATTAAAAAGCGCTTCGATGCGGAAGGCGTTTCTATTCCTTTCCCACAGCAAGATGTGCATATGCATCAAGCTGGCGAGTAGGTAGGTCTTATCGAGCTATTTGTCTAACTGAGCTTTTAGTTCTTTTAGGCGAACTCGAGCGGCGTCGCGATCTAGCGGCGTCGTTTTTGTTTCTGGCTCAGGCGAATGTTCAATCGCCGGTAAATTTTCTCCACGCATCATTGCCCGCATCAGATTCTGATACTGCTGTTGAAAAATGGGAAAACTTCGGTATTCATCACTGCTAGCCAATCTGTGCCAGCCGGTTTTTAGTCCGGCGTGATAGACCATGGGATGGCTCCAGGAAAAATCGCTTTTTGGGCTGGGGGCATTGCAGGCCTCGATAAAGGCCGAGCGCGCGTCGAGGAGTGGTTTCCCTTCAGAGTCAACGCAGCAGGCCTGCAGCATTTGCGCCAAGGTAGGCAGAAATTCGCTGTTTTGAATAATGCGCTCGCCTGCCGCCACTATGATTTCGGCAGACACGCCCTCTAGGCTGTTTAGCCAGAGCTTCTTTATAGTGTTTAGTGTCTCCGTATCAGGAAACGCTTTGTAATATTGATTATGATAGTTCACGCGAAACAGCGAAAAGACGGCATTAACCGCTTCTTTGTGTGACTGAGATGGGGCTTTTTTAGTCTGCCCAGCTGGTATCAGTGAGGTCATCGATTAGTCTTCGTGCTCTAGTAGGTTGGTTGGTGGCCGACTCATGCGCGGTCTGCCACTGGTGCTTAATAAACTGAAGGTAGGTGGTATTCCATGACGCTCGAACTTCATTTCGATCACGCCAATAAATGATAAATTCGGGGATCTTCTCGCGAGCAAATTCCAAATCGATACGTGCCAGCCTAAGCACGTCGTAGACATCTTGGTTAGGCTTCCAATCGGCGCTCATGGGTTTTGGATCGACGTCGTTTTCTACCGTGTGCTGGTAGCGAGCCCACTGGCGTTTTACGTGAGTAATAAATCGCGCGTTCCAGGTATTAGAAGGCTCGCCCTTTTCTTTCCAGAATAAAACGAATTCCGGAATGGCATCTTCAATAAAGGATCGGGAAACTCCGGTTTGATTTATTAAAATATCCAAAGCGTCGTCGGAAGGAACCCAATTCGAAGACATCAAAGCCGGTTCAGAAGAGCTGGCATTTTCCCAGGGAGCCTTATCTGATTTTTGATTTTGCTCAGTCTGCCATCTTGCCCATTCACGCAGAACTTGTTTGAGAAAGCGGTTGCCCCAGGCGTGACGAGATTCACCTCGCTCCAGCCAATATTGAACAAAGGTAGGCACTTGCTCTTCAGCAAACTGTTGAGGAACCCCCTGTTGAGCCAGTAATCGCATGGTATTGTCATCAGGCTGCCAACTCGGAGCCATTCGATTCGCTGGCTTAAAGTCCGAATATGAATTTGCGCTCGCATTTGGTGGGGTTTTTGCAGGCGCAACGGTTGCCGACTGGTCAAAGGCAAAGCGAAGCATGCCCGATTCGGTAAGCGGAGCTGAGCCGACAAGGAGCACGCCTTTATCACGAAGACTTTCGCATATTCTCTGAATGTCAGCGCGTTTCCAGAAAGCCAATTCTGATTCTAATTCCTGCGCGCTAACTTCAAACCACTGATAACCCTGTGATTCCGAAGCCGTTCGAAATCGCGTTAGATCGGCCAAATATGCCAACAATACGGCCTCTTCCAGTCCGATGGTGGCTGCTAAAGAGGGGGACACTACAAGGTGTCGCTCTGGTATCAGAGAAGACATTGGATTATCTAAAACCTTTTATCACTTAATCATCGGGGCGCGATTTTTGGACTCCACATGCTACACTCGGTCGCATTCAAAGGTAAGCATTTTTCAACTTTAGCGACCATATTTAGAGATCATAAATTGGCCAAATCCAAATCAGCATTTGTATGCACGGATTGCGGTGCTGATCACAGCAAATGGCAGGGGCAGTGCACGGCTTGCAACGCCTGGAACACACTTTCCGAAATTCGATTATCTTCTGCTACTGCAGCGCGCAAAGCTAAGTCTTCAGGTTTTGCTGGCAGTCTATCCACTAGTCAGCGCCTTTCAGAAATTGATGTTGCGGAAGAGCCTCGTATTAGCAGTGGCTTTGCCGAGCTCGACCGTGTTTTTGGCGGGGGCATTGTTATTGGCTCTGCTGTTCTCATAGGTGGAGAGCCTGGAGCAGGTAAGAGCACACTGCTGCTCCAGATGATGTGCCAACTGGCAAAGTCGCAAAAATCGCTATATGTGACGGGAGAGGAATCACCGCAACAAATCGCATTACGTGCGCGTCGCTTGGACCTACCCACAGAGCACCTATCCGTAATGGCGGAAACTTCCTTAGATGCCATTATGGCAAGCATCGATAAGGACCCGCCCAAAATCTTGGTTGTGGATTCTATTCAGGTTATATACCGCGAAGATATTTCTTCGGCGCCCGGCAGTGTTTCACAGGTTCGCGAGTGCGCTGCGGAGCTAGTTCGGTTTGCCAAGCAACGCGGCACTATTTTGATTCTGGTTGGCCATGTGACCAAAGAGGGATCACTTGCAGGGCCAAAGGTATTGGAACATATGATTGATTGTTCCTTGGTTCTCGACAGTTCAGATGACTCGCGTTATCGCATGTTGCGCAGCCGCAAGAACCGCTTTGGTGCGGTAAATGAGCTGGGCGTTTTTGCCATGACGGATACAGGTATGAAAGAGGTGAGCAACCCCTCAGCCATATTTCTTAGCCGAAACGAAAGCACCTCATCTGGCAGCATAGTCACGTCGGTGTGGGAAGGCAGTCGGCCCTTATTAGTTGAAATTCAGGCACTGGCTGATTCAAATCAATACCAAAACCCACGACGTGTCGTGGTTGGTTTAGAGGCTAATCGATTAGCTATGTTGGTGGCTGTGCTGCATCGCCATGCGGGTATTGCGGTTGGTGATCAGGACATCTTCTTAAACGTTGTTGGCGGTGTTCGCATCACAGAAACTGGCGCAGATCTCCCTGCTATATTGGCAATTCTTTCCAGTATGCGAGAACGGGAGATACCAAGAGATCTGATTGCCTTTGGCGAGGTAGGTTTAGCTGGGGAGCTTCGGCCGGTTAGTAATGGACAAGATCGCCTTAAAGAGGCGGTTAAACAGGGCTTTACTCGCGCGATTGTGCCTTACGCCAATAGGCCACAAAACGCGATTAAGGGCATGACAGTCGTCGCTGCTAAGACTTTGGTTGAGGCAGTAGAAGCTATTTGAGTTTTAACGGGGTTCCCCTTTGGCCCCTTTATTGATTGGGCTTGGTAATCGCTGATGGTGAATAGATAATTTTAGCTATTTCCACTGCCGTAGGGGCGTTCTTTACTTGCCCAAAGTAAAGAACCAAAAGAAAGGGCATGCTGGGTCTAGGTTAGGAGATATCATTTAGGTCTGTAGAAAATTGCTCCTGCATTTTCTGCACTTCCGCCATCCCTGGCGGGTGTCGCATCCTGCTCGGGTCGCACTTTCGTGCACGTCCATGTGCACTCAATCCCAATAAGCACCGCCCCACTCAGCAAGCTTAACGGGGCCTTGCCCTCACCTCGATGGGAGGATCGAAGCTTAACTTTTTTTTGAGCTTTTGAGCGTAGCGATTAGGTCGTGACTTGGAGCCGCCAAGAAGCGGAGTTTCTATCCGTATAAAGCGAGGATTGTCTGAGAAAACTCCTAAGATTTTCGAGTTCCGCAGCTTAGGATCTAAACGAGCATCGCAGGTTACCCGCGCAGCGGGTGGCGTAACCGGAGTAGGCGCTTTTGGTTCCTTTTGGCAAGACAAAAGAACGCTCCCATAGCAGCGGAAATCCCTTGGTCTACCAAGATCGAATCAGCAAACAATCCAATTCCATATCCCGGGAATTAAAAAAGGGGCCGAAGCCCCTTTTGCAGATTAATAGCGCTGAGCGCAAATCACCCACTACATATCGTTGTATCCCTTCTCGTTATGAAGCGCGATATCCAGACCCTGTTGCTCAGTATCTGCATCAACTCTGAGGCCCATCACCTTATCCAACACCTTGAGGATGATGAAAGTAACTACTGCAGTGTAGACAAGCGTTGATACAATGCCTGTAAGTTGAACACCCAATTGAGAAGCAATACTTACGTCTAAGCCTTGGCCACTAAAAAGACCAAGTTGGCTTGAGGCAAAGATGCCCGCCATAAAGGTACCCAAAATGCCGCCGACTCCATGTACCGGAAATACATCCAAAGAATCATCGATTTTGAATTTTTGTTTGATTGCCTGAGTAGCAAAGTAGCAAACCACACCAGCAGATAAGCCGATAATAAGCGCGCCACCGGGGCCAACATACCCTGAAGCTGGAGTAATAGTACCCAAGCCGGCAACCATGCCAGTAACTATGCCCAATACCGATGGCTTACCAAATCGAACCCATTCCAGAGTCATCCAGGCCAGTGAACCTGCAGCTGCAGAAATATGGGTGACCAGCATAGCCATGCCAGCGTCTCCGTTTGCTGCCAGTGCAGAGCCGGCGTTAAAGCCGAACCAGCCAACCCAGAGCATGCCCGCACCGGCAACACACATAGTTAGGTTATGCGGCAGCATCGGATGGGTAGGGAAGCCGTTGCGATTACCAATAAGTAGGGCAGCGACCAGCGCGCCTGTGCCCGCAGTGATATGTACGACCGTTCCGCCGGCAAAATCGAGTAGGCCCATTTGGCCTAACCAGCCACCGCCCCAAACCCAATGGCAAATTGGTGCGTAAACAACAACCAACCAAATAACGGTGAAGACAAGCATGGTGGAAAATTTCATGCGCTCGGCAAATGCGCCGACGATAAGAGCCGGCGTAATAATGGCAAACGTCATCTGGAACATGACAAACACTGATTCAGGAATATCGCCTGCTAGAGAGCCTTCGGTGAGTCCGGCGAGAAAGAACCGTGAAGTGCCGCCAATAAAAGCATTTACACTGCCGCCATCGGTAAATGCCAGGCTGTATCCAACGAGTATCCAAACAATGGAGGCAACACAGGTAATGGCAAAACACTGCATTAATACAGAGAGTACGTTTTTACTTCTAACCAAGCCTGCATAGAATAGTGACAAACCAGGAATTGTCATAAACAGAACCAGTGCTGTGGAGGTCAAAATCCAAGCAGTGTTTGCTTCATTTAACTGCTGGGCTGAAGCGGCAGAGCCGGCCAGCAGTAATGTAAGCGCAAAAAGAGTGCGAAAGCCCGTCATCAAATGTCCCCTAGGTAAAGGTTTAGATTTTGTGGCGGCTAATTTGTGGTGCGTTTTTTGTGTATTGCCACCTTCTAGTGCGTATTAAAGACAATAGTGGTGTGTAAAGTCCACCCTAGATATCCATTGATTTGGATCTGGATATTCATTTGGCCACTAGGCCCTGATTTTTTGGGCAATATCTTCACAGATCCGTTGTTTCTCTTAACCTTGTTCATGGCATAGCCCTTGGTTGTTCACAAAGATTACACATCTTTACCTCTTATATTGACCTCTTAACGAGGATCGTCGCCAAGATGCACCCATCGTTAATACAGAGGTGAAGCGAAATGAAACAGTTCAACAAATTAATGGTTACCGTCTTAGTTTTATCCGCGGCTGGTTTTGCTTCCGCAGCAAAAAATGAAAGTGCAAAAGGAGTTTCAGTAAGCATGGATCATTTAACGCACTCTATTGATATGGCGCGGCGAGCGACCCTTCGCATTGATCATATGATGGATAGGCGTTTAGATTTTCAAACAAGTCGTGCTGTCGCCGCTATGTACGAGGCTCCTACCAGTATTGCCCCGGTAGAAGTTCGGCTCGAGCTGTAGTTTTACTATGCGTTGCCAGCGGCAAAACGAGTTACAGTACTTTCTATCCCCCCTCGTTTAGATATAAGTGCTTATTACATACGGCCTTCGGGCCGCTTTTTTTCAGATATTTACAAATATACTGGTACTGTTTGCCCAGCAAGGCTCACAATGCATGCTAGAAATTGTAAAAAGGTCAGTTCCTACGTGAATCGGAGATCTAAATATTCTTTGGTTGTTTTCGCATTATTCGGAGTTTTGGCAGCTTCTTGTGCTGGCAAAGAGCAGTTAATAATGCCGGATCGATTTGATACCGAGATTTTGCAGGATGGCAGTAAACGCTTTTCCTTCAGCTTGGATTTTAATCGCAGGGGTAGGTTGGTGAGTTCTGGAGATGCTGCTTCTGGTAGGTCAGCGTCGGTTTCAATTGCGCCACGGCAAGCTGAAATGGAACGTGCGCTAAATATGTATTTTGAAATGTACCCCTATTGTGACGAGGGGTACTTTGTTTATGATCAGGGGTTCGATGGCAGTACCTATACTTTGTTAGGTGAATGTCAGGAATCTGCAAATCTATAAAACGTATAGAAAGTAAAGGTGTCTAAATTGAGTGAACGAATACTATTGGTAGACGACGACAAGTCGCTAAATGAACTACTCAGTCAATATCTGACAAACGCCGGTTTCGAGGCCTCATCTGTTACCTCTGGCGAAAAAGCGATTTCTGCACTGCAATCTGACTCCAACTTCGATCTATTGGTTGTGGACGTAATGATGCCGGGTATTACCGGTCTTGAGTTATTGCCCATTGTGCGTTCACGATGGAATATTCCCGTGATTATGCTTACCGGCCGTGGCGAAGATATTGATCGTATTTTAGGTCTGGAAATGGGTGCAGATGATTATCTTGCCAAACCCTGTAATCCGAGAGAATTACTAGCCCGTATCAAGGCGGTATTAAGGCGTTCTGGTGAAGTTAAAGCTGAAGTGGCTGCCAGCATAGAGTTACATGGGATTTGTGTTGATTCCGGCAGTCGTCAAGCCAGTATCGGCGAAGACGGCCTAACCCTGACTACCGCTGAGTTTGATGTGTTGAACGAGCTCATGAAAAACGCAGGCTCAGTGGTTAGCCGTGAAGATTTAACCCGGCGTGTATTACACAGAGAATTGACTCCTTACGATAGAAGTATTGATGTGCATGTAAGCCGAGTACGCACAGCTTTACGTAAGCATTTTGAAGGCCGGGATCTAATTGTCACAGTACGAGGTGTTGGCTACCAATTCGCCAAATAGAAGATACCCATGCGCGCTACCAGCACTTTATTTTGGAAATTCTTCCTGGCCATTTGGGTTGGATACGTGTTGATTATCGGTATTTCTGTTGTGTGGTTGGAAGCAGAGTACAAAAGAAGCTTTTCAGAATTTGAAGTAAGCGAACGCTACAGTAATTTGGCGAACTACATAATTGAAGGCTATGAGCTCGGAATAGGTCTTTCGCGCAACGATATTCGCAGACGGGAAGACCTTGGCAATATTGAGGGTAGAAATGACACCCTGGTTATTTTAGATGTGGCTAACGACCGGATTGTATTTGGTGACCGGGATTGGCTCGATCTCGAAAACAGAAGAATAGACATTATGTTTCGAGCAACTAATAGCGGTTACTTCTATCGAATCAATGTCAGCATTCCTCCCCAGCGAAGTCCGCTGCCAGATTTGGCTTCTCCGATGTCTTTTGGTATCGCTCTATTTACATCACTTCTATATAGCTGGTTATTTACGATAGTACTGACGCGCCCCATTACCCGTCTTAAATCTCACGTTCAGTTATTAGGTCGTGGTGGAAATCTGGATCAAAAACTCGAAGCCAAACTAATGAGTCGCCATGACGAAATAGGAGATTTGGCTACCTCTATTGACGAAATGTCGGAATACATTCAAGAATTGCTCGATTCCAAGCAACGTTTGCTTTTCGATGTCTCCCATGAACTTAGAGCGCCACTTGCACGTATGCAGGTGGCCGCGGGCATAGCGCGCGATGACGCCGAGGCAAAGGGTGCCGACATCGCTATGCACGATCGCGTCGAGCAAGAAGTTGAAACGTTAAAGGCGCTGATATCTGAACTATTGCTGCTGGCGAAAACTGAAAGCGGCACAGTAGATCGGCAGCTGGTATCACTGCCCGACGAGCTAAATGCCGTTATTGAAGATATGAGGTTTGGCGCTAAAGATAGGGTGATTACCTCCAGATTCAGCGTCGAAAATGCTGATTTAGAAATTTCGATTCAGCTCTTCGACCGAGTAGTACAAAACCTAATTGAGAACGCTATTAAGTATTCCGGGGGCGAAGTTTTTGTCTACTTGGATGAAGAAGGGGACGATTGGTTAATTCGAGTTGAAGATTCCGGTGAAGGTATTCCGGAAGATCAAATAGAACTAATGATCCAACCTTTTACACGGCTGCAGTCCGAGAGTGTCGAAGGCTTTGGTCTGGGCCTGAGCATTGCACTTCGAGCTGCCACCGCCTTGGGCGGGAGCTTGAAGCTGGTCAATTGCGATGAGGGCGGACTATGCGCTGCCCTTCGTCTGCCAAAGAGCTAGTTCGAAAAACCTAGCCCTTTTTGTTAACCCTTAAATCTAGCCCGCACTCTAGTTTAACCGCCTATATTTAACTCGTTCGGGAGTGGTATCTTCGCCTTTACGGTTTATCAGGTCTTCGTGATATTCGCTGAAGTTACCTTCAAAAAACTGCACTTCACTATCGCCTTCGAATGCCAGAATATGGGTGGCAACGCGATCTAGGAACCAGCGGTCATGCGAGATAACCATGGCACAGCCAGGAAAGTTAATAACTGCTTCTTCAAGGGCTCGAAGCGTTTCTACGTCTAGGTCATTCGAGGGCTCATCCAGCAATAATAGATTTGCGCCTTGCTTAAGCGTATTGGCCAAATGCAGTCGACCGCGCTCCCCACCTGAAAGATCGCCAACCCGTTTTTGCTGGTCAGATCCTTTGAAGTTAAATCGGCCAACGTAAGCTCGAGAGCTAACCTCGTAATTGCCAATTTGTAGGACGTCTGAACCACCAGAGATTACTTCCCAGACATTTTTATCGTCATCAAGGCTTTCACGAGATTGTTCTACAAGGGCTAGTTGAACAGATTCGCCAATGCGAATTTCGCCGGAATCTGCTTTTTCATTGCCTTCAATCATGCGGAACAAAGTTGATTTTCCTGCACCGTTGCCGCCTATAACGCCAACAATTGAACCTTTGGGAATACTAAAATTCAGCTTGTCGAATAGTGCTTTGTTTTCAAACGATTTGCTGACATCTTTAAACTCCACAACGACATCACCTAGGCGAGGTCCCGGTGGAATGTATATCTCATTTGTTTCATTGCGCTGCTGAAAGTCTTTGGAATTTAGCTCTTCAAAGCGGGATAGTCGCGCTTTGTTTTTTGACTGCCTCCCTTTTGGATTTGAGCGCACCCATTCCAGCTCTTGCCTGATAGCTTTTTGCCGGGCACTTTCTTCGCGAGTCTCTTGCCCAAGCCGGGCTTCTTTAGTTTCCAGCCAGGTCGAGTAGTTACCTTCATAAGGAATGCCATGACCTCTATCCAGTTCAAGAATCCATCCGGCAACATTGTCCAGAAAATAGCGATCATGAGTTACGGCAACAACGGTGCCGGAAAAATCTGCTAAAAAGCGCTCTAGCCAGTAGACAGATTCCGCATCCAAATGGTTAGTGGGCTCATCTAAAAGTAACATGTCCGGGCGAGATAGAAGTAATTTGCAAAGAGCGACGCGACGGCGCTCGCCCCCAGAAAGATTACTAACCACAGCATCCCATGGCGGAAGTCGCAGAGCGTCGGCAGCCCGTTCCATACTATTAGTTAGATTGTGTGCATCCCAAGATTGAATAACGGCTTCTAGGCGCTCTTGGGTTTTTGCCAACTGATCAAAATCAGCCTCAGGTTCAGCGTACGCAGCATAAACCGCTTCCAGTTCACGCAGGGCGGTTAGTGGCTCGTCCAAGCCTGCTTCAACATTCTCTTTAACGGTTTTATCGTCATCTAGCTGAGGTTCTTGGGGAAGGTAGCCAATGCGAATATCTGGCATGGGCCGCGCTTCACCTAAAATGTCGGTATCAATGCCCGCCATTATTTTCAGTAATGTAGATTTTCCCGATCCATTTAATCCGAGCACGCCAATTTTTGCACCTGGGAAAAATGACAGAGAGATATCTTTCAAAATTTCGCGTTTGGGCGGAACGATTTTGCCGACGCGATTCATGGTGTAAACGTATTGAGACATGGGTTACCGAACCAAAATTGATACTTGCGGAAGATAGAATATAATAGGCGCGCAAATTATCGGAACTAGTGCGCTGGTACAAGGGCTAACAACTCTTAACGATCATTTAACGCAACTTATTGGTTTATGCGAGTAATCTTGCTGGCTAATTTAGGGAGGGACAACTATGTCTTCAAATATTTTCTCAAATAAACTTTGGCTAGCGCTGATTTTATTTTTTTGTGCTCAAGTGGCTTTTGCACAGGTTACTATTCGTGATCCGCGCGAATACAACGAAGCTAGTGAAGAATCATTAGGTACTCTTTCTGAGGGCTTAGGTATTGAGGCCGGTAGTCAGGCGCCTGACGCAACGCTAAACTCCATCGAAGACGTGCCAGTAACTCTGTCTGAGTTATGGGCGGACCAAAACGTATTACTGATCTTTTATCGTGGCGGCTGGTGCCCATACTGCAATGCGCAGATTCGAGATATCTCGGTTAAGTATTCAATGTTTGAAGATCGTTCGGTAATACCCTTATTGGTTAGCGTTGATGAACCTGATGCCTCTGCATTGCTTACCGCAGCCTATGAAGTCCCTTTTCAGGTAATGTCTGACTCTGACCTAGACGCCCATGAAGCCTATAACGTGGTGCTGCGTGTGGCTCAGGAAGACTACGAAGCTCGTTTGGCTCGTGGAACCGATATGGAAGCCTTTTCAGGCCAAGATCACCACTCCATGGCGGTACCATCTAGTTTTCTTATTCAACAAGGCGGACAACTCCTGTGGTCACATGTAGACGTTGATTATCGTACTCGGCCAAGTGCAACTCAGTTGCTAAGCATAGTTGACGCACACCTCTAACCGACCTCCATTCTAAAAAGCCCCTTCAATGGGTTTTTTTATACCTGCTGTTTCAAATAGAGCTTCTCAATACAAGGCTTTTTAATGGTGGAAAGGAGGCGTAGAATGCGCGGCCTAAATTAGTTATTAAGAATTTGGTCATTTAAAAATGAACGCTGAAATGCTTCAACATTGTGTAAATAAGCCGGTAAGCCTTTGGCTGGCCGGTGCGCGTATTCGTGCGCACAATGCGGAGAGTTTCGACTAAGCTATATTTTAATTGATCGAACTTAAGCCGCAGCGTCCAAGACCCTGCGGCTTTTTTGCTTTCTGGGTTGTTGAACATAGCTCGAATATTTTATGAATCATCCGAGCCTGCGTAATTTTCCGACACTAATGAGGAGACAAGAAATGTCGGTCCCAGCTACCTATGCCTTTGTAGTGGTTATATGGTCAACCACGCCCCTGATGATTCAGTGGAGCAGTGCCACCATGTCACCAATCGAGTCCATCACCCTGAGGATGTTAATTTCTCTGGTGATTATGACTATTGCTGCGCCTGCCATGGGTGTGCGCGGCTTGGACCTACATAAAAATTGGAAACTCTACCTGGCGGCAGGCTTAGGTATTTGTCCGGCCATGCCTCTTGTATATATGGGTGCTCAATACATTCCGTCCGGCTTGGTATCGGTTCTGTTCGGGCTATCGCCGTTTTTTGTTGGGTTGCTCTCGGGGCTATTGCTTGGCGAATCAAATATGACAATGGGGCGCTATATAGCTTTAGGGGTGGCGACAACTGGGTTGGCCGTGATATTCATTGACGGCAAGGAATTAGGTAGTGATGCATATATCGGCATCGCTATGCTATTGCTAGCAGTAATGGTTTTTGCCATCAGCAGCATCTACGTAAAGCGTTTTGCTTCAGACGTCCGCCCGGTTCAGCAACTATGGGGAACCCTTTGTGTATCTTGCATAGCGCTAATTCTCTGGTGGGCTATATTTGATCAGGATTTGCCAGAAGCATTTACGACTAAATCGCTGCTGGCGTTGCTCTACCTTGGTTCCGTGGGGTCAGTGTTAGGATTTCTCGGCTACTTTTATTTGATGCAGCGGATATCAGTAAATATGGTGTCTCTAATACCGCTAATAACGCCAGCTGCCGCCATTTGGTTGGGTTATGCACTAAACGGTGAAAACCTGACTGCCCGATTGATATGGGGTAGCCTGCTAATAGTTGCCGGCTTAGGATTGTTTAACCGATTTCGTCCAGCTTTTGCGCCAACTAAAATCAAAATCTGAGTCGCTGAAACGGCTTAACTATAAGCGGGTTGGTATTGACGTCGGGGCGATTGCCCCGACGTCTCTAAACTATTGGCAATCGTTAGGCGAGATAGTATTTTCAGGCAGATTGTCGCGCGAGCCACGTTGGTTAATAACATCGCGCATTTCCATAAAGCCGACTTTCTCAGAAGTGATTGCGCTTAAGGCCATTTCTTCTCTGCCGCTGCGAGCTGGCCAGCCCAATATGGTTATGGTTTCGCCAATTGCTGCAAAGTCTTTATCGTGGCCATCGCGTTCCCATAAGCGTATAGCCTTAGTTACTATTGCCCAGCGCTCAACGCGGCCATCAGCGCAGATAGATTCAACCACCATAGTGATATGCGGTTGAATCCAGTTGAATCCAGTTGAATTCTTTTAGTACCCCAACGCGTTCGATTTTATTATCGATATCGTAAATGGCGTAGGAGTGATGAGCGCTTGCGGGCATTGACACAAAAAAAGATAAAAGCGCCAATACGAATGAATAGCGCGTCAAAGTACTTGGAAGTTTATGCATTGATCTGATCCCCTTAATTCTTTTATATCAGTTACTCTATCCTGCCTAGTGCTTATTCGGGCTTAGGTTTAACACTTGTTAAGTAATTTCCAAATTTTATGCAAAATGCCTATTTTTTGTCCCGGAATAGAACTAAAAAATGCAGTTAAATAAAGATAACTATGGAGTGACAGATTCTTCTTGCCAGGCCGCCGGCGGGCTAGCTGGGCTCACAACGCTGGTAGAAGATTTTTACGACAACATGGACCGTATTCCCGGGGCTCAGAAAATTCGGAAAATGCATGGCAAAGACCTTGAGCCGGTGCGCAAAAAATTAGTCTATTTTCTAAGCGGTTGGTTGGGTGGCCCAAGGCTTTACTCAGAAACCTATGGCGGCATCAGTATTCCGCAAGCGCACCAGCGATTCAGAATTGGTGGTGACGAACGTGACGCTTGGCTATTTTGTACGAAGTTGGCTATTGATAATCAGCCCTACACAGATTCTTTTAAAGAATACCTTCTAGCACAATTACGAATTCCGGCAGAGCGGGTAAAACAGGTCTACTCACACGAAGGCTGATATGGACATACGTAAGTATAAAGAAGCAGATAGAGCTCCACTAGTCGCGCTTTGGAGCAAAGTATTTCCAGACCCAGCCGCCCACAATGCGCCTGAGTCAGTTATTGACGCCAAGCTGGTAGTAGATGATCTAATATTTGTTGGTGAGCTCGACGGGCAACTCATCGGCGCCTGTATGGCTGGCTACGACGGACATCGAGGCTGGCTATACGGGGTGCGGTCTTGTCCGAATATCGTCGGCAAAGAATTGGTGAGCAGCTTGTAGGTGATGCAATTGAGGAACTTAAGAGCCTTGGTTGCGCAAAGGTTAAGCTGCAAATACGCTCTACTAATACTGAGGTAGCGGCGTTCTATAGGCCATTGGGTTTTGATGTAGAAGATAGGCTTAGCATGGGTGCATTTATTGAATGATATTGATCCAAAAAAAATTGCGGACGAAGGGGGAACTTTGATTCTAGAAATAGCCACAATTAATATTGAACCGGGGCAAGAGGCAAAATACGAAGCGGCTTTTGCCGAAGCAGGGCAGTATATTTCCAGTATGTATGGATATATTTCTCACGAACTGCAAAGGTGCGTCGAAGATAGAAACCGCTATATTGTTTTGGTTAAATGGCAGCAGCTGCAAGATCATACGGTTGGGTTTAGAGAGTCTGAGAATTACCAGAAATGGCGTGCCTTAATCCATCCTTACTTCGCTGGTCCGCCAGAGGTAAAACACTATGAACTGGTCTAGGTCCGGGAAACCGTATGTCTGAAGTACTTTTGCAAAATGAAGGGATGTTGCGGATGTCGTTCTTTCTGGGTGTCTTTGTGCTTATGGCGATCTTTGAAGCCTTGTTACCGAGACGACGCCGAGAAATGCCAAGATTATTTCGATGGTCAAATAATCTCGGCATTGTGGTATTGGATTCTCTGATCGTAAAACTTTGCTTCCCGGTTCTTGCGGTAGGCATGGCGGTTATTGCGGAAGATCGATCCTGGGGCTTGTTCAATTTGGTTGATCTACCACTGTGGCTCTCGTTTGTTCTTTCTATTCTGTTGCTCGACATGGCGATATATTTTCAACATGTGCTCTTTCATGTGTCACCGATGTTGTGGCGGCTACATAGAGTGCATCACACAGATTTAGAATTTGATGTAACAACCGGCATTCGTTTTCATCCAGTAGAGATAGCGATGTCTATGGGTATCAAGTTATTACTTGTGCTGTTGCTCGGTCCGCCGGTAATTGCCGTTTTGGTATTTGAGGTGCTTTTGAATGCGTCGGCAATGTTTAATCACAGCAATTTCAGTATTCCGGTTCAACTGGACAAAGCCTTGCGTAGGCTAATAGTTACCCCGGATATGCATCGGGTGCATCATTCGGTGATACCCAGAGAAACCAATAGTAATTACGGTTTTTTCTTACCCTGGTGGGACAGTTTATTTGGAACTTATTGTGACCAACCCTTGGAAGGTCATCAGGGAATGACCATTGGTATTGCAAACTATCGCGAACCTAAAGACATGAGATTGGATAAACTTTTAGGTCAGCCCTTCGCCAATCGTAGCGAATAATATCTGGAACTAGAATGATCGATCGCAAATATCACCGACTAGTATTTTCATTTTTTATGGCTTTGGACCCTGAGATGACGTGGTTGCGTAAGTGGCTTTGGAACCGTTGACGCTTAACGATATCGAACATCGAATTCTGAGACCTATTTGGAACGACTATAGAATTCATTTTACCGTGAATGGTGCCAGCTTGGGTTGCCCGAACTTACAGCCCGCGGCCTTCACTTCAGCCAATTCAGAGGGGCTGCTAAATCGTGCCGCTTCGGAGTATGTGAGTCATGCTCGCGGAGTATATTTTGATGACAATGGAAAGCTAGGGGGCCTCAATTCTTGATTGGTATAGAGAAGGTTTTGGAACTACTGATCAAGAAGTATGAGCGGCTCTAAGTCGACATGTGCCGACTAAATTGGCAGAAAGATTAAGCACTAATGAGGGTAGGCTTTCTTACGAATACGACTGGCAGCTTAACGAGTTTTAAAACCAAGCATCGCGAAACCGAGGTTCCCTATGTATAGGCTATTTATAGCTAACAAAAATTATTCTTCTTGGTCACTTCGGCCTTGGGTGTTAATGACTGAATTATCTATTCCCTTCGAAGAAAATCTCTTCGTTTTTTCTGATGATAGTAATTGGGATGAGTTTCGAACTTTCAGCCCTAGTGGCCTGGTTCCTTGCCTCTCGGATGGCGATACTACAATTTGGGACTCTCTTGCTATTACTGAATATCTGGCGGAAAAACACCCCGGCGTGTGGCCTGAAGGCTCTGCGGCGAGAGCCTGGTCGCGCTGTGCTTCTGCCGAGATGCACTCGGGATTTCCAGCGCTCAGAAACCAGTGTTCAATGTCTTGCGGACAACGCGTTCGGATGTCGGCCATAGATTCAGATTTGCAGAAGGATCTGGATCGGCTTGATGAATTATCGGCTCAAGGCCTGGAACAATTTGGCGGGCCATTTTTGGCGGGGGATAGTTTTACTGCCGTAGACGCATTTTATTGTCCAGTGGCGTTTCGGGTGCAAGTCTATGGCCTCAGTTTAAGTGAAAGGGCAATGCAATATGTACAGCGATTACTGTATACCAATTCGATGCGGGCTTGGTATGACGCGGCGATCAAGGAAACTTGGCGTGAAGCCGCACACGAAAAATTGATAGCTGGTGCCGGTGAGGTTTACGCCGACTACCGTGCGCAATCCTGAAATTGGAATTATGGTTTAACTTATGAATTCAGACGTAAAAAAGTACCAGCCAGACATGGAGTACTTCTTTGAAGAAGGCTGCTTTATTAACGAGCTGTCGAACTCCTCCGACGACCCTGAGGTTTCAGTTGCGCGCGCTCGAGTTGAACCAGGTAAAACAACTAAATGGCATGCCCTTAAAGGCATAACCGAGCGATATCTGATACTGGAAGGCGAAGGGTTAGCTGAAATAGGAGAATCAGAAGCTCAAACAGTTACAGAAGGGGATATCCTGATTATACCAACTGAGGTGCGTCAGAGAATTACTAATACTGGATTGGTGGATCTGGTTTTTCTAGCCATTTGTAGTCCTCGATTTATCAAGTCCGCCTACCGGCAATTGGAAGCATAAAAACTTGGTGGCTAGCCCACAACAGTTTGTTTCAGAGCGATTGCTGATCCATCAACCAAACATTTGCGAGGAATAGATGGACTTCAGTTACACATACCTATTTTGGGCTTTTCTTCTTGGAATAATCAGTGCTGCTTCTCTACCATTAGGTTCTTGGGTAGGACTGATTACTCAACCTAAACGCACTGTTATTGGCTTTCTGGCGGCATTCGGAGCGGGTGCGCTATTTGCGGCCCTTGCCGTCGAATTGGTAGCGCCCACGCTTAACGCGATAACGTCGGCGGGAGACCTAGATGGTCAGGCTAGAAGCGCTGCTATAGCTTCTTTTGGCTCTTTGGTTGTGGGTATGTTTGTAGGCTGTATTTCTTTTGTCGTACTTGATCAGCTGGTGAATGCGCATGGGGGGTTTTTACGTAAATCGGCAACTACTATGGCCTGGTTTACGCAAAAGAAAAAAACAACGGCAAATTGGTGTTTTACGAGATCTTTCATCCATAACAATGCTTCAATCTGTTCCTGAGGTCGCAGTTCAAGATTTAGTGGATCTAGTGATGCCGATTCATTTTAATAAAAATGAAGTTCTGTTTCGACAAGGAGAAGAGGGGGAGGAACTCTACTTTATCCGCGATGGTGAAGTTAAGCTCATACAAGACGGCATCGAATTCAAAACGCTAGGCTCCGGAACCGTGCTGGGTGAAATGGGCCTTCTGACCGGAGCGCGGCGCTCAGCAATGGCAGTTGCTACCAAGGGGGTTCACTGTCTGATGCTGAGAAAAGAATCCTTCGATCAATTGCGTGGTGAGTATCCCGAGCTTGATCAATCCTTGCGAAATATAGTTGCTGAACGGCTGGATGAGCTGGGCCAAAATCGTCGAAAGCGAGAGCAGGCCGAAGATGATTGGGCTAAGGAAGCGAGCAACGCGCTAAAAACGGGCGTAGAAATACCTAGTCCTCAGCAGCTTCGAGCGGCCCATGAAGAGCATCGCGGTGCGCCGATGGCTATTTGGCTCGGAATATTATTGGACGGCATCCCCGAAAGTTTCGTTATCGGTACGGGTTTAGTCGCTATTCTACTTACCTATCAAAGTGTCGGAGTGTCCCCCGGGTTTTTCGATGTGGTGCCCTATACCCTAATGGCGGGCCTATTCCTTTCTAATTTCCCTGAGGCGCTGTCTAGTTCTGTGGGCATGAAAAACCAAGGAATGAAACCCTCGAAAGTTTTTTCTCTATGGCTGTCACTAATGGTTATGACGGGAATCGGCGCCGGTTTGGGCTACTCTCTGGGTGGTGCGCTATCCCATACTTACGTTGTCGGAATAGAAGGCGTTGCTGCCGGTGCGATGTTGACCATGATCGCTGCTGCCATGATTCCCGAGGCGGTTCACCGAGGTGGCCCAATCGCTACGGGAGTAGGCACTATCTTTGGATTTATCGCCGCTATCTCCTTCAAATTGCTAGAGTGAGTAGATATATTGAGTCTCGCCAAGTAATTCAATATCCAGTATGGCTATTAAAAATTCTTTAAATGGAGAAGTAAGTGTCCCAATTTGAAAATGTAACTCTCGTGAAAGCCGCGAATATCTATTTCGATGGCAAGGTAACCAGCCGCACTGTATTACGGGCTGATGGCTCACGAGTAACTCTCGGTATTATGCTGCCGGGCGACTACGAGTTCGAAACAGCGGAGAAAGAAATAGTAGAAGTTCTAGCGGGCGATCTGGAAGTATTGCTGCCCAACGAATCTGAGTGGCGAAAAATTGGCTCTGGGGATGTTTTTGAAATTCCTGTGGATTCCAAGTTTCTATTAAAAATTGAAACGGTTATGGATTATATTTGTTCGTATACAACTTAGTTGTATTACTTCTAGTTCAGAGCGCCTAACCAAGGGCAGAGTCGAGGCAAGAAAGGATCGCGGTCCAGCCACCTTGGTGATCATTACGCGCTGCTTCGTCCAAAAATTTCACTTGAGTTAGTTCCACATTGGTACCGCCGTTGGTTTCGGTAAAATTTAGTGAAACTGTGAGGCCATCAACTGAGCGTCCCGACTGCCAGATAAATATAAGTTGTGAATGAGGATTGATAGAGAGGTACTCGCTCCCGTGGGGTAATTCGTTTTCGCCTACCAGCATAATGATATTGAAGTTGCCGCCAACACGAGGGTCTGCGTCCGCTCTAGGAACGGTCACGCCCTCGCCGGGCGTCATTAATTGCGCCAGCATTTCGGGGTCGAACCAGGCGTTAGAAACCGATTCAATTGGTGCCTTAATGGTTCTTGATACATTCAGTGTTAGTTCAGATATTTTTGCGCTCCGTTTTCAGGATACTTTCAAGTTTATGTAGTCGTAAATCCCATATGGATCGCAGGCTTACAAACCATTCTTCTATTTCCGCAACCGGATATAGGTTGGCCTCTATAAGATGAACACGGCCGATGGTCTTGCGCATTAGCAGACCCGCTGACTCCAAAACCTTAATGTGTTTTGACACCGCGTTAAGTCTCATATCATAGTGAGCTGCTAAGTTAGTCACGCGCATAGGACCCTGCTGAATCAGTAAAGTCAGAATCGAACGTCGGGTCGGATCGCTGACGGATTTCAAAACCGCTGATAATTGTTGTGTATTTTTTTATTCAACCTTTTGGTTGAATAAAAATTGCAGATAAATAGTCGAGAACTAATATTCGGCTGGGGCTACACTCTCTGGCTATTAGTCAAAGACCAAATAAATGGCCAATATCCCTGAGCCTATTCGCCGACAATCTTTTGGCGAAGAACTAGCTAATTCGATTACCCACGGTGTCGCGGCTCTTTTGGCGGTTATCGCCACTCCCGTTCTAATTGTCGGCGCAGTGCAAAAGGGTGGAGCCTTGAATATTGTTAGTTCCAGCATATTTGGTGTCAGTCTATTTATGCTCTATTTGGCCTCAGCCATTTGTCATGCACTAAAACCCGGAAAAGCCAAGCGAGTATTTGAAATACTCGATCACTGCGCCATCTACATTTTGATTGCTGGTACCTATACGCCATTTTTATTGGTTTCTTTGGGCGGTGCCTGGGGCTGGAGCTTGTTTGGTGTAATTTGGGGTTTGGCGGTTTTTGGCATTCTGTTTAAGTCCATCTATGGAATCAGATACCCACTGGCCTCCAACCTGCTATATCTGGTAATGGGTTGGATAATTGTTATTGCCATCAAACCGATGATAGCGGCAGTACCTCAGGCAGGTTTGTTCTGGCTTTTGGCCGGGGGCTTGGCGTATACCTTTGGCATAGTATTTTTTGTTCTGGATAGTCGCTGGAAATTCGCCCACTTTATTTGGCATGTATTCGTAGTGCTGGGTTCGGCCTGTCACTTTGTCGCCGTATTCTGGTACCTGCACTAGGCCGTCAGGAGGTTAGTAACAATACGGACAGATGCATGCAACCAGTCGATCTATTGGCTATGTAACGGCAAAATGCCATTTTCTGGAGATATAAATACACAAGTTGAAAGCTTTGTAGGTTCATATCCACTAGACTGAAGTTTCAACTACAAGGATTGCTTAATGGCTAAACCAAATTACTCTTTTGCTAAGCGTCAGCGCGAACTCGCAAAAAAAAAGAAGAAAGAAGAAAAGCGACAACGTAAAGCTGCTGAGCAGGAACCAGAACAAGAGATTGGTGAAACACCTGAAACTAATTCTGAGGCGCCAGCTTCCGAACCGGTGCCGGCCGCTGAGTCAGCGGAGCCCAAAACTCCCGCGGAGTAAATGTTCCTTTTGGGGCAGTGCTATTTAGCCCCTATTGCCTCTGTTGTCATCACTACCTGAATTGCCCCGATTCCCTCTCTGATCATTGTCGCTTGATTGGGGGCGGTTGGAATTTTTGGGCGGATTAGCTGAGTCGGGGTTGTTTCTTCCCCAGGGATCGGAACCGGAAAAGCCAGACATGCTATTGCCATCTACTTCCTTATTCGGGTTCCCTTGTCGCTGTCCCGAGGGCTGAGATCCGCCACCAGACTGCGGATTTCCAGCAGGGCGCCTTCTTTTTTGAGAGTTTCTAGGGTTTTTTGGTTGTCCATTCTGATTTTGACCACCTTGGCCTTGTCCATGGGATTTGTTCTGGTTTCTGCTCTCGTTCCGGCCCTCATTCCTACTCTGGTTTCTGCCCTGAGATTGTCCCTGCCTGGGACCCTGAGATGTTTTGGGCTTCTTCGACCTATTGGGTTTGTCGGCGCTAAGGTTTAATCGGGTTTCCGGAATATCGTGCTCTGGATAAAAATCTTCTTCGTACTCCCGAATCAGTAGTTTTTTGGTAACCTTTTCAATATCTTTCAGCTGTTGTAGTTCATCAGCGCTCACCAAAGAAACCGCCTGTCCTTCGGCTCCGGCTCTGCCAGTTCGGCCAATACGGTGGACATAATCTTCCGGGACATTGGGTAAATCGAAGTTTACTACCTGAGGTAATTGCTCGATATCCAGGCCGCGCGCGGCGATATCTGTTGCTACCAATACCTGTACTTTTTCTGCTTTGAACTCTGTGAGAGCCCTAGTTCGTGCGCCTTGGCTCTTATTTCCATGGATCGCTGAGGCTCGAATTCCAGCTGCGTCTAGTTGTTTGGTTAGCTTATTAGCGCCGTGTTTAGTGCGGGAAAATACCAATACCCGACCCCAGTTATTTTCTTTGATCAGATGTATTAAAAGCCGTGACTTATTCTTCTTATCTACCGGTACGATCCACTGTTTTACCGTGGGCGCAGCTGCGTTTTCTGGAGTCACGGAAATTTCTACAGGGTCGTGAACTATGGTTTTAGCCAATTCGCGGATATCTCTAGAAAAAGTCGCCGAAAACATCAGGTTTTGGCGTTCTTTAGGTAGCTTCGAGATTATCTTGCGGATGTCATGAATAAAGCCCATATCCAGCATGCGATCGGCTTCGTCCAGAACCAGAACTTCCAAATTATCGAATTTAACTGCGTTCTGGTTATGTAAATCCAGCAATCTTCCGGGTGTGGCTACTAGAACATCAACACCGCGACGCAATTTCTGCATCTGCGGATTTATCTTTACGCCGCCAAATACTACGGTGGAACGTAGCGTTAGGTTTTTGCCGTAAGTTTGAACACTTTCGCCAACCTGTGCGGCCAGTTCACGGGTAGGGGTCAACACTAGCACTCGTGCTTGATTCGGCCGAGCAGACTCCCCTGCTAGAAGGTTTTGCAAAATCGGTAATGTGAAGCCAGCGGTTTTGCCCGTACCAGTTTGAGCCGCAGCCATAACGTCCTTGCCTTCCAGAATGATAGGGATAGCTTTTTCCTGAATAGGCGAGGGGGTTTCGTAACCCTTACTAGTAACAGCATCTTGCAGGGCTTGGCATAGGCCCATTTCGGCAAACTTCATAAATAAATCTCGAGCGCGCTTTAGAGATAAACCGCGGTAATTAAAGGTGTAGGCATTGGAATCGGCGTGCAGCTTACTCTCACTGCCGCAGATAAGCTACTTGGTGTTGATTTAGTTGGAATATTTGGTAATTTCGATAGAAGGTATTTGACTAAAAATAGATCAAATATGCATCTCAATATTTTAATCTCTGGTGTACAATTCGCGACCTAAATTTTTGCCTCTAACCCCCTGAATTTGGACCTGAAATGTTTGATAAATCCGTATCTATAGCCAGCTATGACCCCGAACTCGCCTCTGCTATTGCCAAAGAAGAAGTGCGCCAAGAAGAGCACATTGAGCTAATTGCTTCTGAGAACTACACCAGCCCGGCGGTAATGGAAGCCCAGGGTACAGCCCTCACGAATAAGTATGCTGAGGGTTATCCCGGCAAACGCTATTACGGTGGCTGCGAATATGTAGATACGGCAGAACAGCTAGCTATCGATCGCGTTAAAGAGCTCTTTGGAGCCGACTACGCAAATGTACAACCCCATTCTGGATCACAGGCAAACGCTGCGGTATTTCTAGCACTATGCAAACCGGGAGATACCATATTAGGCATGAGCCTTGCGGATGGTGGACATCTTACTCACGGTGCTAAACCCAGTTTTTCCGGCAAGATCTACAACGCCGTTCAGTACGGTTTAAACGCTGATACCGGTGAGATCGATTACGATCAAGTAGAAGCACTCGCTCTTGAGCATAAACCGGCAATGATTATCGCTGGTTTCTCTGCTTATTCTGGAGTTGTTGATTGGCAAAGGTTCCGCGAAATATCTGACAAGGTTGGCGCTTGGTTTATGGTAGATATGGCGCACGTTGCTGGTCTTATTGCCGCGGGTGTTTATCCCAGCCCTATTCAAATTGCCGATGTATGTACTTCCACAACACATAAAACTTTGCGTGGCCCTCGCGGTGGAATTATTTTGGCCAAGGCTAATCCGGATTTAGAAAAGAAATTTAACTCAGCGGTATTTCCCGGTGGTCAAGGTGGACCTCTTTGTCATGTGATTGCCGGTAAAGCTGTTGCCTTCAAAGAAGCCCTAGAACCTGAGTTCAGGGTTTATCAGAAGCAAGTGGTCGCCAATGCAAAAGTGATGGCAGCTACCTTTATGGGTCGAGGAATAGATATCGTATCGGGCGGTACACATAACCACCTGATGCTGGTCAATCTAATAGGTAAGGAATACACCGGAACTGACGCGGATGCCGCGTTAGGCGAAGCCAATATCACGGTAAACAAAAACGCAGTGCCTAAAGATCCAAGGTCACCCTTTGTGACATCGGGACTGCGTGTTGGTACTCCAGCGATAACTACCAGAGGGTTTAAAGAGACCGAAACTGAGCTGCTGACTAACTGGATCTGTGACGTTTTGGATTCTCTTGAGAGCGGCACATCAGAGACTGTAGTTCCTGATGTCAAAACTAAGGCTTTAGCGCTTTGCGCCAAGTTTCCGGTTTATGGTTAGCTACGCCTCGCTATTGTTAAATAGGTACCGTAGTGCGCTTGGCGATGGCTCTTAAGGCGATACTTGATCTTACGCGCGCAACCTTGGGTAATCGCGTGAGGTAGTCATGATGGATTCTTTCATAATCTGGCGTGTCAGCAACTACTACTCTTAATAGGTAGTCGTAATCTCCAGTCATTAGGTAGCACTCCATTACCTCAGGAACATCGCGGACAGCTTGCTCAAAAGCGGCTAGGTCACCCTGCTGTTGGCTTTCTAAAGTGATTTCGATAAAAACGTTACCGGGCTTGCCGACTTTTTTCTGATTTACAATCATGGCGTATCGTTCGATCACGCCTTCATCGCTAAGAATTTTGACTCTACGTAAGCAGGCCGACTCCGAAAGATTGACTTGTTTAGCGAGTTCGGAATTACTCAGTCGGCCATCTTTTTGTAGAAGATTGAGAATTAGCTTATCTGTCTTGTCCATCATATTTATTAGAATAATTATCAATATAGACCCTAATTATTCGCATAATATTCTAAAAATACCAGTTTTTATTCAAATATTTCGCAACCTATTTCGAGCGACTCTTTTTAAAATACTCAGTCTAAGAAGGTCGGTAGTGGCCAGTAATCTGAAAAAATATAGAGAGGCTGTAGAAATGTTGATAGGTGTTCCCAAAGAAATTAAGAATCACGAGTATCGTGTTGGCCTTACCACTGCCAGTGTGGCTGAACTTGTTGCCAGTGGTCACAGCCTATTGGTGGAAACCAATGCAGGAATGGGTATTGGTTTGAGTGATCAAGATTATATAGATGCTGGAGCGCAAATTGCCGCCAATGCCGACGAAGTGTTCAGGCAGGTTGATATGGTGGTGAAGGTGAAGGAGCCACAGCCAGAGGAGTGTAAAAAACTTCGTCCGGGACAAATCCTTTTTACCTATTTGCATCTGGCTCCAGATCTAGAGCAGGCTAAGTTGTTGCTAGAGTCTGGTGTTACGGCGATCGCTTACGAAACCGTTGTAGATAGTCTAGGCAGTTTGCCATTATTGGCACCCATGAGTGAAGTGGCGGGCCGCTTAGCGGTTCAGGCAGGAGCCCATTGTTTGGAAAAAGCTCAGGGTGGAGCCGGCGTATTATTGGGAGGCGTACCCGGCGTGGCTCCAGCTAAGGTATTGGTAATTGGCGGTGGTGTTGTCGGTGAAAACTCTGCAACTATGGCCGTTGGATTGGGCGCTGAAGTAACTATTTTGGATCGATCATTGCCGCGTTTGCGCCAGCTGAATAGTCAGTTTGGCAACTCAGCTAAGGTTTTATATTCAACTCCACAAACATTAGAGCAACTAGCTCTGGAAGCCGATCTAGTTATTGGTGCTGTGCTTATTCCTGGCGCCTCCGCTCCGAGGTTACTCAGTGAGCAGCAAGTCAAAAGAATGAAGCCCGGCGCGGTAATTGTTGATGTGGCAATTGATCAGGGCGGCTGTTTTGAAACCTCCAGGGCAACTACGCACCAGGATCCGACCTATAAGGTGGGTGAAGTGGTTCACTACTGCGTTGCCAATATACCCGGTGCGGTGCCTAGAACTTCTGCCTTTGCACTAAATAACGCGACCTTACCCTACGTATTGTCCATTGCGAATTTGGGGGTGGCCGGAGCGCTTAGACGAGATGCAGGATTGTTACAGGGTCTCAATGTTAAGGATGGAATGATCACCTGTTCAGCGGTGGCAGAAGCACTGAACTTGCCTTATGTGGCAGCCGATCAAGCACTTCAAGAGATTGCCGCTGCATAATACTTTGCTTGAGCCTTGGAGCCAGTTCATACAAAATCAAGAATGCATTTTTGATGCTGCCGATTGCCTTTTTACCGGAGTGCTATGAGCGACGCTATCATCTATTTGGATCCAACCAGCCCTTTGAATCTGCAAAGTCAAATTCGGCAAAAGCTGGTTGATGCCATTAGTTCTGGATCTTTTCCGCCGGGTAGTCGGTTGCCCTCATCGCGAAAAATGGCGAGCCAGCTTAGAGTCGCCCGTAACACCGTTGTCTTGGTATATCAGCAGCTAACTGATGAAGGGTTTTTGGTTAGCCGCGAGCGCAGTGGTATATACGTTGCCGATGCAGCTTTAGATGGCAAGGTTCGCGTCGAGCCAAATACCACCAGGCCCACTTCGATTGATGAGTTGGATTGGCCGCAGAGAGTAAAAAGAGCGCAGGCCGATATCCGCAAGTTTGATCATCCATCTAACTGGCAGCAATACCCCTACCCATTTTTAGACGGACAGTTTGAAGCGTCTCTCTACCCGATTGCGGCTTGGAGAGAGGCAACCCGCCTGTCTTTGGGTGTGCGTGATGTAAATCAATGGTCCACACATAACGACGATGTGGACGACCGTATGCTTATCGAGGAGATTCGCACCAAGGTCCTGCCAAGACGAGGCATACAGGCTAAAGCGGAAGAGATTCTAATCACCGTCGGCGCGGAACAGGCGATATACATCTTGGTGCAGTTATTAGTAGACGCCACGGTTCCCGTAGCGATTGAAGAACCCTGCAATCCCGATCTTAGAGAAATGCTCGCACAGCGTGGCACTTCCTTAATTCATCAAGCGGTGGATGCAGATGGGCTCTTAGTTGATGACAATCTGAATCAGGCTGAATTGCTTTTTATCACCCCTAGTCATCAAGTGCCTACAGCCGTGACCATGTCCATGGAGCGTCGCGAAGCTCTTTTGGAAAAAGCGCGGCAGTTTGATTTTTTAATTGTCGAAGACGATTTTGAAAATGAGACCAATTATTTGGGTTCACAACATCCGGCATTGCGAAGCATCGACAGCGAAAATCGGGTGGTTTATGTATCAAGCTTGTCCAAGGTGTTGGCGCCAGGCGTGAGCTTAGGTTTTATGGTGGCCGCACCAGAACTGATTAAAGCGGCACGATCCCTGCGTCAGTTAATGGTTCGAAGCCCTCCTTTGAACAACCAGAGGGCTGCAGCCTACTTCCTTTCTTTAGGGCATTACGACACCTATATGCTGCGGTTAAGTCAAATATTTCAAGCGCGCTGGATAGCGCTTCGCGATGCGCTAAATTACACCCTGCAGCAGTATAGTGTGACTACGCATTCCCAAGGTGGGACTACATGCTGGGTTCGAGCTCCGGATGGCGTCGAGGTAGGGAGCTTGATTGCCGAAGCGGCCAAGCGAGGTATTCTGCTTGAGCCTGTTAGCCACTTCTACGCATTTTCCGACAACACACAAAACTGTTTTCGAATGGGTATAACCAGTTTGTCCGTCGATCGAATTCGTGAAGGCGTCGAAAAGTTAGCCGAGCTAATTCGCAATATGGCCAGCGGTCATTTGGAGAATTTACAGGACGCCACCGGAGATCAAGTTATAGGTGATCAACTACAGGACCTTTTCAGCGGCAATACGCTGCTGAGTAAAACTGTTTATGAAGACCCCTTCAGTATCGAAATGCGGCCAGACGGCAAAATGATCGGCAAGGCTGGATATCGCGATGAAGATTGCGATACTGGGGAATGGTGGGTTGATGGGGATAAATGGTTTCGCCGCTGGAACCGATGGGCCTATGCGGAAACTGTAGGCTATTTTACTGTCGTAGAAGGCAACCAAATCAAAATGTTTAACGATCAGTATCAGAAGATATTTACTGCAGTTCTTTATCAGGGAGAACTGGTAGATCAGCAGGTAGCTAGTAAATCTGGCCCAGAAAGCGCCAGCTAACTGGACCTATTGCCCGATCTTTCCCAGTCTAGAATAACTCCATCTTAAGAACTTGGTGGCGTAAATGAGCCTTTTTTCCGTAGCGGGCTTGCAGCTCGAATTGGCAAACCGAAACAACCTTCATTTGATCGAAGGTGAAATCAATCAACTGATGGCACGCTGTCCCTGGGTAGATATGGTGATGCTCGGCGAGTTGAGCCCATTTGGGGCTGGAAAATCTCAAGCAACTGATCTGCCTGGAGAGTCTGGAGCAATTTTCAGTGAACGCGCCGCAAGCCTGCTGTCGGATGCGGAAGGCCTGTTTGCCGATATACAAAATATGAACAGCAGTGTAAGTGGCCGCCTAAACATTGCGGCAGCTCCTTCTCTTGGACGCTACTTGGCTCGCAGTCTATTACCTGAATTTCAAATTTTATGGCCGCAAGTAAGTGTCAAGCTGACGCTTTCCTATTCTTACGAAAACCTGTTTGAGAAGGGCACCGATCTCGCTTTCCGGTTTGGCGATGTTCATGACGACCGGCTTATCGCAAAGCCCTTGGGCTTCTCTACGCGTATTCTCGTTGCCAGCAGCGCGTATCTAGGTGATACACCCGATATTCAGAATCCGGAGCAATTACAGAAGCATCAGTTTTTGAGCCTGCAAACCCGACAGGATGTCTCCAGCTACACCGTGAAAAAAGGCTCTAAATCAGAGACTTTGCAGATGCCATCGCGATTTCAATGCAGTGATCTCGATGCGCTAAAGTACGCAGCAATTGGAGGTATCGGCATCGCCGAATTACCGATGTTCACGATTCAAGAAGAGCTCCAGCAGGGTACGCTTATACCCGTACTGCCTGGGTGGACTAGCGAAGCATTGCCATTGTCTGCGGTATATCGGGAGAACCTCAATAAGCCTCCAAAGCTTGCAGCCTTCCTTGATTTTATAGAAGAGCGGCGAGAGATATTTCAATTGAGCCCTTTGAGTTGATTTTGGTAGAGGGTGATCTGAGATACGAATTGCAATCCATAGATTCGAATTGGAAAGGTTTTGAGGAGAGTTCAAATGAAAACTCTTATTAGAAATGTTCGGGCACTGATTGTTGGCTTTCTTCTAGGCTCAGCGGTAAATATGGCAATTGTTGTATTCGGGCCAATGATTATTCAGCCACCTCCTGGTGTGGATGTCCCCAGCATGGAAAACCTCGCCACGACTATGCATCTTTTTTAACCCAAACATTTTTTGACTCCCTTTTGACGCACTCCTTGGGGACCTTGGTTGGAGCACTAACCGCATGCCTTATCGCCGGGCAGGCGCCCGGAAGAAAAGTACATGAGTCCAAAATCCCCTTTGATGACCCAAGTGGAGATCGGCTGCGAGATTGGATGGGTGTAACTAAAGATCAATTCTATGACCCAGAAAAATTTGCGCTTTTGCCCATGGGGTTTTGTTTCCCCGGTAGTGGGAAATCCGGCGACTTACCGCCTCTACCAGAATGCGCACCGGCATGGCGCGAACAACTTCTAGCGCAGCTGCCAAACTTGGAAATTACTTTGGTAATAGGACACTATGATCAGGCCTATCATTTGGGTAATGCAAAGGTGACCGTAAGCCAGCTGGTTAGGTCTTGGAAGGATTACTGGCCTAAGGTTTTACCACTTCCACACCCCAGCCCGGGACACAATATCTGGCTGCGCAAAAACCCCTGGTTTGAAACCGAAGTTCTGTCACCCCTTAAGCAAAGAGTGGCAGAAATATTGGGCTAGATTAGGAGAGCGAGAGAAAATGGTCGTACATACGTGCACGTGTGGCTTGGTCTGGCATTCGTCCGTGGGCAGCTCCCAAATTATCCAACATGTTTCTCGGCCGGCTTGTTTCTATCACGCTGCAAGTAACTGCAGGGTGTGAAAGCACGTATTTCAAAGCAAATTGCGCCCAGGAATTACAGTCAAACTCGGCGGCCCATTCCGGCAAATCATGGCCGGAAGTCACACTAAAGTAGGCACCGTCGTCCAAAGTTTTGAAAACTTCAATGGCACAGACTGCAACTCCCTGGTCTGCGGCCAAGGGCAGGATGCGCTCCTCAATTTGGGGTCGGAACATTGAGTAGGAGGACATTAGGAAGTCTATATCGTGACTCAGCATGAAATCTTCCAGAACTTCGTTGCTAATTCGGTCCGTGGCCTCACTTACTCCGATAAAGCGAACCCTACCTTCAGCCTTGGCTTGCTCAAGCACGGGCCAAGTATTTTCTGCGTCTCTAAGATTGTGGATCATCATCACATCGATATAGTCGCGACCCAAGTTGGAAATAGTGAGATCTAAATGCTGTTGTGCCGCTTCACGGCCATCAACAGTAATTTTCCCCATCAGAAACAGCTCATCCTGAATTCCTAAATCCTGAATTATTTGGCCCAATACAGGAGCATCTGGTCTAAAGAAGGCCGGTGTATCGATCACGCGACCACCTGCGTTATACATGGTTTGTACTAGCGCTGCTGCTGCAGAGTTGGTGCTGCCTTCAGGAGTGGTATAGAAAAAATCTGGGGACCCAGATCCAACCATAGGCAGCTGTACATCGGTGCCGGGGATAGGTCTGGTATGAATTGCATCCTGAGCAAGAGAGCCAAGGGGCATTGAAGCAGCAGCGGTAACCGTTGCTGATTTTGATAAAAATTCTCTTCGACTAATTGGTGTTAATTTCATTATTGTTCCTCTCAAAAATTTGGTTCTCTATACCAGAGATAGAAAATGTTCAGACATGCGTCTACGCATGGCTTCGTCAGGGAGCCTTCCGTATCCGCCGCGCATATTGTCTGCTACGTGGCTAGCTTTGCTGGTCTCAGTTACCACGCAAGTAATGGCAGGGTTAGACACGATGTATTTGAGTGCATATTGCGCCCAGGTTGCGCAATCGAATTCTGCGGCCCACTCCGGTAAATCGATACCCGCAGTTACGCTAAAGTAAGCGCCGTCATCTACCACTCTAAATGGCTCCACGACAACCACGGCGGTGCCCATATCCTGCGCTAAAGGGAGAATGCGTTCTTCATGCTGATTTTGCACCATATTATATCCGGGCATAAGGAAATCAGGGTTTTCCGTTCGCATAAACAGCTCTAGTTCTTCATTACTGACGTCGTTTGTGCGGCTTACACCTATGTAGCGAACCTTGCCCTCAGCTTTGGCTTCTTTGAGCACAGGCCAGCTGTTTTCCATATCGCGGAAGTTGTGCACAAGCATCACATCCATGGGTCTTTTGTCTAGGCTGGCAGAGGTTCTTTCTAGGTGTTGTCTAGCGGCTTCTTTGCCATCTACGGTGATCTTTCCGATCATGAAAAGCTCATCATGCAGCCCCATTTCCTGCATATAACCGGCCAGTACTGGTGGGTCTGGTCTGAAAAAGGCAGGCGTATCTACTAAGCGACCGCCCATATCGTACATAGTTTGAATCAGCGATTTGGGTATCTCAGAGCCTTCTTCCGTCG
This sequence comes from uncultured Cellvibrionales bacterium, assembly GCA_913063225.1. GTDB lineage: Bacteria > Pseudomonadota > Gammaproteobacteria > Pseudomonadales > GM7GCV1 > JABJGI01. The sequence goes on from CAJXYP010000008.1 coordinate 98,635, forward strand.
CCTCATAAAAAAAGTCGGGAGCTCCCATGCCTATTACCGGCAAGTATTCGTTTGTACCGGGAATGGCTCTAGTGATCATAGTTTCTTGAGCTAGTGCGCCAAGAGGCAAGGTAGAAGCGGCAGTTAGCGCTGTGGATTGCGCTAGAAAACTTCTGCGACTTATAGGTGGCAAGCGTGACATTTAATTTCCCCCAAAATTAATTTGAAGCTAGGCTAGCATCTGTTATTTTTGTTAGGAAGTCTATTTACAAGAATGAACAGCTGCTATCGGTTGGTGATTGAACTTGGCGCTATGTAGAAAACCAGTCCTCGATGAGCTCAGCCACCAGCTCTGGGCAATCATCCATATGGCAGTGATGAGAGCCAGGTACAGTTTTTCTTGTTAAATCAGGTATTGCTGCGCCGGCATTGGCGAATCGCGAATCCAGCTTTAGTAGGCCTTTCTCTGGCTCTATGACAAGCGTTGGTGCTTGTATTCTGCTGAAGAAGTCTTCGCGCATTTCCATTGTTATTCGGTAAGCGCTAGTGGCCTTTAACCTTTGATCTGAAGACCAAGCCCAGCCCCCGTCGTGTTTGTGAAGGTTTCGCTCAGCGAATAATTCAGCACTCTGTTGAGATACCGGAACCATGCTTTGCGATCTAGCCATTACTGCTTCTTCTCGACTGGCGTAGGCAGTGGCGGATCGGCGCCGCAGTGATGCGTTAGTACGCAAAGATTCTGCCAGAGAATTTGGTAGGTCCTTCAATTGGTGTGGGAAGGGCTCGATTGAATCAATTAGAACCATTCGATTCACCTTCTCGGGAACAATGGCGGCAAAGAGAGCGCAAACAATCGCTCCGCGAGAATGGCCGACCAAATTAATAGGTCCGTCGGAAAAAAGCTTTGATAAGGCGTACAAATCATGCAATTCACTATCCAAGTCGTAGGTGCTATCGGGTGACCGAAAGTCGCTTTTCCCTTGCCCCGCCATATCAATAGCGCATAGGCTTGTGGACTGCATTAGGGGGGCAATCCGAGAAAAACTTGCAGCATTGTCCAGCCAACCGTGCAGGGCAAGTGCTTTTACTTGCGCAGAGGCATTCCAGCTTAAGCCGGCAATATTCCGATTAAAGATCTGATATGAAAGGTTAGAAGGCTTCAATTTAGGAGACTCTTTTTATGCAATTGTGGGTCTGCAGGAGTAGAATGGCACGCCATTCTAAACCAAGCGTCAAGTTCTCCCTATGCATTGCCCTTTCTGCAATACAGCAGATACAAAAGTAATTGATTCCCGTCTGGTTGCGGCCGGCGGACAAATTCGCCGTCGTCGCGAATGTATTACCTGTGGGGAACGATATACCACTTACGAATTGCCCGAGTTGGTAATGCCCTACGTAGTCAAAACAGACGGTACGCGGGAACCCTTCAACGAAGAAAAGCTGCGTGGCGGTTTGATGCGCGCATTGGAGAAGCGGCCAGTAGATTCCGAGCAGATTGAATCTGCAGTAACTCATATAAAAAACGAGCTTCGATCTACCGGAGAGCGTGAGGTGCCTTCAAGGCAAATTGGAGAGGCGCTAATGGAGACCTTGCACGGCTTAGATCAGGTTGCCTATGTTCGCTTCGCTTCGGTTTACCGTCAGTTCGAAGATATCGAAGAGTTTCGCGCCGAACTCGACAAACTCGACAAACTCGAGAACGGGTAAACATGAGTGCTATCGACAGCCACTATATGGCGCGCGCATTGCGTCTCGCTGAGCGAGGCATATACAGCACCACACCTAACCCCAAGGTTGGCTGCGTTCTAGTAAAAGATGATGCAGTTATTGCTGAGGCCTGGCACCAGCGGTCTGGTGAAGGCCATGCTGAGATTCTTGCGCTAGAACAGGCGGGAGAAAGTGCACAGGGGGCTACATGCTACGTAAGCCTTGAGCCCTGTAACCACGCTGGACGCACTGGGCCCTGCACTCAGGCGCTGATTGAAGCTGGTATTGGTCGGGTGGTTTACGCAATGGAAGACCCCAATCCCCTAAACGCTGGAGCCGGAGTAGAAAGACTTCGAGCAGAGGGTGTTCAGGTGGACGGACCACTAATGGAACGGGAAGCGGCCAGAATTAATGCCGGGTTTATAAAGCGGATGTCTACCGGCAGACCCTTAGTGCGGTTAAAAATGGCCATGAGCTTAGATGGGCGCACAGCCATGTCGGATGGCAATGCCTTCTGGATAACCGGTCCTCGGGCGAGAGCTGATGTGCAGAGATATAGAGCGCGCAGCTGTGCGGTCTTGTCAGGTTGGAAGACCGTATCCATGGATAAGTCTCAAATGACGGTGCGCCCCGAAGAATTTGAGTTAGAAGACGAGAATATTGGGGAGCGTCAGCCCCTTCGAGTATTGGTCGATTCCAAGTTGCAGCTGAATACCAGCGCACGTTATTTTCAAGCGCAATCACCAATATTAGTAGCGAATTTAGAAAAAGAGGGTGAAGGCAGCGCTGATCATGTCAGGTATCTGAAAGTAGATGCTGAAGCTGATCATATCGACCTGGATAACTTACTGGATAAGCTGGGCGAGTTAGAGATTAATGAGCTTTTTGTTGAATCAGGCGCGGCCTTGGGTGGCGCTTTTATGCGCGCTGGATTGGTCGACGAGTTAATCGTTTATATAGCCCCTAAGTTGATGGGGACTGATGCGCGTGGCCTGTTTGAGCTACCCCTGCAAAAGATGGCGGAATCTCTGCCGCTGCATATCAAAGAAATTAGGCAAATAGGTGGTGATATTCGTATTACTGCTATGCCTGAGATGGAGTAGTAATGTTTACCGGAATTGTTGCCAGTGTTGGTGAAATCACTAAAACAGAGCAAATCGGCGGTGACCTGCGGCTAACGGTTTCCGCCGGCGGTCTCCCTATGGACGATGTTCAATTGGGCGAAAGCATAATGAACAACGGAATTTGTTTAACCCTAGTTGAATTTGATGAGCAGAGCTTTGTCGCAGATTTATCCGAAGAGACGCTCTCGGTAACTACAGCAGAAACCTGGCAAGTGGGTACGCGCGTTAATCTTGAAAAATCCTTGACCCTAGATGACCGCTTGGGTGGTCATCTGGTAAGTGGACACGTGGACGGCATAGGTGAAATTCTCATTCGAGAAAAAACAGCTCGCGCCGATTTTTTTTGTATCTCCGCGCCGGAAGCCTTGGCAAAATACATTGCCAAAAAAGGATCTATCACGGTTGATGGAACGAGTCTTACCGTCAATGAGATATGCGACAACGAATTCACTTTGACCATTATTCCGCACACCCTAGAAAACACTATTATCGGCAATTATAAACCCGGTACTAAGGTAAATTTGGAGGTCGATCTTCTGGCACGATATTTAGATCGTTTGCGCCAATTCGACGATCCCACAGAATAGAAAATTGATATGTATTTTAATACCACAGAAGAATTAGTCGAAGATATTGCTCAGGGCAAAATGGTTGTTTTGCTTGATGACGAAGATCGTGAAAACGAGGGTGACCTTGTCATGGCCGCCAGTATGGTGCGACCAGAAGATATTAATTTTATGGCGCGGCAGGCCCGTGGCCTGATTTGTTTGACGCTAACGGGAGAACGCTGCGCGCAGCTGAACTTGTCGCAAATGGTGGAAGACAATAATGCGTCTCATGGAACCAATTTTACCGTTTCTATTGAAGCAGCCGAAGGGGTCACCACCGGAATATCTGCTCAGGATCGAGCCAAAACCGTTCTGGCAGCTGTGGCGCCAGGAGCAGTGCCCCGAGACATAGTGCAGCCGGGACATATATTCCCGTTAACTGCACAACCTGGTGGCGTATTGAGTCGAGCAGGGCACACCGAGGCCGGATGTGATTTGGCGCGGTTGGCGAAGCTTGAGCCGGCGGCGGTTATCGTTGAGATAATGAATGACGACGGGACCATGGCGCGGCAGCCAGACTTACTCAAATTCGCTGCGGAACATGACTTGAAAATGGGCACTATTGAAGACTTGATTCATTATCGCCTTCGTAACGAAACTACCGTTGAATGTACTAAGGTTCGGCAAATTCAAACCGAATTCGGCGAATTTGAATTGCATACTTATCGGGATATTGCCCGTGATCAAATACATCACGCCATGGTTAAAGGCGAAGTTGGTAACGGCGAACCCTGTTTGACTCGGGTGCATCTGCCGACGCCGCTGCGAGATTTTTACGCCCTCATTGAGCCGGGAACAGAAGATGCGGGGCGCTGGTCCTTGCATGGT
>CAJXYP010000009.1 GCA_913063225.1 uncultured Cellvibrionales bacterium
CCGGTAACTCTCGCGTCATCGGCAATTAACAGGTTGTTTAGTATTGGGTCGCCGGTAGCGACGTCTCTGGCGTATTGCACCTCAGCATCGCTGAGATTACGTCCGTCTACTATAAGGTCACCTACAGCCAAGTCGTCAAATTCAGCCTTGGTATGCTGATAATTGCTTATAGAGTCGACACGAATGGAATAGGGAATCTGCCAGGCAGCTTCGGTCATTTCTTCGATGATAGCCAAGTTTTCTTGACTGAATACCTGTTCCGAACGGGGCGCGATAACGAAGAGAACATTGTCGTTTTTGGTATAGGTAGTTTCTAGTTCTTCGAAAGCGATCAGCTCTGGATTGTCGTCACCGAAATACACGCGATAATCGTTTTCAAAAAACAGATTCTTGCCTCCTGATGCAAGCACGCCCACCAGAATCAGACTGAATATCACCAAGGCAATGCGGTGATTTAGAATCCAATTACTTAGGGATATTTCCAATTTGTCCATGGGTTTTTCCTATTAAGTAAATATTAAAAAATTAATAAAATGGTAAATAATCAGGGTTTTGGCAAATTTTTTTAACGCTTACCTTCAGCGCTTACCAATGCCATCAAGTATTAGGTCGACAATACCTGATGCTATATTGCGGAACTTCTCCAAATCGTAAAGATTGGCAAAAATGGGTACATCTAATACCACTAGACTGGTGTACACCAATTCCGCTGTTTCAAGTACGTCATCAATAACAAATTCTCCAGAGGCATTCCCCTGAGCCAGAATCTCAGCGATAAAGCTATGATGAACGCCAATTTTTTCGTAAACCAAGTTAGGATTGTTATCCATCATATTGGTTACTAAATCACTAATCTTGCACTTTTCGGCCGTCTGTTCAATATTCAGTTCAACCATGCGAACCGCGTATTTCCTAAGCTTATCTGCTGCTGAGGTTGTTTCGGAGCGAACAACCTTACGTAGTACGTCAGATCTTTCACCCATAGCCCGGCCACAACAAGCGGCGGCGATGTCGTTTTTGTTTTTGTAGTAGCGATAAAGGTTGGCCGCAGACATCTGACAGTCGTCTGCTATCTCTACCATAGTCGTCTTATTTAGCCCGTAATGGCTAAGACGTTCCCAGGCAGCGTCGAGAATTCTCTCGCTGATGGCATCATTTTTATCTGTTGTGATTTCACTCATGCGCGGCATTCTGCTCCGATCTTTTTTGAAGCGCAAGGAAAATATGAATATTTATCATAATATTCATAAATTATAAAAGACTATAAAATGGATAGACTTAAAGCTTTGCTCGCGCAAGCCTATTCCCTTGTCTAGAATGTGCGGTCTAATAAGCTTTTTGAATTCGGAGAGATGAAGTGCAGGTAGAAAACAACAAAGTAGTATCTTTTCATTATCAACTGGGAGAAGTAGGCGGGTCCGCATTGGAGCAAACAGACAAAGCCCAGCCCGCTATATATCTACATGGCCATGACAATATTCTTCCGGCAATGGAGAGCGCTTTTACGGGCAAGCAAGCAGGCGACAGTTTTTCCATAGAGCTTTCACCGAGCGAAGCTTACGGAGAGCATGAGCCAGATAGGCAACAGCGCGTACCCACAAAACATCTAGTTCAGGCTAAGCAGAAGTTGCGCCGGGGCCAGATTGTTCAGGTGAACACTGCTAAAGGCCCTTTTGATGCACGAGTGATTAAAGTCGGTAAGTTCAATGTGGATATAGACTCCAATCATCCTTTAGCGGGTATGAGCCTAAGTTTTCATATTGAAATCGTTGATATTAGAGATGCGACTGAAGAAGAACTTACTCACAACCATGCTCACGGCCCTGGCGGCCACGAGCACTAGCTTAAAACTTATTCGGCTGAGGGTTCAGATATCCAACCAATTCTCTATTCATTCCGACGTTGCCCTTATGCGATGCGGGCACGGCTGTCTTTATCCCTTGCCGGCATTGACGTAGAGCTAAGAGAGGTTCTGCTTAAAGACAAACCGGCACATATGCTGGAAATATCCCCAAAGGGTACGGTGCCCGTGCTGTTGTTGCCCGATGGCCAGGTACTGGAAGAAAGCCTGGATATTATGCTTTGGGCTGCCAAGCAAAGTTCGGGGAAGAAAGGCACGACTAAACAGAGCTTTGGTGAGAAATTAAGAAGTCCCACCAGTACCGAGTTGAGCCTAATAGAGCGCAACGACAATGAATTTAAAGGCTGGTTAGACCGCTATAAATATCATGTGGGTCATCCAGAGCACTCGATGGAATATTATCGAGAGCAAGCTATGCGCTTTCTTCAGAACCTGGACAGCATCTTGGACCCGAATAATTTTTCATTATCGGTATTTTCTGAAATGGCTCTGTTCCCCTTTGTTCGTCAATTCGCCTATGTCGATAAGCCCTGGTTTGATGAAAGGTTCGATCAGCGGGATTTACAGCATATACATCCGTGGTTAGAAGGCTGGCTGGATTCAGAGCTGTTTGCTGCCGTGATGGACAAATATCCGCAGTGGCAGGAAGGAGAGCAGGGTGTTTCCTTTCCTGTCAGGTCAGAGAATTGAAAGGAGCCGAAAGTTGAAACCGCAATCTGAGAAAACCCAGATGGCCGGTATCAATGTAAATTTCACCCGCAAGTCCGTGCGCAATATCAATCTACGTATTAGCCGAACTGACGGTGAGGTTATGGTTTCCGCACCACTTCGAGTCAAGCGAGAGCTAGTTGAAAGTTTTGTGGCGTCCAGAGCAGATTGGATATCAAGAGCACAAAATAGAGTGTTATCCCGCCAACCTACCGAGCAAGCAGAGTATGTTTCTGGCGAGCGCATCTCATACCTAGGTAAAAAGCTGCTTCTGACGGTGGAAGAGGGGCGCGGTGCGGTTCAGCTGGATCAAGATAGGCAAGAGTTAAAGGTTTATGTGCCGCGCAATGCGAACTTAAAGCGACGACAGACCGCTCTGGAGGATTTCTATCGCCAAGAACTTTCATCTAGATTGCCAGTCTATCTAGAAGTTTGGCAGCCAATAGTCGGAGCTAAAGCAAAGGAATGCAGAGTGCGCAAAATGAAATCTCGTTGGGGCAGCTGCAATACTCGCCAAGCCAGGATTTGGATGAGCTTAGAGCTGATCAAATATCCGCCTCAATGTATTGAATACGTACTGGTCCACGAGCTGACCCACCTGCTAGAACCATCCCATAACAAGAGGTTTCACCGATTAGTTGGAGAAGCTATGCCAAATTGGCGAGAACACAAAAACCGGTTGAGCCAAGGGCTGCGTTTGGATGAAAGAGTGTCTTAAAGCCTAGCGGTATCTTCTGAATATTTGTCCGCAGTCGTTTTCCAATAGCTTGCCACCGCTGATCCGACTACATTGTGCCAAATGCTAAATAGGGCAGCTGGCAAGGCGGCTATAGGTGAAAGATACTGCAGGGCCAAACCCACGCCCAAACCAGAATTTTGCATGCCCACTTCTATGGCAATGGTGCGGCTATCAATAACCGATACTTTAAGGAAACGGCTAATAGCGTAAGCACCCAACATGCCTAGGCCATTGTGTAGGGCGACAGCAACAAAGATTAATGCGCCTACTTGCACTAGCGCCTGCTGATTGAGCGCAACGATAATCGCGATAATAAAAACGATTGAAAGTATGGATAGGGTTGGCAATGCCCCTTCTATTCGTTGAATAAAGCGATGAAAGAAGTGATTTAGGAATACACCAGCCAGCACCGGTGCAATTACCATTTTGAATATGCTTATTAATATCGGTAGATATTCGATATCGATGGACTCTGAGATATACAGCCAACAAAGCAGCGGCGTAAAGACCACACCCAAGAGGGTTGAAATCATGGTCATGGTGATCGACAAGGCGACGTTTGCCTTGGCGAGATAGCAAATAACATTTGAGGCCGTGCCTCCCGCACAACAGCCCACCAAAATTAATCCTGCCGCAATTTGATCGGGCAAACCCATTATCATGCTTATCAGAAAAGCCAATAAGGGCATCATCAGAAATTGTAAGAATACGCCTATGGCTATTGGTTTAGGGGCAATCAATACGCGCTTAAAATCACTTGTGGTTAGGGTTAAACCCATGAAAAACATAATCATGGACAGCAGCGGAATAATCGCTGCGCTGAATCCCGAGAAGGTGTCCGGCAGAAAGTAAGCAAGAAGGGACAGCAATACTGCCCAAAGCGGGAATAATGAGTTAAATCTGTTTAGCAATTAGGACTACCTACTATTGTTTGGAATAAGTGTGATCTGACTCCACTTATTTACAATATGTGTGACCTGACCTCATTTGTTTTTTCTCTAGGCCGGTCAATCCAAGATGCGAAGCCACATACAATTATGGCTTGAGCAATAATGCTTATTGCAACTGCCGCCGAGTCTGGTGCTTGTGTCACGGTCAGCTGGCCTGCAACTGCAATGCCAGATATTAGAGCCATTAGCACAACCATTCCTACTCGAGCCTTACTGCCGATGTTTTTAGAGCATTTTAGATAAAGCGCTGTTCCTATAATTACGAGCAAAACTTCTACAGCTAAAGCGATTTCCAGACTATTCCACAAGCCGAAACCCAGCATACTGGAGTCATTTCCAGCAATCGGTAATTGAGGGGGGTGTTCTATCAAGTCACATACCCAATGCAAGAATACGGCTAGGCCCAATATCATTGATGCCTTGATTTTGGATGACAAATCCTTATTGGGGATAAGGTAAATTAACCCACAAAAAGCTACCGACCAAAGCACGGCCGCAATAAGACTGTGTGAATATGGAAATATGAAATGAAGATAATGCAGGCTTGAATAGTTCTCTGGAACAATGATTTGTTCAATACCTAATAGAACAAAAATACCAAGCAGTACATCAAGAAATAATGACGCTAACAAAAAATAGCCTACATTGATTCTTGGCTCTACCGATTTGAGTACAAGACCTGCTCCCAAGTGACCTATAAACACATTATTCTCCTCGTGTGATTAATCTAAATAACTCCACAATAACCGGAACAGATTTGCTGCACAAAATAGAGTTTCCTCTCGTTCGTTTTATCGAAGTGACAATCTTAGAAAGATAAGAGTAAGCACTGCGACACAGAGAGTTTTCAGGATTGTTCCAATAGGGTCCTGCTTGTATTTGTTGATTAACCAATTGGGTGATTGAGGAATTGGGCTTATACGCTGAAGATCGACACAGAGGCTTGCGGACAGTCGCGCCGCGTCCAGATTAGACCACTCGAACAGAGCAATACCCTCGCTATCAAATACTACGGGCTTAATGTCACTTGGATTTGAACGCTCGCGTAAAAATCGAAACCAACGGATTTCTGGTTCAACCGCACTTCCGGTTTCGTGATCCTTTAGATGAATATCAACCAGCGCTTTTCCAGCCTGAGCACTTAGTTGCATGAACTGTTTTTGAATGACGTCACTAACGCCATAAAGTGACCAGTTTTCTGCGCCTTCACCAAACTGCAACTCGAGTTTGGCTTCTCGCAGCTGGGGAGCCAGTTCAGCAAATTCTGTTTTGTAATCTAGCCAGCTTTTGACTTTCAAGCGCATAACCTTAGAAAAAAATAGGTAGGGTCAGAGTAACAATTACTAAGCTTAAAATAAAAAGGGCCAGCAAATGCGGACCATTTTTATCATTCAATACATACTGAAATCTACCGCGTCGGCAAGATATCCTTGATGCGTGCATGCATATCTCGCAAGTTCGCCTCAGTGGTTTCCCAATCAATACAGGCATCAGTTACGGATACACCGTAAGTGAGTTCAGAAAGGTCCGCAGGTATCTTCTGATTGCCCGGGCCAATATTACTTTCAACCATCAAGCCAACAATACTGTTGTTGCCGTCGGTAATCTGGTGGGAGATATTATCCAATACCAGAGATTGCAGTTCGTGATTCTTATTGGAGTTGGCGTGACTACAGTCGACCATAATATTGGCGGCTAAGCCGGCTTTTTCGAGCTGCTCTTCTGCCAATTTAACGCTGACGTAATCGTAGTTTGGTTTGCCACCGCCGCCACGCAATACGACGTGGGCGCTCGGGTTACCGGCAGAGTGCACTACAGAAACTTGGCCTTCTTTGTTGATCCCCAAGAATCGGTGCGGGCTAGCTACGGATTTAAGCGCGTTGATCGCCACTTCCAGGCTGCCGTCTGTGCCGTTTTTGAATCCAACCGTAGAAGAAAGACCAGAGGCCATTTCCCGGTGAGTCTGGGATTCGGTAGTACGAGCACCAATAGCAGACCAGCTAATGAGGTCTTGCATGTACTGGGGTGTAATCGGATCCAACGCTTCTGTTGAAGTAGGAAGTCCCAACTCAGAAATATCGATTAGTAGTTTGCGACCAATGCGCAAACCCTTTTCGATATTGAACGAATCGTTCATATCCGGATCGTTGATCAAGCCTTTCCAACCAGTAGTGGTTCGGGGCTTCTCGAAATACACACGCATAACAATGAAGATGCTATCGCTAACTTCGTCGCTTAGCTTTTTAAGACGTCGTGCGTAATCCATTGCCGCTTCTGGGTCATGGATAGAGCATGGGCCTATAACCATCATCAGGCGATGATCGGTTCGGTCAATAATATCGCGTACTACTTTACGACCTTCCAGTAAAGTCGCTTTTGCGGCCGCTGTGATGGGCAGTTCCTGAAGCAAATGCGCAGGGGACAGCATAGGCGTCAATGAATGAATATTAACGTCGTCTATTCTGTCTGTGGCTTGGTTAGCCCCAGTTTTCGAATTTACAGCCTCTGAACTCATAGTATTTAGCAAGGTTTTACAAAAAAGGGCGGGCAGTTTACCAGACTCCTAGCCCCTAAGGTGCGCAACTTATTTATGGCTTCAATAGTGCTAGGGCTGAGTCTAAATAATGACCTCCAGATGGAGGTTGGCAGCGGGGAAATAAAGTAGCGTTTTGATCTCTATTTTCTTATCAAATAGGGATTTGTATCGGGTCATTTGCGCAGAATATTTATTCTTCTGAACAGTCAAAAAACCTTCATCTGATTGGCCTTCGGCGGGAGCGGCAGATTTGTAATCAATAATCCAACGAACCTCAGTCTGATCAGCGAGTTCAATAAAAGTCCGATCGATAATGGATCGAATCAAAGAACCGTCAGGCAGCAGTTGTTCGATCTCAAGCTCGCTGGCTGATTCCTTGTGGTCGGAATTCAGTATCCACTTTCCTATATCGCTGGTAGTGGCATTTTTGTAAGCCTTATCCAATCTATTCAAAGCCTCGTCGCGACTGGCTTTGTCCAAACCAGAGAGACTCAGCTCTTTTTCCCAGTTACTTACCCGGTTTTCTTGGCTTTGGTTTTTGGCTACTCGCATCAGATCTTGATGTAATAGGTTGCCTATCAAGCGTTGCAGTAAATTTTCACGGAAGCTATAGCCCGAGCCGAGATCGAGATCGATATTGCTCTCGCTCTCGTTTGAGACCTCGGTTTCAAGTTTTACGCTGGCACGAGCAGAGAATCGGCGTATGCCGTTTAATTCCAAGGTTGGTTTATCGGCCGATAACCAGGCTTCTGCCTCCAATAAAGGTGCAGGGTCTAGGCCAGCGCAAAACTGCGGCTGATGGATTTGCCAGAGTAGTGCCATTAGCGAGTTGGTCCCCGGCGCTTTCCAATCTTCGTTTTTCTCATCCCAGTTGTCGACAACGCCGGTCAGATGCAGGGTTTTTATGGCTCGGGTGCTGGCGACGTAGAGCAATCGAGAGGATTCATCCCGCACGCGCTCTTTCTCGTCCGCTAATAGCCATTCGTATATCGCATCGGCTTCGCCGCGTGCAGGCTTGGCGGCAGCTAAAAACCCGGTGTGACCGTCTGGGTATTCGCGCTCCTGCCAGAGCAGGGCAGGCCTCTCTGAACGGCCACTGCGTCCTCTTTGTAACTGGGGAAGGTATACATGATCGAATTCGAGACCTTTTGCCGCGTGCATGGTCATGATTTTTAGCGGCGTCTGAATATCGGTATCCGGCTTCGCAAAAAGTTGATCGAGCTCGATTTGAAAATTTTCCAAGTCCGCTATTAGACCGCCAGAACTGTGTTGCTCAGCAAGGTCTAGATAGTCTTCCAGGTCTTGCTGGTGAGTCGTATTGAACAGACTCATATCGCCCTGCAATGCCTGCCATTGGGATCGCACCAGACTGCGCAAATCGACTAGCCCCAACTGCAGCTTGGCCTTATCCAATACGAGCCTTAATTTGGCCAGAATTTGTTGCCCTTCAGTACTGATACCTTGAATTGCTGCACTTGAATCTATGCGCGTCCAGAGATTGTCGGATAGGTTCTGGGAATTGTCGTTGCAGAGCTGGTGAAGATCCGACATATCCAACCCAAGCATGGGTGTGCGCAACAAGCTAAGCCAGGCAATCCGGTCAGCAGGGCTATGCAGCGCTCGCACCAATGAATGCATGTCCAAGACATGCATGCGTTGACCCAGGGGTTCAATTTTTTGCGCTTGCCATGGGATATCGCGTGCTTTTAGTGCAGGCACCAGATCCCGCAGATGGGAACGTGCTCTCACTAGAACAGCGATAGACTCAGCGCCGTTTTCTAGCTGTAGCTGAATAGAGTCGACTATGGCTTCTGCTTCTTCACTAGCTTGCAGGTATCCCACAATAGCCACTTCAGCGTCTGCCATTACCGGTTTTTGTGCGGTACTCGCTCGATAGCTAACACGGCCACGGGTCCGGTCGTCTTGGTCCGGCAGGATTTCAGAAAAACTCCTATTTACCCACTCGACTATTTGTGGCGCTGAACGAAAATTGGCGGCGAGATCTAAAGACTCCGGCAAAATTCCGCCGATGCCGAGCTCCCGAGCGCGGATAAAAAGTCCTACATTGGCTTTTCTGAATCCATAGATGGATTGCATGGCATCGCCCACTAAAAACAACGTGCGGCCATCACCGGGTTCCCAGCCCGCCATTAAGCGTTCAAGCAGGCTTACCTGCAAAGAAGAGGTGTCTTGGAACTCGTCTACCAGGATGTGACGAATACGGTAGTCGAGGCGCAGATTGAGCCGGGTGGGGTTGTCCGGTTCACCAAGTGCATCTAGCGCAGCAATAGAGACAGCGGCAAAATCTACTTCGCCGCCATGGGCAAAAATCAGTTTTAACTCAGCCGCCAATATTGGCAGGCAGCTGGCCAGGGCCGACAAGCTTTGGTTGCCTTCATCCGCATCTTGATTAACCAAAGGCAGCAATCTAACGCGATTAAGCTGGTCTACTAATATTGGGTGATCTTCAAGTAGGGGCAAAAATTCCTTTATTCGCGCTATCATCGCCGCTTCTTTTGGTCCCGCATTCTTTGGCGGGAAACCATTTTTCTTATTGATTCCCCCCGGTTTACGAGCAGTGCCGCCTTTGGTAAGCAACATATTTGCCAGGGCTTGCCAGTTCGCTAGGTATGAACCATTGGAAAATTCTTTATCGCTAAACTGAATCGCAAAAACATCATCTTGTGGCTCCAGGTTACTAAGAGAGTATTCAAATAGTACGCCCAGCTCAGCCATATCAATATGAGTAAGTAGCTGCCTTAGCCGCACGAGCTCTTCGTCTATTAGCCGATGTAGGTTCTCTGATAGCTGATCAGTGCCAAATTCCGGATTAAGAATAAGATCCAGCCAACTTGCTCTCGATCCGAGCATATCCGCGAGAAGCCCGGCGAGGCTGTCTTGATTGCCTTCAAAGTGGCGCACTAGGTGCCGAACCGCCTGACCAAGCTGGTCATCCCTACCTATGTGTGTGAGTAGGGCCTCAGCGGCTCGGCGGTAATGATCATAGGGGCGTTCCGTTAGCGCTTCCGGAGTACTGGCTCCGGTTTCCAGACTCAGTCTTTGAGTTAGATAGCTGCAAAACCCATCAATGGTTTGCAGGCGCAATCGCTCGGGGTTTTCGAGTAGATTCCAGCCTTGCAGCCGGTCTTGCTCTAGTGCCTTTAAGGCATCTAGGCGAACCGATTTATCGTGTTCATTCTCTTTTTCGTTCTCTTGTTGCGAGCCTGCTTCCTCATCATCTACAGCACTCCTCAAAGCCAATAGTATTCGATGGCGCATCTCTGCGGCAGCTTTTCGCGTGAAGGTGATTGCTAGTATTTCTTCCGGTTGTTCCGAGATCGCCAACAGGCGCAATATTCGTTGTACCAAAAGTGACGTTTTACCTGAACCCGCGGGCGCGCTGACGGCATAGGATTGACTGACATCCAGAGCTGCCTTTCGTTGGCTTTGATCGGAAGGCCGATTAGAAGCAGAAGTATTGGCGCTGGTCATGGCGAGTCTCCAACTTTTCCTTCCAATCCATCTTTCCAATCCTGTATATCTTGATATTCCGGCATGCGATGCAAGCCAACCAGTTCGTCTCGTCGAGCGAAATTGCTTTTGGTTTCAAACACCCTGGAATCGCCCTCGGCGTAGGCTATGGCCAGAGCCGTTAAATCTAACTTCCATTGATCCATTTGCTCAGACCAATCTTCGATCGGTTTTAAAGCGCGTATTCCGGAATCACTACTAATGCCTTTAAGGCTTGTATTACCAGAAACCACTATGGCAAAGGCGAGCCCCGCAATGTTCTGGTCTAGGCTGATGGCGTAAAGAGGCAGCTGTGCGGCTGATGGAGGAGATGAAAGTAAATCTCTATCCGAAGCGCTGGCCCCGGACTTGTAATCGATAAGTAGCTTGCTGCCTTCTTCGAGCTGGTCAATACGGTCTATACGCAAGCTGAGATTAAGATCTCCTACTTTGGCATGTAGCTCCTGCTCTCTGGCCTCAACAACAAAGGCTGGCCTGCTGCGCTCAAAGTTAAGCCATTGCAGCAGCACAGCGCAGAAGCTGTGTTTAAGCTGGTCAAAGTAGGCTAATTCCAGATTAAAGTTTTTGCTTTGCCAGATTAGTAATTCTTCACCAACAATCTTATCGATAAGCTCGCGAAGCTGGTCTTCAGTAGAGGCATTCAGCGCGGCAGAGTTTCCAAGGTTTGCCCAAATTTGATCTAAACAGGCGTGCAGAATATTGCCGCGATGGTGAGGGCCGATACCAAGGAAAGCCTCAGCAAATGGCCTGGCCTTAAGTCTTAATACCGCGAAAGCACTGAAAGGCGATGCCGCCATCAGGTTGAAAAGCGTGCTGCCGCCTTTTGTGGTTCCGCCATTCTTTTCCGGTGCAGAGCCGGTGTTTTCGAGAGCCGGGCCAGAACTACAATCTACCCACTGCCAATGCTTGGCATTGTGCACAAGCCGATTTTCTGTCACTGGCTGTGCATCGGCATAAAGGCCTGGATCGAGTGTCGGATAGCTGGGAAGCAAGGGACTGAACTCAGTAATTCTGTCCGCGTCATTTTGCGCAATGCTAAAAACTAGCTGTTTACAATTGCCACGAAGTTGCTCAAACAAGTTTATACAAAAGTCGCGTTCCTGTTCCGGTTTCGATCGCGGCATTGCCTGCTGAATTTGAAGCTGAATCGGCACTAGTGGATCCGGACGCACCATGGAAGGCCAATGGTCAGAGTCGGCACCCAATAGCCATATATGCTCAAAGCCCACCGCACTATCGATGGTATTAAGCATGTTGATGCCTGCCGAGGGTTTGTCGGCACTGATCTGTGCAGATTGAACGAGTCTTCGCAGAAGTCCTAATGCACGGGAATAGCTGGTTTTCTCCTCGATGGCGCCCAGAGAAACAAGCTCTGTGAGAAGGTCGTTCCAAAGTTCCACCAGATTGGAATGTTCAGCACCCATTGGTCGCTGCCCCGGCCAACCAAAGGCGGAAAGCTGGTGGCTAAATTGCTCTGCCCAGTATTGAAGGCTGTGCTGAGAATCATCAAGTACAGCGCCTTTTTGGGCGTCGGTTAAGCGCTGTGCCAGTGTATCTTGGCGCTCTAGGCCAAGTGTGGTAGCGGTTGTTCTGGCCGTATTTAGCAAATCCCGGGGTTGAAGATATTTTCGTTCCAGCGAACATAGCTGGGTTTCCCAAAGACTGCGTTGCTCAATATCGGCGGGATAATTCCCCCAAAAAGGCGATCTGATAATTGCTCTACAATTGGCGCGGGTCAATCGGTGTTGGTTCAGATCTAGCAGGCGCAACGCGCTATCGAGAATACCGCTATCTTTGGCTTTTCTTGGAAAACATATGCGCAGTGTATTGGACGGCCCAAGATGGGAACTAAGATTACGAACCGCAGAACTCTCAGTTGCTGAGTCAGTACAGATGATGCCAATTTTGCTACTTTTCTTTTTGTCGGCGCCAATTGAGTTAGCCCAGAGCGCCGCAGCCTGAAGTTCCTGTTCTTGAGTTTCGAATTTGGCCTGAAAGCAATCGGCAGAAGAATCTTTGTCGCGCCAGGCTTGTTGTTGGAATTCTTGGAAAGCCGCTTCAACGCATCGCTGGTGCAGTGGAGGTAGGGCATCACCCGTGCCCAGATAAAGTACTGACCTCTGTTTAATCTCAGGCGGATGCTGTTTGAGCGCTAGGTCGGCCTGATTGAGGCCCAGAGTGTTTAAGCGGTCTTCAAAAGAATTACACCAGCTTCCTAGTTTTAGGTCGTTGTATTCCTCCAGCACTTCAAGCTTGGATCGTTCAACCTGCCATCTCAGCATATGTAGCCAGGCGCTGTGAGCTTGGGGTGCCAGTATAGAGGCCTGCAAGTCAGGGAAGTCCTGACTGTCTCGTTCGATGATCTGTTCCCACAACTGCAACATTTGCTGACGATTAGCCAGACGCTGATTAGTCTGTTGCAGGTATTCCTGAGCGCGGTTTTGAATCCAGCTTTCTATGTCAGAAATACGGGAAAAGTAACCTAGGTTTTGGTTTGCTCGCTCTAACAGCATAGTTTTGAGTTCTCTGGCGATACTTGCATTGGCAGTAATAACTTGCAGATCGGGCTGCTGTTCAATGCTTTTACAAAGGTTCTCGATATCAGTCATGGCAATCGATTGAAATTATTTGCAGATGGTCGCAATTAAGATTGACTAAGTAGGCTTTAAGCGCGTTGATATTTGCGTCATCACCGGTGAGCCATGCTTGGTGCAGACTTTTTCCGGTGAGCTCTTGACCCTGCTTGGCTTGACCCTGTTGAGGCAGCAGAGTCGATACACGCCGCGCGATAGCGGCGCCGGATTCTACCCAATGCTTAATATGCGGCATCTCTGCCTTAAGTTCATCCATCAGCAAAGGGAAATGGGTGCAGGCCAATACGACCGTGTCCAGTTGATCAGCCTTGGGATTCTGTAACAGGGGTTCGAGAATAGCCTTTAGTCGATCAGAGTCGGGCGATATCCCCCGCACTTTATCCTCGGCGAGTTCGACCAGCTCAGTGGAGCCCAGCAGCATAACTTCTTTGTCCGGTGCAAAATCAGCTATTAGCTGCCGGGTGTAGTCTCGTGAAACCGTTGCAGGGGTAGCCAACATGGCAATATGACCAGATTCACTAAGCTCTGCGGCCGGTTTTATGGCAGGAACCACGCCCACAAAGGGAATGTCATACTTTTCTCTAAGGCTTGGTAATGCGACAGTACTCGCAGAATTGCAGGCTACTACCACTAAATCGGGTGAGAATTTGATGATGAGTTGCTCAAGTACCCTGTGAACACGCCCGATAAGCGAGTATTCTGTGCGTGTGCCGTAAGGGAAGCCGGCGTTGTCGCTGACAAAGATAACCTCCAGACCAGGTATCTGTTCCAGCAGTGCGTGAAATACGGTTAATCCACCCACTCCTGAATCAAATACCAGTACTTTAGAGTTTTGGTTTTCTGCAATCATCGACAAATTCTGCCAGAGACATCCTTGGTTGTATGTGGACTCGAGAGTGTAAGCAATAGTGTAAGCAAGAGTTTAGGCTAATGCGCGTAATACAAGGAGTTTAAATTAGAGCGCGCTGAGCAGAAAGCCATGAATTTATTTTTGTTACGGCTGTGACCCAGTCCCCGTTTTGCTAAGTACCCCGTGGTACGACGGAAATGCATTAATTTGTTAGTTATAGAAGAGTAGAAAGCAGAGTAGAAAGCAAAATGGATAACTTAATAGAAAGCAGAACAGAAGAATGATCGATTTTCAGAATGAAAAAGACTTCGTCGCCTACAAAGAAGGCGATGTTATTTTTTCAGAGGGCGACCTCGGCAGCATTATGTACGGAATAGTTACCGGCGAAGTAGAGCTTCGTGCCGGTACTAAGTATTTGGCGACAGTAAAAGAAAATGAGCTGTTCGGTGAGATGGTGCTGCTAGATAGCCGTGAACGCAGCGCAACTGCAGTTGCTGTAGAACCCACAACCCTGGCCAAGGTCACCAAAGAAAGATTTTTGGAATACATTGCAGAAGATCCCAGCTTCGCTCTTAAAGTAATGGGCACTCTTGCGGGACGGTTGCGAGTCGAAAGCAAAATGCGCAGTTTGTAAATAAGCTTTTCCTCTGCACGAAAAGTTTTTTTGGTCTTTGCCGGTTTCTTCGGCACACTGATCGAGTTGTCATAAAAAAGAATATTTAACCGCTAAATGCTTATTCAATTACCTCTTTGGGGAATTTCTCTCCTTTGCCTTTTTCTAATAGCCATTAGTACATTGGTCACTCGCGCTCTGGTATCTCGTAATTGGCAAATTCAGGCGGTAGAAGCGCGCCTGGAGCTTGAGCGAAAAATCGTTGAGCTAACCACACAGCTAGCTGAAGAACAGCGACGATTCAAAGACTTCCAGGGCCAAGATCAAGACAGAGCGAAACACCTTCAGGGCGAATTTGAACGCCTCGCAAATCGTATTTTCGAAGATAAGCAAAGCCGTTTCTCGAAAGAGAGCAAAGAATCTATAGATACCACGCTTAAGCCCTTGCGTGAGCAGGTCGACAATTTCCGTAAGCGTGTAGATGAAGTGCATATCGCTGATGTCGCGGACCGCAACCGCCTAAAAGGCCAAATCGAAGAGCTGCAAAAGCAAGCGAGTCAGATTGGTACTGATGCGGTTAGCCTGGCAAATGCCTTGAAGGGCGATTCAAAAATGCAGGGTAACTGGGGCGAGGTAGTCTTAGAACGGTTACTGGAACAATCCGGTCTGATAAAAGGCGCAGAGTACAAAACTCAGGAATCTTATACGGACGAATCTGGAAGTAGAGCAATTCCGGATGTGATTGTTCAGTTACCAGAAGATCGGGTAATGATCATCGATTCAAAAGTATCCCTGAAGCACTATCAGGCATATGTGAACGAAGAAGACGAAGGCAAGAAAAAGGACTTACTCGCTCAGCATATAAATTCCTTGCGGACGCACTACACCGGCTTGGCCAAAAAGGAATATCAGCATCTTAAAGAGATAAACACGGTTGATTTTGTGTTTATGTTTGTACCGGTTGAACCGGCCTATCTTTTGGCGCTGAGAGAGTCTCCCGCTTTGTTCGATGAGGCGTTTGCCAAACAGGTAACGCTAGTAAGCCATACCACGCTGATGCCTATGTTGAAAACGGTGCAATCTTTGTGGCGCAATGAAAAGCAAAACCGCAATGCGCTTGAAATCGCGCGCAGCGCCGGCGAATTGCACGACAAGTTTGTATTGATGCTCGAATCCTTAGATGAGATCGGACAGCAGCTGGATAAAACTCAGGTGGCCTATCAGAAGACCAGAGACCGTTTGGGCGAAGGAAGAGGAAACCTGATCGGTTGGGTTGGTAAGCTAGAAACCTTAGGTGCCAAAACCCGTAAGGAAATGCCAGCTTCTGTAAAACACCTGCTCAAGAGCGAGCAAGAAGGAGAGCAAGAAGGAGAAGACAAGGATGATTAGTTTTATTCAGAGGGTAATAGCCCACCCAGCCTTGCAGTTATTGTTTTGGCTTCAGTTTGCGGCAGCGCTGACTATTTTTACCTATCTTACGACGACTCAGCAGTATCTACCCGCAGGTAATGCTGATGTTGTGTTGCATTTCACGGGAAACTTTCTACTGTTCCTATCTGCTCGTCTTGCCTTCCTGAAGTTTAAGAGCCACTGGTTTGTATTAGCTTTTGCGCTTATCTATGGATCCGCTATGGAGGCATCCCAACACTTTTTGCCGACCCGTTATTTCGATCCACAGGACCTGATGGCAAATTGGGCAGGTGTATTTACCGGGCTTGCCTTGGCGATTTTGATTGAGCTGGGTTGCAAAAAATTGGCCGCTCGGCAGAATCAATCATCGGACTAACGCTCTAATATTTTGCGACGCCCTATACCCGGCAGACCCCAATTGAATTTCCTATCCCGTTAATAAAACGCGCGACCTCTATCTTGAGGACTCGACCACAGGAGACACCATGACCTCAAGCACCTCACCAGTCAGCAATTGGAAGATAGATCAACTCGACGACCTCAGTGGCAAGCGATATTTCATCACCGGCGGCAACTCTGGCGTGGGCTTCGAAGCAGCAGCGCATCTCCGGCGATCCAACGCCTACGTCTTCATTGCTGCCCGCTCTGCTGAGAAGGGTAAGCAGGCCGTCATCGCACTGCGCAAGGTTACTGGAGCCGGAACGGTCAAACTCATCGAGCTGGATCTCGCCAGCGTCGACTCGATTCAGGCTGCGAACGCAGCGCTCCGCGAGCACACCGATGGGCTCGACGCAATAATCAATAACGCCGGAATCATGCAGACACCGCAACTGACGACTGCTGACGGCTTTGAGCTGCAATTCGGCACCAATCACCTTGGACACTTCCTTCTCAACCACCTGATGTTCGATCTGGTGGCGGCTCGTTCTGGACGCATCGTGCCCGTTAGCTCGATCGCCCACCACTCTGCGCCAGGCATCAATGTCGACGATCCGATGTTCTCGAAGGACTATTCGCCGATGACCGTCTACTCACACAGCAAGCTAGCCAATCTGGTCTATGGCTTCGAATTGGCGCGCCGGCTCGAGGCCGCTGGGTCGGACCTGAAGTCGGTGTCTGTGCACCCAGGTTACTCGGCGACCAACCTGCAGAGCACTGGTCCTACCGGAATCTTCAAGGCGATCTACAAGGTCAGCAATAAGCTGATGGCTCAGCCGGCCTGTGCTGGCGCAATCCCCGAGGTTCTTGCAGCAGCTGGAAATGAAGCGCAGAACGGCGCTTACTTCGGTCCGACCAAGTTCGGTGACATGCGAGGGCCCGTCGGAGAGAGCAAGATCTCCGATGCCGCGAAGAAAGTCGACGATGGCACTAAATTGTGGGAGTTGAGCGAACGCCTGCTAGGTAT
Organism: uncultured Cellvibrionales bacterium; assembly: GCA_913063225.1. Lineage (GTDB taxonomy): Bacteria > Pseudomonadota > Gammaproteobacteria > Pseudomonadales > GM7GCV1 > JABJGI01. Next base: position 17,198 of record CAJXYP010000009.1, read on the forward strand.
CGAGTGGAAGATCGGCTGACCTCCTGACCTCCTGACCTCTTCACCGCAGTCCGCAGTGGGTTCACCCGTCCATCACGAAGGTATGGCAAGCCGCTGGAACGCAGCGCGGTCCGCCTTTCCGACTGGTTTTATGACTTCGAATTTGAAAATTTACCAATAACTGCATAAGGCGATCAGCCTAATCACTTCTTCCGCAAATAAACGCCAGATTCCATATGCGGCGTAAAGGGAAATTGGTCAAATAGGGCGGTTGCAACAATCTCATGGGTCTCGCAAATCTGTTGCAGGTTGACCGCAAGGGTTTCTGGATTGCAGGATATATAGACTATGGACTCGAACTCTTGAGCAAAGGCGGTTGTTTTCTCGTCCATCCCCGCTCGAGGTGGGTCGACTAAAATATGGCTGAATTTGTAACTATCAATATCAATTTCGGCGAGACGCCGGAAAGGCCTTACTTTTTGTAGGGCTTCGCTTATTTCTTCTGCCGCCAAGCGCGCGCATTTTAAATTATCTACCGCGTTAGCCTCGATATTCCAGTTTAGCGCTCTGATGGAGCTTTTACTTATCTCGGTAGCGAGTACTTGATTGAAGCGTCTGCTAAGAGGGATGGTGAAGTTTCCATTGCCGCAATAGAGTTCGAGTAAATCACCCTGCTGTTGCCCGACCTGAGTTAGCGCCCAGTTAATCATTTCCTGGTTTATTAGGGCGTTTGGCTGAGTGAAGCTGCCTTCGATCTGCTGAAATTGATATTTCTGTTCATCAATATTCAGTACTTCAGTAACAAAATCGCTAGTCAGGCTTATTTTCTGTTTGCGACTGCGCCCAATAATCTGAATTCCAAATTCCTTCTGAAGTGTTTCTCCTACCAGATTCCACTCTTCACCCAAGGGGCGGTGATATATCAATGTGACCAACATCTGCCCAGACAGAGTAGATAGAAATTCGATGCTGAATAGTCTGGTTTTTAGTTCTGATGCACTGTTAAGTCGAGCCAGCAGCTTTGGCATTAGCTCATTGATCGATTCGGATGCGGCGGGAAGGTTACCCAGACAATATAGTTCTTTACTACCGGGCTTATACATAGCGTAGCTGGCGATATCCCCTTCATGCCATATGCGGAATTCAGCCCGCTGCCGATAATGCGCTGCAGGCGATTTGAAAGCGCTGGGTGAGGGTGCAGAGAAGGGCGCGAGTAGATTACTCAGGCGTGTCAGTTTCTCATTGAATTGATTTTCGTAAGAACAGTTCAAGGTTTTATCAGTGTTTAGGGAATGGATTAATAGGTGGCTGCATTATACGCAGCCAGTAGTGTTGTTGGTATGCAGCTAGATGAGTTCGTGAAAGGTTAGAAAAAAACGGGAGAGCAGCACAAGAACTAGCTAGTTAATCCTCAGTATCTCCTTATTTCACTCTGTGAGCAGGCGTACTATTTGCTCAGATATACATTTTGAGATAACTCAAATGAAACTGATTTATTCTTTACTTCTTACGCCGCTGTTATTTGCCTGCGCGTCAAATCAAAACTTTCCCGGATACTCTGGTGTGATCATCGATACCAAAGGTGTTGATATTGCTGCCTATGAACGAGACCTGAGCGACTGCGAATCCTATGCTGCACAGGTTCCCGTTGTTGAAAGAGCTGCGACAGGAGCTGTTGTTGGTGCGGTAATAGGTGGAGCCGTAGGTGCTGTTCTCGACGGTGGCGATGGTGCTGAGCGAGGTGCTGGTGTTGGCGCTGTGAGTGGCACGCTGAGCAATGCTCAGAGCGGTCTCAGCGAAGAAGAGCAAGTGCTTAAAAATTGCATGCAAGGTCGTGGATACAATGTTCTCAACGCAAATACCCAGCGCGGTTCATCAGGGCGCCGGATAACAAGCAGGTAGTACCTACCCTTATGCGAACCCTTACTTTTTAACTCCTGTTGCTTAACCTTGGGGGGTTGCAGGGAGAAGCTAGTTGCTAGCGCATTGATGCTAGCAACTAGCCTCAAACCGTTTAATCGGCTTGTGCAAGTGACTCTAATTGTCGGCGCAAACCATCTAAGTTGTAGCCAGCAGCTGCCGCATTCGTCATTATTTCTTCGGTAGGTTTATGACCCGCTGAAGCGAGAGCCCAAAGCATGGTGCATCTTGTGCCGCTGCGACAGTATGCCAATACCGGCTTTTCGGCCTTTTCCATTAGATCCTGAAAGTCCGCTACGTCATTAAAAGTGATGGCGCCGGATACTACCGGCTGCGAATGGAAAGTTAATCCAGCCGCTGCTGCAGCTTCCGCAATAGACACAATACTGGGTTGCTCCGACTCTTCATTCTCTGGTCTATTGTTGATAATGGTTTTGAAACCAAAGCCCGCCAAATCAGTAAGATCGGAGGGGTCAATTTGCGGCAGGACAGAAATATCTTCGTCCAGCATTCTAGGTAGTAAATCTTCAGTCATATCTCGGTTCCTTATTGCCCTCAATCAAGGGCGGTTTTTAGTCAATTAAAGACAGTTTTTCGGTTTGGGTAATCCCGCCAGGCGCGCCGCCATTTTTGCAGGACTGGATCCAAATAGCTTCATTAGATAAATACTCTTGGCTTTGTCCGGAGTCAATCTTTGGCGTACTTCTTTTACCAAACTACGCATAGACGGCGGTTCGTTGCCTTCAGCACAATACTCTCGCACCAAATTGATTATTTCCCAGTGGCTAGCGGAGGGCTCTATGCCGTGGGCCTCAAACAGCAACTCTGCAACCGCGGTCGACCAGGCGCCTGCATCAGTCAGAAAACCTTCATGATTGGTGTTTATGGTTATTCCATTGAGAATAAGTGGCATAAGGTGATGTTAGCTAAGTTCTGTAGGTAAAAAAAATCCCGGACGAGCCGGGATTATGCATTTTTAATGGCTTAAAGGTTAGTCGTTAGACATACCGATTAGCGAAAGCAACGACAAGAATATGTTATAGATGCTTACAAATAGAGTAACCGTGGCGCTTATGTAGTTGGTTTCACCGCCGTGGATAATACGGCTGGTTTGCCACATCATCAAACCGCTGCTGAGTACCAGAAACATAGAGCTTACAGCCAGCGCCAAACCTTGAATCTGCAAAAATACATTGGCGATACCCGCGATAAAGGCAACTAGGATGCCAGTCATCAAAAAGCCGCTCATAAAGTTGAGGTTTTTCTTGGTAGTTAGCACGTAAGCTGAAGAAACGAAGAAAATAGTCGCTGTGCCGCCTAAGGCTAAGGCAATAGGTTCAAAGCCAGTTGCGCTCATATAGGCATTCAAGATAGGGGCAAGGGTTAGGCCAAGCCAGCCAGTAAGGGCGAAGACCCAGAATATTCCCCAAACACCATTTTTGGTTTTCTCAACAGCGAAAAGAATCCCCACGTAGGGGAGCAGCATCCAAAGGCCCATATAAGGCATGTTTAGTGCCATTCCGCCGACCGCACAAAGGGCGCTAAAAGTAAGCGTCATGCCTAAAAGGAAATAAGTGTTTCGTAATACCTTAAGAGCAGAGTCGCTAATTTCGACGGCAGCGGTGCCCATCGGGTTGGCTACATTGTAATCGGACATATTGCTTTCTCCTGATTCAGTGAAAATGTCTCGCTACTATTTATTTCGATAGATAGCTTGTTTAGTTAGATAGCAACGAAGATGAATCGTCACTTGCATAGAGTATTGTGGCGCGCGTCTGCAATTTCAAGCAGGTTTTACGCAATGGTAATTTAATCCTAGTTGGCTTGTGGATACAGAGGCGGCAGAGCTGAGCTAGCAGGTCGGTTTTTTGGGTTAGATTTTCGTATTTTTTTAAGTTCAAGCGATAGCTCATTCATGCTTGGTACCTCTGCACCGACTTTACCGTAAACCGATTTTTCTAACTGCATTAACTCATCGGTAGCTTGTTTCGAAAGTCTTTGTTTAAGGTTCTGAATAGCTGAGGCCGGTTCGTCTGGCCAAAAGGCTCTAGACCAATTTTCTATGCTGGTTCTTAGGGGCATCGCACTAGCGTTCTTAAGGTCTTTCTGTAATTGAACCCAAACAGCTTTCTCAGCAGTATGTGTATTTTCTATTTCCGTGGAGGCACCTTTTGAAGATCTCGTGCGCCACAAAAGCCAAGCCAGCAGCAAAGACACAAGGGTCATAGTTGCGCTTATCCATTGCCAGATAGGGTTGCTGAAGTTAGAGCTCACCAATGCTAGATCGTTATTGGAATTTGCTAATTCAAAGCTCTCGGGTGGGGCGAGTGATTCGGTTAGCTCGGCTTCTAATATATTGATAGTCTGGGCAGGCAAAACGGCCTCTTTCCAGGCAGATTCTTTGGTATCCCACCAGGGGATACGTATTTCCGATAGTACCATCTCACCGGCTATGGTCGGGACTATTGCCGCTGATTCTCTGCGTATGCCAATAAGATTGTCGGCACTGGTCTGAACCAGTAGTTCCGGCTGATCCGCATATATTTTGAACTGATCGTTAGCAGGAGAGGGCAGTGGCGGAATGGTTTCCGGCCTTTGGCCGTATGCAACAACCGAAATACTGCGGGTTATAGGTTCGCCTACTCTAATTTGTGTAAGTCCGGTGGCACCATTCAAACCAGGCCATTCAGCTTCTATTCGAACATCTTCCGCCGGAAACCAGTTTTGCTCTGAGCCGGCAGCTTCTACCACTACCGACGTCGCTGGGCTCCGTGCCAGGGCACGCTGGCCACTGCCGCCAAAGGGATCAAAGACACTGCGGCTAGAACCAATAACGCCACTGAATAGTTGCGCCGGTATTTCCAAGGTTCCCGGTTGGTCGGCAAATACCGCATATACCCATTCAACTATTTGCCAGGTAACGCCATTTTGTACCTGCGTAAACTGTTGTTGTTCTAGTAAAGACACCTCGGCGCCCTGAATTTGAAGACTGTCTCCGGATAAGTTGCTGACCTGACTTGAAGCAACAAGGCGCACGGTTACCAAAAGCTGTTGCATACTAAGAATCGAATCTTGGCTGACTTCGAGCTCAGCGTTTATTGGTTGGCTGCGAGCTCCAGCCGCGCTGGTCTCATCAACTTGCAGATTGATGGCTTCACTAAAATTACCGTCGATCTGAAAACTTGGAATCACCAATTGGCCTGATCGCTTCGGCAGAAGAATTAGCGTCCACCGCGTAGTCACGTCCTGCCTGCCGTTAATTATGCTGACCTGAGAAGTGGTTGAGTTGTTAAGAATCTCAAAATCCTGTTGTAAAGAGGAAAAGTCGAGATTTTCGGTACCAACGCGCTCGTCGTATTCCAATACCAAGCTTAGGGTTTCGTTGAGACCCATACTAGCCCGGTCAACTCTACTGACCAAATTGTCCGCCATAGCGGCGCTAGTCAGAATCAGTAGAAAAAATAGGGCCAAATATTTTGCTGGTTTCACTAGTATCTTTCCTCCTCGGATTGCCCCGGTGTCGGCGGCAGGAATCGGCGCTGCTGCTGGTAGAGCTGGGATTCGTATTCAAATTTTCTGCGAAGCAATCCACTGGGATCATCGGGAATCGCACGTAACCATTGTTCACTGCTTGGAGATAGCTCTTCAGGTGTCTCTTCAGCCGCTGCCATGGCTGCTTGTGCTTCAGCCTCGGCCTCTTCTTCGCTTTGTTCTTCGGCGGCCTGCTGTTCCGATTCCGATTCTTCGGACTCTTCCTCTGAGGCTTGTTGCTCTTGTTCGTCACCGGGCTGTTGGTCTGATTCCTGCTGATCTGTAGATTCAGACTCAGAATTTGACTCAGAGCCTTCTTCGCCGGGTTCTCCCTGCTGTTGCTCTTGGTTTTCTTGACCTTCTTGCTGTTCTTGTTCTTGTTGCTGCAATAACTGCGCCACGATATCGCGATTAAATTGGGCGTTTTCGTGGCTCGGATTTTCCTCCGCAAAGGCGGTTAGCGCAGCCAAGGACTCTTCCAGAAGTTCAGCTTTAGCTAGACTGGTTCCCAAATCATATAAAGAGGATTCTTCTGTTTGTGCGAATAATTCAAGAGCGTTCTCGTAATCTTCGGCTTGATAGGTAGAAAAAGCTTTCCAATCCGGAGATTCGAACTGGGCTGCAGCACCCTGGGCATCGCCCTGTTCTAGTTTCTCTAGCGCTTGCTGATCTGGTGTTTGCCATAGGTCTTGCCAAATCCCTGCTTCAGCTTGGTTTGATGGCAATGAGAGGATCATTACAAAGGGCAGTGCAAAGATTAGGTCTCGACGAAATGCCATAAGCGCCAGTGGAATTAACAGAATAACCAGTAAATAGCCGGCATCGTGCCACGAGTCATAGCTGGTTTCTGTTAGTGCGTCCGCGTCTGCTTGTGGGCTATCGATATGATCCAGTAAATAATTAATATCTGAATCATCCGCTTGGATTTCTATATAGCGCCCGGAATTTCGACCGGCCAGTATTTGCAGTTCATTTCTGTTTAACCGCGCCAGCACAATGTCGCCGCGGCCGTCTCGATAGAAATTGCCTGCATTGACCGGGATGGGTGCTCCCTCAACACGGCCTACGCCTAAAATCGAAAGGTGAATGCCAATAGGTAGCATATCGCTAATGGTCTTTTGGGCCTCCGGGGTAACACCGTCCGTCACCAGTAAAAGGTGTCCGTTGTTTTCGAAACCAGCAGAAGCCAGTAATTCCAAACCAAGCTCGATGGCGGCCTCGGTATTGCTTCCGGGTTGCGGCATAACTTCCGGGCTAAGCGCAGGCATTAGCGCCTCGATAGTATTAGCGTCGTCCGTCAATGGGCTAACGCGATGGGCGCTGCCTGAATAGGCGATTAGAGCGGTCTGTCCATCCTCGCGTTGGCGTAACAGGTCAGTTATTTTTAGGCGGGCGCGCGTTATGCGATTTGGCGGTATATCAGCTGCCAGCATGGAAGGGGACAGGTCCAGAAGAACAACCAATGCCGCAGCATTTTCTGTGGTGGGTACCGGACGTTTTTCCCAGCTGGGGCCGGCCAAGGCTAAGCATGCAATTATCCCGGCCATGGCAAATATCAGGCTGTGTTTCCAATGACTAATACTGCTGCGATTTATTAATAGCCTTAGTTTGTTGGCCGCAATATGTGGTGCCCAGCTATTAGATGTTGTGGATTGACTGATAAAAAATGCGATCAGAATTACCAGGGGAATAATCAGCAGGAATAATGGCCGTAGAAAGTGAAATTCGCTCATGCGGATCGGCCTCGCAGAGCTAAAGTTTTGGACGCGATAACAGAAATCAGCGCCCAGAATAAGGATAGTCCGATTGCCAGCCCAAGGGGCCAGTGGAATAGGCTTTTTTGTGGCCTAAAAGTGACGTCTTCCGGAACGGGTTCCAGCTGGTCCAAATATCTATAGATATTATCCAGCTCTTCAGGGTCGCGAGCTCTAAAATATTGGCCACCTGTAGTTTCAGCTACTTCTCTGAGCGTAACCTCGTCGAGGTCGGCAGAAGGATTAACCTGTCTAGATAATCCAAAGAAGCTGTTCACCGAAATAGATTCCGCACCAACGCCTATCGTGTGAATACGTATTCCGGCTTCGGCAGCTACTTTTGCAGCCTCGCTGGGGTCGGTGCCGGCAGTATTTGCTCCGTCTGTAAGTAGAATAACTACGCGGCTTTCAGCTGGCCGGTCTCTGAGCCGTTTTACCGCTAGACCGATGGCGTCGCCAATCGCGGTGGCGTTGCCGGCAAACCCGGGCTGGGCTTCGAGCAATTGAGTTTCTACGGTATCTCTATCGAAGGTAAGGGGTGTCTGTAGATAGCCTTGCTGGGCAAATAGGATCAATCCGACACGATCTCCTTGTCTGCGCTGGACAAAATCGCTTACCACAGCTTTAACCGCCTCTACTCGCGATACAAGGCTGCCGCGTACCTGCATATCTTCTTCACGCATACTCTGGGAGATATCAACCGCTAGCAGAAGATCTCTGCCGGCTTGCGGAACAGGAACAGGTTCGCCAAGCCAGGTGGGTCTCGCCGAAGCTGATACCAAAAGTACCCAGATGATCGATGCCACCAGAAACTTTAACCAGCCACGACGTCTCACAGAGCTCTGTTGAGATTGCGCTCGGACCAATTGCTGGAATAGGGGGTAGCGAAGGGCCGGCCGTGAAGAGGCTTTACGGCGATCAATAAGCCATACCAGTATGGGCAGGGGTAGAATGGCAAAGGCCCATATCCAAAGCCACTCAAGCATGGCTAAAGCCTCGCATAGATTTGACTAGTGTTGCCAATGTGTTCAGTAGCTCCTCGATCTCTATTGATGGGTTCTCCTGATACAGAGAAAACTCAAATGGATCCAATTCTGTCGCGCTAAGGTATGGAGATAGTTCAGATAGGTAATTGCGCCAATTTCTGCCAGTTAATCCGGCGACTTCTTCACTGCCTTCAAAATTCACCGCCAGTCTTTTTATTATGGCGTTCACTTCTTGCAGGAACTCCGCTGTGGATTCAGGTTGGTCACCTCGGTCCAAATATGCTTCATGGGCAGATAAAATTTCCAGCTTAGCTTTGCGAGCCGCCGCTCCAGCGCGGTGTTTTCTAACTAGGGCAAGAATCGAGGCTGTCAGTCCAAATAAAATCAAACTCGCTAAAATCCACCACCCAAGGGCCGGTGGCCACCAGCTTAGGGTTGCTGGCGTATCGAGATTGCGCAGCTGAGATAGAAGGTCTTCTGGATTCATCTAGGGCTCTTCATCTCGGGTAATGCTTGCGCAGAATTGCCAGAGGGTTGTCGGTAGTCGTTGCGGAGATAAGTCCGGCTTTTGCCAAAGTTACTGCGCTAACAATCTGTTCGTTTTGTCGTTTTAAATGCGCTTGGATGCGCTTTACGCTGGTTGCATCCAATACAACGTCAGCTTCTTGTTGGCCGTCCGTAATACGCGTGCGGCCGACCCTAGGTATCTGCGTTTCTAAGGGATCTTGAATTCTGATTAGCGTGATATCGGCGTGGCGGCCAATCATGGCCAGTGACCTCTGGGCCGCTTCGTCAAAATCGATGAAATCGCTAATTACAAAGACTGCCGTGCCTGGTCGCACAAGTCGCTCACATTCTGTGAGCATGCCCGCAAGATTTAGCTGAGGCGCAGTTTCACCAGGCAGCTCATGGTTAAAGGTCTGAAGCTCTCGGATAAAACGCAATACCGAATGGTGTGATCGTTTGGCTCTAAAATCGGTTTCTCGTATATCGCCCACAATTTGGCCGCCAATTCGATCGCTTCCTTCAAGCGCCGCCCAGGCCAAAATGGCAGCGGTTTCAGCGGCGAACACCGATTTGAACAAGTTTTGCGATCCGAAGAACATATTGCTGCGCTGATCCACTAGAATATGAACCGGACGTTCGCGCTCTTCATGAAATACCTTGGTATGAGCCTTTCCCGTTCGAGCGGTTACCCGCCAATCAATGGTTCGTACGTCATCTCCAGGCGCGTAAAGACGGGCTTCTTCAAATTCCATACCGCGCCCGCGAAAACGTGATCGCGATTCGCCCTGCATTTGCGCTCGGGCAGGAGCTCGCGCAAACAGATTGATATCTTTAGCAAGTTGGCGAGCACCAAGCAGTCGGCTCATCTCGGTATAGGAGCCAGGTGGCGATTTTGATCCCGGACCCGAGTTTTGAGACTGTTCCGATCGTGTTTTCTTAGACGTACTAACGAGAGACATTAGCTGTTTATCCGACTGCTACCTGTCGAATTAGCTCATCTATCACTTGGTTGGCAGTCACTCCATCTGCTTCAGCTTCGTAACTTAATATCAGACGATGACGCAAACAGTCATGCAGAACCGATTGAACATCATCCGGTGAAACAAAGTCCCTACCATCTAACCAAGCAATGGCTCTGGCGCAGCGATCTAAAGCAATAGTTGCTCTTGGGCTGCCGCCGTATTCGAGCCATCCATCAAGCTGTTCGCTATATTTTTCAGGTTGGCGCGTCGCAAGGACAAGCTGTATCAAGTATTCCTCAACAGCCTCAGCCATATGTACTTGAAGCACCTGTTTACGAGCTTGAATAATATCGCTTTGCGAAATTTCCTGGGCGGGAACGGGCGCCCTTGAGGCCAAAGCCTCGCCTCTGGCTAGGGCCAGAATTTGTTTTTCCGAACCGTGGTCTGGGTAGCCAATGCTTACATGCATTAAAAATCTATCCAACTGAGCTTCAGGTAAGGGGTAGGTGCCTTCCTGCTCAATGGGATTTTGGGTAGCCATAACCATAAATATTTCTGGAAGCTTATAGGTTTCCCGTCCAACACTGACCTGACGTTCGGCCATAGCCTCTAGCAAGGCCGCCTGAACCTTTGCAGGCGCTCGATTGATTTCATCGGCCAAAACTAAGCTGTGGAATATCGGGCCCTGCTGAAACTCAAAGGTGCCATCTTGGGGCCGAAAAATCTCAGTTCCGGTTATATCCGTGGGCAGCAAATCCGGAGTGAATTGAATGCGTTGGAATTCACCCTCTACTCCTTCCGCCAAAGTCTTTACCGCTTTGGTCTTGGCTAATCCGGGGGCACCCTCAACTAGAAGGTGTCCATCGGCTAAAAGAGAAACCAGCAGGCGCTGCACTAAGTGTTGCTGCCCGACAATTTGACTGCTCATCCATTCTTCGAGCTTTTTAAATTCTTCTATCAAAACCTATGGTCTCCTGTTTCAGATTGCCGCTTTCAAACTAGCACTTTTAAATTACTGCTCTCAAATTCCATTCTCGAAATCTACTCTTGGAATTCGGTATGGTATTTCTAAAAAATATGGCTTCTGGTAAAAAATTCAACTGGGCAAAAAACCAAGGATGAATTGAATCCTGGTTTTATACGAAAAATTCAGTGATTTAGCTGTCCAGAAGGTGGTAATAATAACTATCTCTCCTCTCAATAGACATGGTTCTGGTAACAATAGTTCAGTAAGCTACCCGCCCAGATAAAAAGCATCATTCATGTCGCCTTATGTATAGCCTATTTCGTCCATTACTTTTTAGCCTAAATCCAGAGACAGCGCATTCGGTGAGCATGGCTTCTCTGGAAATGGCCTCCAAGTTGCGCATCACCAATGCGCTCTACCCGGCAGTTAATAATCCAGTTGATTTAATGGGTTTGACCTTCCCCAATAGGGTAGGCCTGTCTGCGGGGCTTGATAAGAATGGCGATCATATTGACGCTTTGGGAAGCCTTGGATTTGGTTTTATCGAAGTGGGCACCGTCACGCCAAGGCCTCAACCGGGAAATCCGGCGCCAAGGATATTCAGGTTGCCAGCTGCTAACGCCATAATTAATCGCATGGGCTTCAACAACTATGGGGTAGACCATTTAGTACAAAACGCTAAGTCCCGAAAATTTCCTGGCGTACTAGGCATCAATGTGGGAAAAAACTTTGATACGCCTCTGGAAAATGCAGCCGAAGACTATATTGCCTGCATTCGAGCGGCCTACGACCATGCTGATTATCTGACGGTAAATATTTCCTCTCCGAATACGCCCGGACTTCGAGATTTACAGCGTGGAGATGATCTAGCCCAGTTAGCGCAAAGTTTAGTTACTGAGGTTCGGAAACTGGACCAGCAAAACAACAGGCAGGTACCGCTGACCGTGAAAATTGCGCCAGACCTGGAGCGAGATGAAATACTGACAATGGCTGACACTTTAGTTGCCGCTGGTGTTGACGGAGTTATTGCGACAAATACCACCCTGGATAAATCTGCGGTGGTAGGAATGAAGCACGGGCAGGAACAAGGCGGTCTGAGTGGAACGCCAGTTCGAGATCAATCTACATTGGTTATTCGAACCCTTAGTGAACACCTGCAAGGTGCTATGCCTATTATTGGTGTCGGCGGTATTGAAACCGCTGAGCACGCAGTAGAAAAAATTCAGGCTGGTGCGGATTTGGTGCAGGTCTACACCGGTTTCATTTATCGCGGGCCGGCGATGATTTCTGAAATCGCCAAAGCGCTCCCAAAATAACTCGCCAAAGCACTCTAAAAAGGTTAAACCTAAGTCTATGCAATTCTTTCTGTCATGCGCCCGAGGGTTAGAACCCCTCGCTGAAAAAGAGCTTGAGTCCTTTGGTGCAAAGGATATCAAACCCACTGGTGCAGGTGTTTGGTTTGGCGATTCTCTTGAAGATGCCTACAGCGCTTGTTTGTGGAGTCGGGTGGGTAGCCGAGTATTACTGCCGCTTTTTGAATCTGATGCAACGCCAGATGCCATGTATGACGCAGCGGTTGCATTTGATTGGAGCCAACATATTCCTGCAGTGGTGTCGGAGAGCGGGCTCGAGAGTGATGCAGAAGGCTGTCGGCTAAAAATCGATTTCAGCGGCACCAACGCAGAAATACGAGATACCCGTTTCGGTGCTCTCAAAATGAAGGATGCCATTGCAGATTGGCATAGGCAAGCGGGTTTGGCGGAACCCATTATGGACAATGACCAACCGCAAATTGGTCTTTCTGTGCGTCTGGCAAAAAAACGTATTTCTGTTGCGCTGGATCTAACGGGTGAAGGGCTCCACCGTCGTGGTTACCGCGCCAGGCAGGGTATAGCTCCCTTGCGCGAATCTCTCGCGGCCGGGTTGCTAATTCGAGCGGGTTGGCCCGAAGCAGCTGCGCAGCAAAAAAATCTTATTGATCCAATGTGCGGAAGCGGCACATTGGTTATCGAGGCGGCCTTTATGGCAGCAGATCGCGCCCCGGGGCTCAAACGAGAGCATTGGGGCTTTGATGCATGGCCGGGCCATTCCGCGGACACCTGGCGATCAGTCTGGCTGGAAGCACAGCAGAGGTTTGAGACCGGTAGAGCACTCGTAAAAAGCGAGATCAAAGGTCTTGATATAGATACCCGAATTTTAAAAGTGGCTAGAGACAATGCTTCCACCGCCGGGGTTCAGGATTTAGTCAGCTTTGACCGAGGCGATGTACGAGAGCTTTACCCTGATATGTCCGAAGGAACCGGGCTTGTGATAGCCAATCCGCCCTATGGTGAGCGCATGGGCGATAACCAGCAGGCTATTGATTTATATGACCAAATTGGTCGCCAGTTACGTGATAACTTTGTCGGCTGGCAGGCTGGTATCTTGGCACCGGATCCGCAGTTTGGGCGTGCGATGGGTATGCACAGCCATAAGCATTATCAGGTAATTAACGGAAAGCTGGATTGCCTGTTCTACCTTTTTGATATCACCCCGGATGTTGAGATATCACAGTCCGCACCCTCAGCTCCATCAGAAGGCGCTCAGATGGTTGCTGCGCGCATACGCAAAAATAGAGCGCGGTCAAAATCATGGTTGGCACGATCGCAAATATCCAACTACCGAATATATGACGCGGATATACCCGAATACTCCGCTGCGGTAGACCACTACTCTATCTTGCAAGAGGGAGAAGATCCTAGAAGCATTTTGGTAGTACAAGAATACGCGGCACCAGCAGAAATTGAAGAAGGTAAAACCAAGCATCGTTTCAACGAGCTCTGCACTGGTGTGAAGCTGGCCTTCAATTGCGAAGATGATCAGATCATTCGAAAAACGCGGCAGCGTCAAAAGGGCAGCTCCCAGTACCAGCGTGCAGAAGATATTGGATCATCCGAACAAATAGTTCATGAAGAGCAAATTCAGGCTCTGATAAATTTTGAGGATTATTTAGATACCGGTCTTTTTCTTGATCACCGGCCAATACGCCGTTGGATTGCCGAAAATGCTAAAGGCAAAAGTTTTCTCAACTTGTTTTGCTATACCGCCGTGCCTAGTTTGCACGCCATCGCTGGAGGAGCAAAAGAGTCTCTAAGTTTGGATATGTCGAATACCTATTTGGACTGGGCAAGACGAAATTATCGACTCAATAGCACTGATGTTTGGAAACATACATTGAAAAGGGCTGATTGCATCGAATGGTTAAAGCTTGATGCAGATGAGACCGGTAAATTTGATCTGATTTTGTTGGACCCACCGACTTTCTCAAATTCGAAAAAGATGGAAGGAACTCTTGATATACAAAGAGATCAGCTTGATCTAATTAGTGGCGCGATGAATCGGCTTAGCAAAGGCGGTGTTTTGATATTTTCCAACAATCACCGGCGTTTTAAACTGGACCCACAGGTATCTGAACAATTCGCAGTAGAGGATTTCCACAAGAAATCCCTAGATCCGGATTTTCAGCGCAATGCGCGTGTGCACCAGTGTTTTCTGATTCGACATGCCTGATTCGTCATGCAAGGTTCGGCATGGGTAACAGTAAAATAATTCTCTACACAGGACCTGGCTGCAGGCTATGTAGCGATGCAGAGAATTTGTTGTTTCAAGCTGGATTGTCGGTCTCACAAATCGAAAAAGTGGATGTCACTTCCAGCCTTGATCTGAAAAAGCAATATGGGCTAAAAATTCCGGTACTGAAAAACCAGGGTTCTGGGCAGGAGCTGTTCTGGCCCTTTGAATTTGAAGACTTAGGGGTTTTTCTGACCTAAATTGAAAAAGGCTCGAGCATTGGCGGTGCTCAATTGGGAAACTTGCTCTTGTTCAATGGCATAACATTCCGCAATTTTTTGAATTACCCAGGTTAAGTAAGCGGGTTCATTTCTACGTGATTTTGGTTTGGGCGTCATATTTCTGGGCAGTAAAAAGGGCGCATCCGTTTCCACCATAATGCGGTCCAATGGGATATTGGGCACCAATGCGGCCAGTTCCGCGCCGCGCCTTTCATCGCACACCCAGCCGGTAATGCCTATATGTAAATCTAAATCCAAATAGGCGAACAGAGCAGTTTTGTCACTGGTAAAACAATGGATAACTGCTTTTTCAAATTGGTCTCGATGACTGTGGAGAATATCAATTTGCGTATTGAAGGCATCTCGCTCATGAAGAAACAGCGGCAGCCCGGTGCTCGCGGCTAATTCTAATTGTCCTTCGAAGGCCTTAATCTGCATATCTCGCGGGCTGTAGTCACGATTGAAATCCAGCCCGGTTTCACCCACGGCAACCACACTCGGGTGCTTTAACAATTCAGCTAGTTGATTGGCGACTCCCTGATTCCAGTCTTTCGCGTCGTGGGGATGCAGACCCGCGGTGCTAAATAGTTTTTCTGGATATTGCGTGGAAAAGGATTCGCAGATGTGCACAGATGCTTTACTGGATTGCAGATCGGTTCCGGTAAGGACCATGGCTTGCATATCAGTGGCAAAAGCTTTTTCTAATACCCGCTCAAGATCAGTTTTGAACTGGTCATTGGTTAGGTTTACGCCAATATCTATCATTGCCGCTAAGGAGAGCCGGGCAAGAATAGCGCTGAATCCAAGTCTTCTAACGGAGAGCTTTGGTCGATTTTTGCACCGTAGATAACCGCAAAGGCCATCAGGTTTTGAACGTAGTTTTTAGTCTCTTCAAAGGGGATGGTTTCCACCCAAACATCTAGGGGAAGCTCGTCACGGCCATTTCTAAGCCAGCCTTTTACCCGGCTAATACCGGCGTTATAGGCAGCTGATGCATAAATCGGATTTTGTTCCAGCTGAAGGTATGCTTGCTGCAGATAACTGCCGCCCAATCGGGTGTTGTAATCGGGGTCAGACAGTAGATCCTGATCGTATCTTATGCCCACTCGCCTAGCCTCTTGTCGGGCGGTCCCGGGCATTAGCTGCATCAATCCTCTTGCCCCTGCGCCAGAACTAATATCCCGTGCAAAAGCGCTTTCCTGTCGGGATAGCGCATATAGCCAAGCTAAGGGTAGATCGAATTCCGTCGCAACGTTTTGATAGGCTTCTAAATAGGGCATGGGAAAGCGTAATTCAAGATAATCCCAGCTCTTTGCCGTGATCGTCGCGCGAATAGACAGGTAGTCCAAATTTTCGGAGGCGGCCCACTCGGCTGCGGCAAGTAATTCAGCCGTATCGAGCTCGTCGTTGGCGTGCTGCCAGGTGAGACGAGAATTATTAAAGTATTCCACTCGCTCTAACTCGCCCGCTCTCTGCCAAGCCTTGATTTGATTCTCTGAAATTTCCAGGCTTGGCTCAGCAGTTCTCTCGTTTAAGCTGAAGGCACTGTCCTCGAGCAAGCTCGCTAGAAAGCCATAGTAGTCCCGACGATCTCGAATTTTATCGTAATACTGTGAACCGCTTAGACCAATCTGATTCATAGATCGGCCGCGCCAGTAGGTCCATCGAATTTCTTCTTGCTGCAGGCTGGGCATAAGATCCAACCAGTCTAATAAAGCTTGCCAGTCGGTTTCAGCGAGGGCGACAAGTGCGCCATCTTCAAAGGCTTGCTCAGACAGAAGTGTGCGGTTGGCGACAGCGAACGCATAGAGGTCGTCAATGCGGCCAGAATCAATCAGTTGCTCGACTAGTCCTTCAACGCTGTAAGTAAGATCTTCTTGAGTGAATATTGATGCATCTCGGTAAGCCGGCCAAATAGCGAGCGCAGATGACATATCCTTTGCTGCTAAGTTAAGTAATCCCTGAGCGATTACCGAAGAGTAGCTGGTTCCTCCACCGAGGAAGGAATCGACATTTTCAATAATCTCCGGTTGAGATCGGATAGTTTGGTATGCCCGCAGACGTAGCTCGATTGCGTCATCTCGGATCAGGTTGGCCAGGTAGTTGGAAAATCGAACCTCGCCTTCTCGACGCGCCAAAATATATCTCTGCCAGATATATTCTTCGCTGAATAAATCCGAACGACGCCAGCGATCAAAGGTGTAATCACACTGATCTGGTTGAGATGCGCCAACCAGCCACATTTCTTTGGCACCGGCATAAGCTTCTTGAATGCGATCCAATCGGTAGAGCGCCTCAATAAAATAGCACTGCTGAATTTTGTTGCCCGTTCCGGGAATAAAATTGTCCACATAGCCCTGATAATTACGATCAGATCTCAGGGTATAGAGCCAGTTCAGGCGTAACTTCTCCGACAGCCATGTGCCGGAATACTGGTCAATAAAATTGAGAATTTGTTCGTCATCTACCCGGTTTGCACGAGCGATTAATAGGCTCATCTCCAAATAGGGCGCTAAAGGATAGTCGGCGCTGATGAGTTGGTCGTGCAGATCTTCAGCGATTGAATAACGTCCGCGGCTAGTTGCTTGTTGGCCTTCTAAAAAAACCTCCCGAAGCTGCTCGAGGTCTGCTTCAGAAGTAACCATTGGTTGGGTCAACAAGTTAGGACTGATTAGCAGGATACTGCAGACTAAAAGCCTTCGGATATTACTCAATTCAAATATTCTGTATAGATTTGCATGGACGGCTAATTTACTCTGACGGACTTCGTGCAAGCAAGCCAATATACAAGGCTTAACTTTATGGTGTGGATTGTTCTGATAGCGAGCCTGATGTTTCTCTACGGTTCTTTTTTGATGGTTCTACCGAGTCAGCGGCAGCGCCATATTGCGCGGTTGCGTGAGTACGCCATTCAGCAGGGCTTGGAAGTTCGATTGGTGTCCCGCTTAAAACTGCCGGAAGAACTTTCCAGACCGGACATGGCTTGCTTGCTAACATCTCGCGATGCTGATGTTGATGCAGTGGGAAGCAGCTTTAAAAACCCTGAGACCGGCAAGGTTCGTTGCTACGGAGTGTTTGCTACAAAGGAACCTCAGGTCGCAAGTCTGTTCGCAAAACTTCCCATCGGCGCAGAAGCCTTGATTTCCAGTGAGACATTCGTAGGAGTCTGCTGGGACGAGAGAGGCGATCAGGAAAGCGTGGATATTATTGGAGCAGAATTGCCCGCAATTCTGAGCCTCACATCTAACCTTTAAATATGATGTTTAACTATTTTTAGACATTTTTCTTTACATCCGCAAAATCCCCATGCATTAATAAAAAAGGAAATCACTTTTATATACCTCAGAAAAAATTGAGGCCAACCTCTAATAAGGCTGTATCTATATTTATGAGCAAATCGCTCGTTATTGTCGAATCACCGGCAAAAGCTAAAACAATTAATAAGTATCTCGGTGACGACTTTGTCGTTAAATCTAGTGTAGGTCATATTCGAGATTTGCCGACTGGCGGATCTAGTTCGACTACCACTCCAGCGCAACGTGCCAAAGAAGCGGCCAAAACCCGCAAGCTATCGCCACAGAAAAAGGCAATACATAAAATCAAGAAAGCGCGGGAGCAGTTAGTAAGGCGCATGGGTGTAGACCCGGATCACGACTGGGCAGCCCGTTACGAAATACTGCCGGGTAAAGAGAAAGTAGTATCTGACCTTCGCAAGGCGGCCGAAGGTGCACCTACTATCTACCTAGCGACGGATTTGGATCGCGAGGGAGAGGCCATTGCTTGGCATTTGCGCGAAGCTATTGGCGGTGATGACGCTAGGTATCGTCGCGTTGTCTTTAATGAAATTACCAAAAAAGCAATTGATGAAGCTTTTTTAAAGCCCGGCGAACTCAATATTGATCGTGTAAACGCTCAGCAAGCGCGCCGGTTTTTGGATAGAGTTGTTGGTTTTATGCTTTCTCCTCTTTTGTGGAAGAAAGTAGCTCGCGGCTTATCCGCTGGCCGGGTGCAGTCCGTAGCTGTAAAGCTAATCGTCGATCGCGAAAAAGAAATTCGTGCCTTTATACCCGACGAATATTGGACCCTGCACGCTGATCTTCTAGCTCAAATTGCTGATGAAGCCCTCCGCTTTGAAGTGGTTCAGAAAGACGGCAAAAAATTCCGCCCGGTTTCCGAAAGCGAAACGCAGCTATCGGTGGATATGCTCGCCGGACAATCCTTCAAAATTACCAACCGGGAAGATAAGCCCTCTTCATCGAAACCTTCAGCGCCCTTTATAACCTCTACGCTCCAGCAAGCTGCGAGTACTAGACTGGGATACAGCGTTAAGAAAACTATGACGATGGCACAGCGGCTATATGAAGCTGGGCACATTACCTATATGCGAACGGATTCGACCTTTTTGGGTGCGGATTCTGTTGCCGAGTGTCGTCAACTGATAGAGAAAGATTTCGGGTCAGACTACTTGCCCGATGAGCCTATGCGATATTCCAGTCGAGATGGCGCTCAGGAGGCTCACGAGGCGATTCGACCCAGTCAGCCTAGCCGGTATGCCGCCACCCTGATTGAGATGGAAACAGACGCACGCAGGCTCTATGAATTAATTTGGCAGCAATTTGTTGCTTGCCAGATGGTTCCCGCTGAATTTTTAGTGACTCGTGTGGAAGTAGAAATCGCCGGTCACAAACTACGTATCAATGGTCGGGTGGTTAAATTCGCCGGTTACCACAAAGTGCTGCCACCAGCCGGTAGTAAAGAAGAAGACAGAAGCCTTCCGGATATGCAGATCGGGCAAATATTAAACCTTGAAAAACTTGATCCGGTTCAACATTTCACCAAACCACCGGCTCGTTTTAGTGAAGCCGCTTTGGTTAAAGAACTTGAAAAGTGCGGCATTGGCCGACCTTCAACCTATGCCAGCATTATTTCTACTATCCAGGATCGCGGTTACGTCCGATTGGATAAGCGTCGTTTTTACGCTGAGAAGATGGGCGAGATTGTTTCTGAACGGCTAACCGAAAACTTTGCCGATCTTATGGACTATTCCTTCACCGCTCGCATGGAACAGTCCCTAGATAAGATCGCTGAAGGTGAGCTCGATTGGAAACAAACCCTAAGCGTTTTTTATAAGGGCTTTGCTAAGCAGTTAGAGCAGGCAGATGCAGATATGCGTCTAAACGAAGCTACGGATACAGATATAGCTTGCGATAATTGCGGTCGCCATATGATGGTTCGCACGGGCACTACCGGTGTATTCCTTGGTTGTTCAGGTTATGCGTTGCCGCCAGCCGAGCGCTGTAAAAAGACCATGAATTTGGCTCCAGGTGACGAGGCCGTAGAAGCTGATGCGGATGACGAAGCTGAATCCCGCCAACTGAAAGACAAGCACCGCTGTAGCAAATGCAATACTGCTATGGATAGTTATCTGGTCGACGAAACTCGAAAACTACATGTCTGTGGTAACAATCCCGACTGCGATGGTTTTGAAGTGGAAACCGGAACATTCAAAATTAAAGGCTACGAAGGCCCCAGCCTTGACTGTGACAAATGTGGTCACGAGATGCAGCTCAAAACCGGGCGTTTTGGCAAGTACTTTGGTTGCACCAGCGAAGACTGTAAAAATACCCGTAAGTTATTGCGTAGTGGGCAAGCCGCGCCTCCCAAAATGGACCCTGTACCCATGCCGGAACTGCGCTGCGACAAAGTCGATGATCACTACTTACTGCGAGACGGAGCAAGTGGATTGTTTTTGGCCGCAAGCCAATATCCTCGGCATCGAGAGACTCGGGCTCCATTGCTTAAAGAACTGCTGGCCCATCGCGAAGAAGTGGACCCAAAATATGAATACCTGATGAGCGCTCCTCAGGTTGCACCGGACAATAACGAAGTAGTTATTCGCTTTGATAAAAAGGTAGGCCAGTCATATGTTCGCGGTGAAAAAGCGGGTAAAGCCGCTGCCTGGAGAGCTGACTATATCGACAACAAGTGGGTCGAAAAAAAGAGTGGTAAATAACTCTTTTCGCAGCCTGGTGAATGCGCATTTGCGCAAGGCAACCGCGCTGTTAGAGCACTGCAAACTGATACAGCAGGAACAGGGTTCTCGATTGACACAGGATGCATTAGTTGAGAGCAGCTTATTCCAGCTACACCTGACGCTTATGAATTTTCTGCGAGAGATTGCAGAAAATTATCAGGTCGGCAAGGCCGAGAATATTTTTTGTACCGCTGATCTTGCCGCTGCGTTGCAGCAAATCGACAAACAGCCTGCAGAACTTACTGAGATACAAACCTCGGAACAGGAAGGCTGGTTGTCAGAGCTAAAGGCTGCCTATACGGCAGTTATTTCTGGTGAGTCTTCTAACAAGAGTTCCGCAGCGATTCAGCCCGCGGGAATGATCCAAACAAAACAGCTTGGCAATGAAACGTTAAATATTACGAGAGCCGAAGACTGGCTAAACAAAACAAGGGAACTCATCGAACGTCAGCGAGAGATGATGGTGGAATGCTGATATGACAGAAATTTACGAAATTATTGAAACCTCTGAAGGCGAATATTCCCTGCGCAGAGAAGATACCAATGAAACGCCTTTGGTAACCATTAGCTTCTCTTCGGAGGCACAGAAATTTCTAAATGATGGTACTGGCGAGATTGCCAAAACCATGATTGAAGCGGGTATTCGCCAGGTTAAAGCTATGATGGAGCAGGGTATGGAAAGCGATGATTCAGAAAAGAAACAGGAACTAAAGCCAATAGTACATTAGAGTTTCCCGCTCAGCACTGTCGTATAACCCCAACAGCGCGACCTTCAACGTTTACTTCAACATCACCAGAATGCAATTCGATAGGATCGTAATCGTCGTTCTCGGCAATTAGTTGAATATGGTCTGGTCCAATTCGATTCCAACGCTTAAGCGTCACATCTTCATTGATGCGAACCACAACAATATCGCCTTGGTTTGCGATAGGGGTTTTATTCACGGCAACCAAATCGCCATCGTGAATGCCGATATTGATCATACTGTCACCCTGTACGCGCAATAAATAATCCGGAGCAGGGTGGAATAGGTTCGGGTCTAGATTTATTCTTTTTTCTACGTTTTCCACTGCTAGCACCGGAGAACCCGCCGCTACACGTCCAATAACAGCGAGACCATCGTTGGCCGCTTCCGCCGGCAATCGAATGCCACGGGAAGTTCCCGGGATTAGTTCAATAGCACCTTTGCGCGCCAACGCTTTTAAATGATCTTCAGCTGCATTGGCAGAACGAAAGCCGAGGGCTTTTGCAATATCGGCCCTGGTTGGAGGCATGCCTGATTCGATAATGTATTCGCGAATATAAGCGAGAACTTCAGATTGACGAGCAGTTAAATTTTTCATGACTGTGATTATATACAGTATTCCATGAAAAACGATAGCGCTATTTTAGTCTTGCTCTAAAACCTGCTGACTCTCGAGACGGTCCAGCATTTTGTTAACTAGCCAGAAAGCAAAAACAGCCGCAATAACATTGCCGAGAACTGATCCTGCGAATAGACCTGGGATATCTGCCAGCAATCCGCCAATATAGGCGCAGGGTAAAACCAATAGAAACAGTCTAACCAGGCTGACTATTAAGGTTTTACTCGATTCGTGTGCGGCATTAAACGCAGTGGCGATAACAATCACAATCGCATAAAAAGCGGCGCCCGCCGGCATAATTAGCAAATACTGCTTAGCCACAAGCAGTACGTCCGGGTCTGCGCTAAATATTCTACTTACCAAAGGCGCGCTTATGGCCAAGACCAGATAGCCTACAAACTGAACCAGTAGGACAAATTTCAAACTGAGGTTTAGTGCTTCACGGGCTCGAGTCACATTTCCGGCGCCAATGTTTTGCGCCATAAAGGGCGACAAAGTAGAGGTCATCGCAAAGGCAAGTATCATCGCGAATGCTTCAATACGACCACCGGCGCCGAAACCGGCGACCGCGGTCTCGCCGTAACGTGCGACCAGGGCAGTAAGAAACAATATGGTGATTGGCGTAAGCATATTTGCCAGAGAGATTGGCGAGCCAATGCGAATTACCTTGCCCCAGGTGTCCTTAACTTCTTTGGCTGTTGGCGGTTTAAATGTTAGTAGTTTTTCGCGATGGCCCAACAACCATAGAGCTATTACAAAGCCAATGGCCCAAGAGATAGCTGATGCGTATGCAGCTCCAGCTACGCCTAATTCCGGAAATGGCCCGATTCCAAAAATAAGAAAAGGATCTAGTATCGCGTTAACGACGCCGCTGCTCATCATCAGAATACTGGGCCACTTGGTATCACCCGTAGCGCGAATAGCCGCGTTGCCGGTCATGGGAATAACCAGCAAGCCTACGCTCAGGTACCAAATAACCATGTATTCATGAATAAATGGCAGCGTATTTTCTGTCGCCCCAAGGGCGATGAATAGTGGGTCAATGGTTAGTACACCCAGGCCAGCAACAATTACCACAATTAAGGTGCTAAACCACAGTGCATCGGTGCAAACGCGCTGAGCGGTTTGCATCTGCTGCCGTCCAATAACCTGAGCGAGAATTACCGAGGTGGCAATGCCCAGGCCAATAGACAGATTCATAATGGTGAAGGTGACAGGGAAGGTAAAACTTATCGCCGCCAGTTCATCGGTTCCCATCAGGCTGATAAAGAAAGTGTCTACCGCACCAAACATCATCATGGAGAAGATGGCCAAAATCATAGGGCCGGTCATACGAACTAGAGTGTCTTTGATCGGGCCGTGCAAGATATCTTCTGATGTAACGCGCATGTTTAGAGCCTGTTAGTACTTATTGAATAACCACTGCTGGAGGTCATTTTTTTACCCAGCGAGGCAGAAGAAGCGCGATGTATTGAATATACTTGAGCGACTAATAACGGTGCTGGGTGAAAAATGGCTCCAGCCCTTCGGGTAGCGGCTAAAAAAGCACCACTCCGTGTTAATCGTCGCTTATTTGGAACTACCAAACTGCTTTCCTCTCGCCGTGATTGGCGCTTTTTTAGTCACTACAGTGACTATTCAATAAGGCCTAACAGGCCCTGCTTTATTATTGCTGAGAAGATTAGATTTTGAATCGATCGAAACTAAGGCGATTTCCCCAGTAATTCCGGAACCGGTTTACAATCTCGCCCGAGCAAATTTAACCGCACAGACATGACGCCAGAAAGATACCACAAAATTCGCCAGACACTGGAGCTACGACAGCCCGACTTAACACTTCTTACGGATCAGGTGGAGAAAGGCAACAATATAGCTGCCATGCGCAGAAGCTGTGATGCCTTTGCTGTGGGTGAGATGCACGCCGTGGTGGCCGAAGATTATCTCCCTCGGCGACATGCGGGCATTACTGCCGGCACACACAAGCGGGTGCGACTATTTCACCACAAGACTCTGCAGCAGCCTATTACCGAATTGCGAGCTCGCGGCATGAGAATAGTAGCGACGGATTTGAGTGATCAGGCGGTGGACTATCAGGAATACGATTTCACCCAACCAACGGCGATTCTGATGGGCTCGGAACTATTTGGCGTAAGTGACGAGGCACGCCAATTCGCCGACGATTTTATTCATATTCCCATGCGTGGTTTAGTGGAATCGCTAAATGTTTCTGTGGCGTTTGCCCTGATCCTTTCGGAAGCCTGCCGGCAGAGACAAAAAGCGGGTATGTTTGATAGTCCCAGATTGACCAAACAAGAAATTGATCAACTGGCATTCGAGTGGGGTTACCCCAGACTAAAGACCCACTATCAGGGTAAAGGTTTGCCCTATCCTGAACTAGATGATGAAGGGCAAATTATTACACAGTAGACTAGATCAGCGCGGTGCTACTTAGTTAGAAACTAACCTCATACTTAAGTCGGCATCTCTTATCGCAGTAGTTGATCCATCAGCCTGCTGGATTTGTAAAACGCCCTGGTCATCTACGCCTCCGCAAGTGCCGCGAATTTCATCGGTAGTTTGGCTGAATAGCCTAACTTCTTCGCCTATATATAAACCGCGTGAATTCCAGGCCTCTTTGAAGGGCCCGAATCCCTGTTTTTCAAATTGCGGTAACAGGTCGATAAAGCCTTCGGTAATAAGCGCTGCCAGCTGATTGCGATCAACGGTATGCCCTAGCGCTTGAAGGTCGATCCAATCCTGATCTATAGCAGCCCTTTCATTCTCCAAAATATGATGATTGATGCCTACTCCGACGACTAAATCGCAAGCGCCACTGGCCTCTCCTTTAGCGGATACCAGCAGGCCACCAAGTTTTTTGTTGTTTAGGTAAATATCGTTTGGCCACTTAATTTTTACATGGGCAACGCCGCATATTTCCAATGCCTCAGCAACTACCAAACCCGACAATAAACTGACTGCAGATAATGAACTTGGCCAGTTGGAAAAGCGCCAAGCCAGAGAAAACATAAGGTTCCGATAGGCCGTACTGTGCCACTGGCGTTCGCGGCGTCCACGTCCGGCAAGCTGTGCCTCGGATACACAGACAACCGCTTGGTCCTGATGGAATTCCTGATCCAAAAGCCACTGATTTGTGGACTCGATTTGTTGATGGATGTGGATCTTCACCAACTGATCAAGGTGCTTTTCATCGATGTAAGCTTCGATGGATTGGCGATTGAGGAGAATTACTCCTTCATCCAATCGATATCCCTTTCCGGCCACAGAGATTAGCGGAAGACCTTTTTCTCGAAGGCTAGCCATATGTTTAGAAACAGCAACTCTGGAAATACCGAGTTCTTGGCCGAGCTTGTCGCCCCCATGGAATCCTGGGGTGCTCAATTGTTTGAGCAGGAATTTTTCTGTATCGGACATTTAGTTTTTTTGGCTTGGCCATGGAGTTAGTGGGTTGCAGCCTAGCGTGGATTGTGATGATTTTGTGAGTTTTCTTGGTTGGCTCATGCCTACGGCGGGTGTTGATTAACACTTAACCATTTCCACTGCCGTGGCAGCGGAAATGGTTAAGTCGAGTGAATTACCATCAGTAAATTGAGAAACAAGTTACCCAAAAATTAGCGTCAACATGTGACGACAAAAAACAAGTCTGTTAACCTATCGACCAAGTTTCGGTTAACAGGTTACCTCCAATGCCTTCGGCAAACCCGGTCCAATATATACAACCCATAAACCGCCATCAGTGGGGCCAGGCGGAAGTGGCTGATCTCTTCGCTCAACCCTTTATGGATCTGGTGTTTCAAGCGCAACAGGTACACCGCGAAAACTTTGAACCTAATCAGGTGCAATTGAGCACTTTGATTAGTATTAAAACGGGAGCCTGCCCGGAAGATTGTGCCTATTGTCCGCAAAGCGCGCATTACGACACCGATCTGGAGAAAGAGAAGCTCCTACCCATTGCCGAAATATTGGAAGCCGCACAGAAAGCGGTTGATGCGGGTGCTACCCGATTTTGCATGGGCGCTGCCTGGCGTAATCCTTCTGATAGAGAGCTCCCACAAGTTTTGGCTACTATTAGCGCGGTCAAGGAACTTGGTCTGGAAACCTGTGCCACGCTCGGCATGTTAAAACCTGAACAAGCGCATTTGCTTGCCGAAGCCGGTTTGGATTACTACAACCATAATCTGGATACCTCTGAGAAATATTACGATCAAATTATTACTACCCGTACTTATCAAAACCGCTTAGATACGCTTCAATCGGTTCGCGATGCAGGTATGAATGTGTGTGCCGGTGGTATTGTTGGCATGGGTGAAGATGAGTCAGATCGAATTGGTCTTCTGAGAACCTTAGCTAACTTGCCAACCGCTCCGGAAAGCGTGCCGATCAATATGTTGGTGAAGGTACCCGGCACTCCACTAGAAGATGTGGCTGATCTAGACGACTTTGATTTTATTCGAACCATCGCCGTTGCCAGAATTCTTATGCCGCAATCGTATGTTCGGCTTTCTGCCGGTCGCCACGAGATGAATGATCAAATGCAGGCGCTTTGCTTTATGGCCGGCGCCAATTCGATTTTCTATGGTGAGGAACTGCTTACCACGGAGAACGCTAGCAGCGATCACGACCGGCAATTATTTGATCGTTTAGGAATTAGCGCCGAAAAGGCGCAGCGTTAATCGCTCCCTAATGAATTGGCACCAGCAGCTTTCTTTAAGTTTGGAGCAAGCCGAATCCGATCATCTGCGCAGGTCCAGAAACCTATTGGACGGGCCTCAGGGGCCGAAAGTTCAGATTGACGGAGCTGAGCTCAGCAACTTCTGTAGCAACGATTATCTAGGCTTTGCAAGCCACCCCAAGATTAAAAAGGCGGTTATAGATGCGGCCAAAGAGTGGGGCGTCGGAAGTGGTTCATCGCATCTGGTTTGCGGACATCAGGGTCTGACAGAAAGCTTTGAACAGGATTTTGCCGCCTTTGTTGGTGCTGAGTCTGCGTTGCTTTTCTCAACCGGCTATATGGCAAACTTTGCCGTTCTTAATAGTTTTGTTGATCGCGACGCTCTGATTTTCCAAGACAAATTCAACCATGCATCCCTGATTGATGCTGGTCGCTTGAGCCGCGCGGGCTTTAACCGATACCAACATGGCGACATGAATTACCTCGAGCAACAGCTCAAAGCAGCTGGCGAGAAACCGACTTTGGTGGCAACTGATGCGGTGTTTAGCATGGACGGAGATTTGGCTCCCCTTGAGCAGCTATCAGAGTTCTCTATGCGCTATGACGCACTAACTTATTTTGATGACGCTCATGGGTTTGGCGTACTTGGCAATCAGGGCAGGGGTAGTCTAAATTCCGTTGGCCTTGCTCCAACGGGGAATCGACTATTATTGGCCACTCTGGGCAAAGCGCTCGGCTCATTCGGCGCAGTAGTTGCGGGTGATAAGGTTTTTACCGACACGCTAATTCAAAAAGCACGGCCCTATATTTACACAACCGCACTTCCGCCTACGGTAGTTGCCGCTAGCTCAGCGGCTTTGGGTCTAATGCAAGAAGAAGATTGGCGGTTCCAGCATCTGCATAGCCTAATAAAAATATTCCGGAATTCCGTTGCTACCTTAGGCTTACATCTAATGGACTCGCAAACGGCGATTCAGCCTATTTTGGTTGGCGACAATCAAGCTGCTTTAGATTGTTCCAACAAGCTTAAGGACCTGGGTTTTTTGGTAACCGCAATTCGCCCGCCAACGGTGCCGAATGGCACCGCTAGACTGCGTATTACGCTTTCGGCGGCGCATACCGAGGCCGATGTAGCAAGTTTGGTAGAGGCTCTGAAACAGCTACAAAAGAGTGACTTATTGTGAGCACCCCACAGGATGCGGATCTGGTATTGCTGCACGGCTGGGGCACTCATTCCGGAGTTTGGGGTCAGGTGCGAAGCCAGCTAGATGCACAGAGCCTAGCCTTAGATTTTCCCGGCTATGGCACGCAGATCAAGCGCAAGTTTCCTGCTGATATTGATGTTCTTGCTCGCGATGTCCTTGATAGGGCTCCAGAGGTGGCAATTTGGGGTGGTTGGTCTCTGGGAGGAATGGTGGCATTGCGGGCCGCGACAATCGCTCCAGAGCGCGTCCGAGGCTTAATGTTGGTATGCAGCACTCCTAAGTTTGTTGCTTCTTCTGACTGGTCTGCAGGAACAGATATCGAGGTATTTGAGTCGTTTGCAGAAAGCTTAACCAAAGACTATGCGCGCAATTTGCGACGATTTTTATTGTTACAGGCGGGAGACAGTAAGAGGGCTCGCCAATTCAGCGTTCCGATACGAGAAATAATTGAATCGGCGCCGCAGCCAAGCACTGAAACCCTGAATAATGGATTAGCGCTGCTTAAGAATCTCGACATGCGTGAGCAGCTGGGTAAATTGGATATTCCCCTGCGATTAATATCCGGGCAAAAAGATCGAATTTGTCATCCGGACGCTTCTAAGTGGTTCGCCGGCAAATTAGGCGGGCGGCATACTAAATTACCGTCGGGCCACGGGCCATTGTTGTCGCATCCGCAAGCATTGGCTGAAGACCTTACCGCCTTGCTAAATGAGGTAATGGCACCCGCTGCCGGTAGAGCTTCTGCGACCCATAAATGATGCAGATAGATAAGGTACAAGTAGCCCGACAATTTAGCCGTGCGGCGGCCGAATACCATAGTGCCTCACAAGTTCAGAATGATATGGCTTGTGAATTATTAACGCGTATTCCAGAACAGATGATTAGGCCCGCAAATATTCTAGATCTAGGCTGTGGTAGCGGTTTTTTGACCGGCTGTTTAATAAATAGATTCAGTGATGCGCAAGTTGTGGGGCTAGATATAGCGTCGGGAATGCTGACGGCATCAACCTCCTATTTTGCTAAATCTTTAGCGCAGACCAGTTCTTCGCCTTTTTTGATTCAGGGAGATATGGAGTCATTACCCATTGCTTCACATTCTTTCGAACTTGTGGTCTCGAACGCCGCTTTGCAGTGGACCAATTATGCGGCCTCTATCGCGGAGGTTGAAAGAGTCCTGGTGCCTGGTGGTTTCGCGGTAATGGCCACTTTTGTAGAGGGTACTTTGGCCGAGTGGCGCAGAGCTTTGCAAAGTGCAGGCCTAAATCTGGTCCACGAAATGCTCGATCAAGAATATTTGGAGATGACCGCTAAGCGAACTGGTTTTGAAATACTTGCTAGTGAGTCCATGGTGCATAGGCTTGCGCATACGGATATCGCAGATCTAATCAAGAGCACTAAGCGTATGGGCGCAACCAACGCGCTAAAAAATCGCAGCCGGGGGCTTATGGGGCGGGGAACATACGCGTCCTTGGTACAAGCCATTGAATTGGAATACCCCCGCACCGAATATTATTCCAATTACCGAAGCGGCTATTTGGTGCTAAGGAAATCCGCATGAAATTGGCTATCGACCCAGGTATCAATCAAACCAGTAACCTATCTGGGGAATTGCCAAGGCAGTTCTTTATAGCGGGCACGGATACCGATGTGGGTAAAACCTATGTATCACTAGAGCTAATACGATTCTTGGTCGAGAGCGGTGATCGAGTAGGTGTTATGAAACCGGTTTCTGCTGGATGTGAGTTGGTTGCAGGGCAGTGGCAGAACGCCGACGCATTGGCGCTAATGGAAGCTAGCAACCTGCAGCAATCCTATGCTGAAGTGAACCCCTATGCCTTTGAGTCGCCGGTTTCTCCGCATATTGCTGCCAAGATTTCCGCTACAACTATAGACCTAAATCTTCTGTTGCAGACATTTGAGAAAATCAAAGCGCGTTCAGATTCGGTTTTGATTGAGGGCGCGGGTGGTTGGCTCGCTCCCATAAGCGAAACCCAGAGCATGGCGGATATAGCCATAAAGTTAGATATTCCCGTGGTACTCGTAGTTGGCATTAAATTGGGTTGTTTAAATCACGCACAGCTTACGGCTCGGGCAATTAAAGACTCCGGCTTATCTCTTACTGGCTGGATCGCAAATGAGCTGGATCCGGAAATGTCCTATCCGGATGAAAATATCAAATGCTTAGCAGATCGGATAGATGCACCGCTAATTGCTCATATATCGCACAAAAATAATTGATTTTTGTAGTTTAGCTTGTTGGCTATTGGCAGTTTCCTGCATACACTGGTCCGAAATAAAAAAAGATACTGCCTAAAACCGTGAGTGGACAAATGGATCCGGGTGCGCAGCGCACCTGAAGCAGCAAGAAATGCGGCGTTGTACGAAAAGATTTCAGGCTTACTCAGTCTGGGTGCGGCTATCTGCTTTTTGGTACGTTTACAAATTGCCCCGGTATCAGATACCACTACCATTGCTTCGTCTTTGGTGTGCGTCATTATTTTTATCGTCTATATCTGCATCAAGCGGCAGTGGGCGGCGCACTTTTCTGGCGTGTTACTGGTAATGGCCTGGGTGGCCTCTCTGCTGCTAGTGGCAGCCCTTAAGGACGGCAGCAACAGCCCAGTAATGGTATTGGCGCCAATCACCCCATTAATGGCCGCCATTCTAAGGGGCAAGGATTGGGGTTGGTATTCCTCGATCGTTATAGTTCTGGCGATATTCATATTTGGTGCATTGGAAGAGCGTGGTTACTACGCCGATGCTTCGTCTTTATATGCTCACCTCGAATTAGATCTTTATGAATTTTGGTTGATATTAGCGGTATTGATTGGTGCTTTAATCGGGCATCACCTGGCCACAGAAAATACTCGTCTTAGTGAAACACTTCGACACCATGCGCGAGTGGATTTCCTTACCGGTATACCAAACCGCATGTCGATTAATGAAGCGCTTAATAACGCCGCCAGAGAGTCCAAACGCAATACCAATTGGATGTCGGTGATGATGATTGATATCGATAATTTCAAGATCTACAACGACGTCAATGGCCACGCCGCTGGAGATAAGGTACTGCGGCAAGTAGCGCAAGCCTTTAAAGATGTGCTCAATCGCCCCTATGATTTTGTTGGCCGCTATGGCGGTGAGGAGTTTTCGGTCATCTTGCCCAAGACTGATCCAGAGGGGGCTCGGTTTGTGGCGGAGCGATTGCGTTTAGCGGTAGAAAAACTAAAAATACCCTATCGAGCCAGCAAAAAAGAAGAGGTGATAACCGTTACAGTGGGTTTGGCATCTGCTCCCGGGGCCTTGGATGGTCGTGGCGATAAATTGATTAAAGAGGCCGATTCAGCGCTATATACCGGTAAAGAGTACGGGCGCAATCGAGTAATTCCGACGGTCTTAGATCAGGCAGGCAATCTATCTACGGGAGGGCCTGATTAGCCCAAGCGTCCTAGTCTGGATTGATAGGTTTAATCGAGATTGCTAGCAGAAACATTGAGGTCTTTGATTAGGCCGTTCTGCAAGCTATATACCCATCCATGCACACTAATCTGTTGGCCGCTGTCGGCAGCTTCCTTCAGATATTGGTTTTGTAATAGCGTGGTCACCTGATCTTCAACGTTCATTTCGCAGACTCGATTGACCCAGTCTTTCTGGTTATCAAAATCTGACTGTAGGCATTTTTTGTCTAAGGCGAGCGCACGTATGGGCGAGACCCAGTCCCTTAGGGGGCCATCAGTACTGCGCGTCAGCGCAGCGCCAACGCCACCGCAATCGTGGTGACCACAGACAATAATATGCTTAACCTTCAGAGAGAGAACCGCGAATTGCACAACCGCAAGGATGTTGCGGTCGGTATTTTCAACTCGGTTTGATACGTTGCGGTGAACAAATACTTCGCCCGGAGCAAGTCCAGTTATAACGTTTGCCGGAACGCGACTGTCAGAGCAGCCTATCCATAAATATTTGGGACGCTGCTGCGCAGCCAATCGTTCAAAGAATTTCGAATCTTCCTGTTGGATCTTGCCTGCCCAGCGCGCATTGTTATCCAGTAGATCACTAATAGAATCTGACATAGGTAACTTTATCCCCCTAATTTGGGACGGATTGTAAGGTAATTGTTGTCTGGTATCAGCAGCAATCTACATCTAAAAGCCACAAAAAAGGCCGGCAATATGCCGACCTTTTATAGCGGGGGTATCTACAGGGTTAGCTAGGACGAACCACAAAAAGTAAATCGCCGGAATTAACCTGAGCTCCATTGGCTTGATTAAGGCGAACCACCTCATAGTTTTGATCCGCCTGAAACAATTCTCCTGCGCCAATAACGCTGGAAAGCGAAATCTGGGAAAACAGCTTCATCGCTTCTATCTGGCAGAGCGCCGAAGACAGGTTGATCTGACTGCCAATTTCGACATACTCGGGATCGTTCGGAGAGGGCGTTGAATAATAAATACCGGTCATTGGCGCCAGAACCTTAAGCTCGTTGGTGCCTTCGATACGCAGGGAGTCGAGACTGGTAGCAGCGGTGTCTACCCCGGTATAGGCCATTTCCACGATCAATTTATCACTATTCAAGCTCTTCAGGAATTTCGGTAGATAGCCTGTGTCGTACTTACCCTTCACAAAAGTTGGGTCAACCAATATTCGTTTCAATAAAGGGATATTGGTACAAACGCCCTTAATGCTAACTTCTGCCAATACCTCTAATAGTTTTGCGATAGCGTCGTTGCGGTCTTTCCCGTGCACAATAAGTTGCGCGATCATGCTGTCATAGAAAGGAGAAATGGTTTTCCCCTCGTCGACTGCAGATATGATTTCTATATCATCTCTCTCGGGGAATCGGCACTCGGTAACCAATCCTGGAGTGGGAATAAAGTCGAATTCACCTTCATCATTTAGCTTGGCTTTCTCGGCAGTAATTCTCGCCTCAATCGAAAAGCCATTGTCGCCAATTTTCAAATCGGCAATAGAGCCGCCTTCGGCAATATTAAACTGCTGCTCGACAATCTGAACACCAGAGGTCCACTCGGTGACAGGATGTTCTACCTGTAAGCGAGTATTCATTTCCATAAAGTAAATGGTTTTGTTTTTTAGATCGTAGATAAACTCAACGGTACCAGCGCCAATATAATCTACCGCATCAGCCAGTTTTCTTGCGCTACTAAAAGCTCTTTTGGCTAGGGCTGCGGTCAACA
Source organism: uncultured Cellvibrionales bacterium (assembly GCA_913063225.1). Lineage (GTDB taxonomy): Bacteria > Pseudomonadota > Gammaproteobacteria > Pseudomonadales > GM7GCV1 > JABJGI01. The sequence continues at coordinate 50,123 of CAJXYP010000009.1, forward strand.
TAGTAGAACCAGATTCTTCCAGTACCTTTTGATTATTGCGCTGAACAGTACAGTCTCTCAAGCCTATAATTTGCGTATTTCCGTGGCTGTCTCGAAGAATTTGAATCTCAATATGACGCATAGATTCAACAAATTTCTCCAAATACAGATCGCCATTTCCAAAAGCAGATTTAGCCTCAGCAAAAACCCGATTAAATGCAGTCTTTACTTCCGAAGCTTCACGAACTATTTGAATACCCTTACCGCCACCGCCGTGAACCGCTTTTAGCAATACCGGATAACCGATTTCATCCGCCACTTTCGCGGCGACACTTGCGGTAGCAAGAATGCCGTGGCTGCCGGGTACAACCGGCACGTCGTTAGCCATGGCCGTATGGATAGCAGTGGACTTGTTGCCCATCTGGTCCATGCTCTGTGCACGAGGGCCCAAAAAGTTGAGTCCTCTAGCGCGACACAAACGCGCAAATCCAGCATTTTCAGACAGGAAACCAATGCCTGGGTGTAATGAATCGGCGCCTTGGCGCGCAGCGATAGCTAACACGGAATGAGCGTTCAAATAGCTCTCATCTGGCGTTTGTCCACCGAGACACACAAGCTCATCATTTTCGTCCAGCATGCTCGCTGGTGCCGAATCCATATCCGGATCCGATTGCACCAGTAATACGCGTTTGCCTAATTTTTTAGCAACGCGGATAAGTTTAGTAGCCGTACAACCGCGAGCGTGGATCAAAACGGTTTCTATGGGGCGCATAAGATCACGCGCTTGCGCTGGTTCCGGAATATCGGCAGCAGCCTGAGTATCTACTCGACCCGCCAGAGTCTTCTCTAGCACGTCTTCAATAGATTCTTTTGGTACTGCAATGTCAGGATCAATTTTGCGCAGCTGGGCATCTAAGTCATCAGCAAAGGGATGTTTCACAATGCCGTGCATCGCCCCTTCGTTTTTCACCAAGTAGTTAGACACGGTGCACATAGAGGGCAAGAAAGAGGGCACTACCACTCGACCCGCGAAGGGTAAGTCAGTGCCACTCAGGTAATAGGTTTGCACCAATGGGTGAGTCACAAAGCTTGCCTGTGAACCACCGGTACAGTCACCGAAGCCAAATACGATTACCGGCAATCCGGTTTCGCAAACGAAGCGTGTGATGCGGTCATTAACAATGGCCATGGAGAAAAGTGCATTTGCGCCTTCTTTGGTTTGCATTCCGCCGGATGAAACAAAACAAACTAAAGGTAAGTTCTGCTGAGCACAGGTAACCATTAGGTCACACATTTTTTCAGCACTGGCCATATCAAAGGCGCCAGCCTGGAATGAGACATTGGAGATAACCGTACCTACTCGAGGCGAACCTTCAATGTTCAGGTTGCCGATGCCGGAAATTACGCCACAGGGCGTAACCTTATTGTTGAGGGCTTTTTCAATGGAAATCCGGAATCCGGGAAAAGACACCGGGTTTGCCGTCATTAGATCAGCGTTGGTTTCCTCAAAGTTTGAGAAGAACTTCTCCTGAAATGCCTTTGCCGTAGTAACTTTTTTACGCTTGAGCGTATCCAGGGTTTTTTGAACTAGTAGATCACGATAAGCGATATTTAGCTGGTTCCAGAAATCCTTGCGCTTGCCAATGCGAACCGGGTTTATTTCGCCCTGATAGGTCTTGCCTTGAAGTTGCGAATTTAAATATTCGGGTACCAGCTCTTCAAAGAAGAAGGTGATTAGCACTAATAGCGCATCAGACAGCCGTGGAAAAATAACGCGCTTCCATTCCTCTACTTCTTTAAGGAAATCACCGCGGCGTCTATAACCAACAAAGCTGTTTAACCAGCGGGCAAATTGGCCAGATTTTATTTCGGCAGAAGCGGAGTTATCCATAGAGGCAACGTGTGCCGTGGCGTTTTCAATCGAGCTATCCAGAATACGCTTCAATGATTCAGCGCTTAGGGTATGGAACTCTCTAGTTTCTGCGGCGATTTCGCCAAAGTTGCTAACGATGCTGTCGTAGAGCGCATTGAAAATCAGAATGTTTTCGAACTGAGATAGAAAATGCGCCTTCAGATCTGAATTGAAAATAATTTCTGAAATGGTGAGATCTGTTTCGGCTATCTCGTAGATCTTAGAATTACCACCTTCAGAATCTTTAACCAACTGAGATAGTTTGACGAAGTTAAATTCACAATCCGCTTTCCAGCGGTTGTACAAGTACAGCGTGGTGCGAAAACAAAGTTTTTGCCGCGCATCTTCGAAATTTTTCTGCGGGTCACCTAACAGCAGGGTAGTAAATCGACCACGCTCTGCAGATAGTTCGTTGCGTTTTTCTTTGTAAGATTTCCAGGCTCTAAACAGGTCGTCCTGATATATAAGTTTTTCCGGATCACTGTTCCAGCGCTCGAACCCTTCTTCCCGGGCCTTTTGCGTTCTGTCGCTTAGGTCACCTTTGGGGATTTCTTGTTTCGATAAACGGCCATAGGCATCGGTCGTGGAAGACATAATCCGTGTACGCATAGTCAAGTAGCGTTGATGACGGCATGCGTGAGCAAAGATATTTGGATATTCAGTCGGGAAATCTTCCACATGGAAGTTGGCGACTTTTTGCAATTTGGTGAAGTTCTCATCCGGGTGCAGAAATCGCTGCACCTGAGTTATATAGTCTTCTGAAATATCGCCCTGGGCGCCGACCATATCAACACAGATGTTTTCAATGGCATTGATGCCAGTGAGGATAGCGCTGACCAGCGGCTCTATGCCTATGCTAGAGTCAGCCGGAGCCCAATCGATAATTCCGTCGAGCACGCCGCGGTGGTTTAGCTCGGCGGGACTAATGCCAACATAGCGAGCGCTTTCCTGCCAGGACAAATTGTATTGGCGAGCAATGCTAGCAAGGCCCTTAGGCTGAATAGTATTGAAAACCCCGGTCCGGACCGAGAGAAGAATATTGGTAGCCGCTAGTGGTATAGCTCCGCCGGAATACCCAAGACCATAAACGATGCCTACGGTTGGAACATGTGTATTGGTCATTTCGGCAATCAGGCGCGAAATAGCGTGCGCCTGATTGTTTTCATTCGCTTCGGCACTGGCGTCTGCTCCCGGTGTATCCATAAAGGTAACAATGGGAATATTGCGGCGATTAAATATTCGTACCAGGCGAGCGGCTTCCAGATGGTGTTCTGGTTTCCACACGCCATTGCCAACGCTGCGGTTTTGCGCAATAACGCCAATACGCCGGCTGCCATGAACAGAATCTACGGCAATTTCCACGGCGTAGAGGGGGCCCATATCAACTTCGTTATAGGTCTTGCCGTTGATCATGCGCACGACATTGCGTGCGCTTACCATGGTATTTGATTCCGCGGGTTCTAGAACCCGGGCGATGTAATCATCTACGGACAAGTTCTTTAGAATATCCAGCTCTTTGGCAACGGATTTCTCGGACATTAAGCCCTGAATTTTTCCTTCCCAATTAAATGGGCGCGTGCCCGATCCAACTTTAAAATCTCGCACTTTTTGCTCAACAGTAGTGAACAGGCTGTCTTTTGCGGCCGATGCTTTGTTTGTTGCCGGCATAACTGGTTTTTCTCCGTACTTTTTGGGAAATAACGTGTACCGCTTGGGAAGCGGTCAATTATCTATCTTATAGGGTATGCAGTATCAGGCTCAGTGCGCCAACTGTCTAGTTTTAGCGGGCAAGATTGCTCTAGTGTTGACGGCAAATAGACGACTATCTCTGAGCCGCGTTCCCGATCGCCATTATAAGTCCATTTTCAGTCTATTTCGGATACAAAAGATGGGTGCCCCATAGGCAAAAACTATACCCCTTTTCCTGTACAAGCCTGTGCTTGTCCGGTGCATAAGTTGTGCATAGATTTCATTGGTCACGCCAGCAGTGGTTTTGCGCGGTAGTGAGACACCCCGGTTACCCCCAATACACAAGATATAGTGCCAAATTGAAATAATTTATCTATATATGGTGTTTTTAACTTGTGTGAAGCCGCAAGTTGAATCAGTATATCGGACTCGAAAAACGTCTTATATGGGGAAATGATGGGAGAAGTAGCCAAGGTTCTGAAGCGCAGTTCAGAGATTGAAATGCAGTCGACTTCGCTTGATATATGGGACAAAAAGTATCGTCTTAAAGATAGAGCCGGTGAACCGATTGATCGAGACATCGCCGATACCTTTAAGCGTGTCGCTACGGCGCTTTCCGGGGTGGAAAAAACCAAAGCCAAACAAAAACAGTGGTACGAACGCTTTTTGTGGGCTTTAGATAATGGTGCACTTCCCGCTGGCCGCATTATTTCTAATGCCGGTGCTCAAGCATACAAGCCTGCGACCTCAACCATTAACTGTACGGTTTCAGGAACCATTTCTGATTCCATGCACGAAATTCTCGACAAAAATTACGAAGCGGGCATGACCCTAAAGGCGGGCTGTGGCATCGGTTACGAATTTTCGACGTTGCGCCCCAAAGGTGCTTACGTCTCTGGCGCCGGAGCCTATACCTCTGGGCCACTGTCCTTTATGGATATCTACGACAAAATGTGTTTTACCGTGTCTTCTGCCGGTGGTCGTCGTGGTGCTCAAATGGCGACTTTTGATATTAACCATCCAGATGTGATGGACTTTATTCGTGCCAAGCGCGAAGACGGTCGGTTACGCCAGTTCAATTTATCCCTGCTTATAACCACCGAATTTATTGAAGCGGTTAAAAATGATGGGGATTGGTGTTTGAGCTTCCCGGTTTCGCAAAAAGAAGCGGACGAAGCAGGTCTGGATTTGAACGATCCAGCGCAAGTGGTATGGCGGTCTTTCCCCGCGACCAAAGACTATATAACCAACGATACGGGCATGGTTGCTTGCCGCATCTACAGCACTATTCGTGCCCAGCGTTTGTGGGACGTAATTATGTCTTCCACCTATGACTTTGCTGAGCCCGGTTTTATCTTGATCGACAAAGTTAATGAGATGAACAATAACTGGTGGATCGAAGACATTCGGGCCACTAACCCCTGTGGTGAGCAGCCTTTGCCGCCCTACGGAAGCTGCCTACTCGGCTCGGTGAATTTGACCAGGTTGGTGCTGGATCCCTTTACTGAGAATGCCCGATTTGACTGGGAAAGATATCGCGAAGTGGTAGCAGTATTTACCCGCATGTTGGATAACGTTGTTGAAATCAATGGCTTGCCTTTAGATAAGCAGCGCCATGAGATTGAATCCAAGCGTCGTCATGGCATGGGCTTTTTGGGCTTAGGATCTACGATGACTATGCTCGGCATGAGCTATGGCGATGACAAATCCGTAGATTTCACCGATCAGATTGCCCGTGAAATGGCGGTTGTCGGCTGGCAACAAGCACTAGAGCTTACCGAAGAAAAAGGTGCCGCTCCGGTAATGAGTGATGAATTCGAAGTTACCTCAGCCATGCTGGCCGCTCGCCCGGAAATGACAAAAGACGGTATTAAAGTTGGTGATAAAGTAGCCGGTAAAGTCCTGCACGCTCGCTATAGCCGCTACATGCAGCAGATTGCAGAAATTGAACCTGAGCTCGTTGACCAGTTGGCAGAGAAGGGGGCTCGGTTTAGTCACCATAGCTCAATTGCGCCAACGGGTACCATCTCACTATCTCTCTCAAATAACGCCAGCAACGGCATTGAGCCAAGCTTTGCACATCACTATTCTCGCAATGTGATTCGAGAGGGGCGTAAGACCAAAGAGAAAGTAGATGTATTTTCTTTTGAACTGTTGGCCTATCGAACCTTGGTAAATACCAAAGCCATGCCCACTAGCCAAGACGAAGGTGAAAAGTTGCCGGACTATTTTGTGGTTTCTGACAACATCACGCCTAAGCAACACGTAGATATTCAGGCGGCGGCGCAAAAGTGGGTAGATTCTTCTATCTCAAAAACTGCCAACGTACCCACCGATCACCCCTACGAAGATTTCAAGGATATATACCTCTATGCGCACGAGAAAGGTCTCAAAGGTTGTACGACATTCCGCTTTAACCCAGAGGCGTTCCAGGGTGTTCTTGTTAAAGAAGAAGATCTTGAAAACACCCTATACGAATTCACCCTCGAAGATGGCTCCACGATAGAGCTCAAGGGTAACGAAATGGTCGATTACGACGGAGAAACTCACACAGCTGCCAACCTCTTTGATGCGCTGAAAGAAGGTTACTACGGCAAATTCTAATATGACTTCGCCAGTTCTCGTCATGCGTCGTTGTGTCGTTTTGCTCACATCCTCATTACCAGCATTGGTAACTGCGGTGTTCGCAAAACTCACGCCTAGCCAGACAAAAACTGGCTGTGTCATCTATCCAGCGGCTATATCCTGGGGAAATAAGGTACAAAAATTATGACAGTCAAGTTAGATAAGAAAATTGTTAGCTACAAAGTAGTAGATAAAAAAGCGGCTGCCACTGCGGCAGCGGCAGCGATTGCAGCAGAAGTTGAAAGCGCGAAAAACAATGTTGTGCATATGCACGAGTCTTTTGAGCGCCCGGAGCGATTGATAGGTTCTACCTACAAAGTTAAAACGCCTATGTCTGAGCATGCCATGTATATCACTATCAATGATGTGCTGCTAAACGAAGACACAGAACATGAATCGCGACGTCCATTTGAGGTTTTTATAAACTCAAAGAATATGGAACATTTTCAATGGGTTGTAGCGCTAACTCGTCTAATATCTGCGGTATTCCGCAAAGGTGGGGATGCTACTTTCCTGGTAGAAGAGCTTAAAGCAGTATTTGATCCTAAGGGCGGCTACTTCAAAAAAGGCGGTGTCTTCATGCCGTCGATTGTTGCCGAGATAGGGTTCGCTATCGAAGATCATATGAAGCACATTGGTCTAATCGACAACGGCCTGGATGAACATCAGAAAAAATTCATTGAAGACAAGCGCAAAGAATACGAAGTTGGTGTTCCGGCAGCGGCAGCAGCGAGTGCTGAAGCTGAAGATGCGAGCTATCCACCGAGCTCGACCCTGTGTATGAAATGCAGTACCAAAGCAGTGGTACTCATGGATGGTTGTATGACTTGTTTATGTTGTGGGGATTCTAAATGTGGCTAGATTTTCTAATCTAGGTTGCACCTAAAAGGGCGCTATATGCGTCCTTTTTTAATCTATATATTTAGTTAGTTCACTACAGTGCTGTATGTACTGCTGGTTAATACATACTTTTATCTATTTCCGCTCCCGTGGCAATGGAAATAGTTATATTTGAATCAAAATTAGCAGAATGCTGAATCTCAAAATAGATTTAACCTAGTGCCCATGGCAATGGAGATATCTAAGGTTTACCCGGATCTCAATCAGCGAGATCAATAATAACCGGACAATGATCTGATGGCTTCTCCATCCCCCTAATCTCATGATCAATGGTCACAGACTTCGCCTTAGGCAAAAGGCTATCCGTAACCATAATGCTATCGATACGTAGGCCGCGCTTGGGATCGTCATCAAAACCCTTGCTGCGATAATCAAACCAGCTCATAACATCAGATACGTCTGGATTGAGGTATCGGTAAGTGTCTGTAAGACCCCAGTTTTCAATGGCCTGCAGCCATTCCCGCTCTTCCGGAAGAAAGCTACATTTACCGGTTTGCAGCCAACGCTTTTGGTTCTTCTCGCCAATACCAATATCCAGATTCGTTGCTGATATATTGATATCGCCCATCACAATAACCTGGTCGCCAGGATCATGATTGGCTTTCAAATGCTCAAGAAGGTCAGCATAGAACTTTCGTTTGTAGGGGAACTTGGTCGGGTGGTCGCGGCTTTCTCCCTGGGGGAAATAGCCGTTGTAGATTGTTAGGTTGCCGCCGGCGTAGGGAACGTCTATGCCAACAAGGCGCTTCTGAGACTCCTCGGTGTCGTGAGGGTAGCCTTTCTGTGGATTAGCTAAGCCCTTGCGTGACATGAGGGCAACGCCGTAATGGCCTTTTTGGCCGTGATAGAGCGTTTCGTAGCCAAGTTCATTAGGTATTTCTATGGGAAACATATCGTCGTGCACTTTAGTTTCCTGCAAGCCGATAACGTCCGGTTGATGTTTTTCAACAAGGGCGGCCATCTGATGTGGCCGTGCCCGTAATCCGTTGACATTGAAACTGACGACTTTCATACCTGTTACTCAATAGTTTGCGCGAAGAATGATTTTACAGAATTTGTCTTGCTTAGTGCTGATTCAAAGGCTTAGTTTGCAGATTCAGACTGGAGTCGCTCAACGAGCCAGACTTTAATTATTGACTGGCGAGTAACACCAATGCGAGCAGCCTCTCGATCAAGAGAATCAACTACCCACAAAGGGAAATCTACATTAATGCGTTTTTGATCTCGGTTAGTACGACGCATAGATGAAACATCGAGATCATCAATGATGTCTTCTTTGCCTTGATCAAACTTTTTTTCGAAGTCTTTAGCTTTCATATAGATCTACCTCTTTCTTTCGTGCACGCCGGACAGAGATTAAGCGAATTAGTCCATTTCGGTAGGTTATTACCGCAGACCAATGTTTCTCTTTGATTCGTCCGATTATCAGAAACCTTGTTTCATCTTCCGAATTGGCCTGAATTTCGAGCAAGTCTGGGTCATTCCAAATCTCTTGGCTGCTACGGAAATTGAATCCGTGTTTCTCAAAGTTCGCTTGGCTCTTGCCGTCATCATATTCGAATCCATTCATGAGTACAAAATATACCCTTATTACTCACTCGGCAAGACAGACTTAATATTGAACCATAAAAAAAGGAGCCATATAGGCTCCTTTTCACAGTTAGAAAACTAACTTCTTTTTAGCCGGTTCCAAGATAAGGAATCAGTCGACCAAAGATAATAATGAAGATCCACATTACCAGTGATACGCCGCCAACAACGCGAGCAATTGTAGGTGGGTTTCCATATTGGTCCCACTCGTTCCAGGTGGGTTGCAGCTTGAAGGTAAAGAACAAAGCGTTCAATCCAGCCAAGAGCAGCAAAACCATTTTGATCTGAAAGCTGATGTTCGGCGCATAGCGGAAAGGGTCGCCGCAGAAGAACATAATTCCGGTGATCAGGTTTAGAGAAAAACCTATAAGTGCGATATTGATTAGTGTGTGAGTCGCTTTAATCGGCATTTTCTTTAAAAATCCAATAAGGCGTAAATCTGTAATGGCGATAGCGCCAAACAGAATGGTCATGCCGAAAAAGTGAACCGTTTCAGCTATAGGCCAGCTCCATGCCCAACCGAACATAATGCCGGCGACCCATGAATCTTGAAGAGATAAAAGTATTGATTCCATTGCTAGGCCCCTTTATAAATATGCGATGAAGCGACCGCCGATCATGCCGATCGACCATCCAACAAAAGAAATAATTGCGAAGGCTTTGAGCTTTGATGAAGCCTCGTCCAACGTATCCCAGCTGTTGCCAGCCAGTCTGAATTCTTTTTGGACCAGAATCATGGTTACTACACCAACTACAATGCCGCCGATCTTAAGCAAGAAGGGTACGTTTGTGACATACCAGCTGGCTTGAAGCGTAAACAGTGAAAATCCCGAAATGGTGTTGATGGCAAAGCCGAACCAGGCAAAAGCAAATATTTTGCTCATTGACCCAATCGGTACGCCTTTCATAACGCCCAGAAAACGAAGGTTCATCATAAAGACGAGCCCCACAACAATTGCTAGGCCAACTGAATGGATGGTTAGCATGATTGGATAGCCCCAAATCGAGGCGCCGACCCAATCGGCTAAAGCAGTCGATTCAAGCCAATATAAAAGAGCCATAGGTATTCCCCTAAAAAAATTAAGACAGTGCGCCGGTTAGAATATTTTTATTTACTACCGCGGCCGACGGCGCGAATAATGCCAAATTTAGCTTTCAAAATCAATGAAATATAAGGCTTTCCAGCCGGTTTCGTTTGATTTAGGTCAAGCCAGAACGGCGTACATTCAATCCGGATGAGACGAGTGAGTGGGTAAAGATAAGTAAACGTTTAAGAGCCTTGTTAGCGCAGTGTGGAGACACTGCACCAGGTCCAAAAATTACCCGGCTTTCCCCTGATTAGCGACCTCGGCCATTAACTTTTCGAGCTGCTCAGGTTCGCAGAGATACTTCTTACTGATAGGCCTGAGGTTATCGTCTAGCTCGTAGGCTATAGGTAATCCGGTGGGGATATTGAGCTTCAGGATTGCTTCGTCACTCATATCGTCAAGGTACTTAATAAGAGCGCGCAGACTGTTTCCGTGAGCTACCACCAAAATGCTTTTACCGCTTCGCAAATCCGGAACGATCTGGTCATGCCAGCAGGGAAGTACTCTCTCAACCGTATCCTTTAGACACTCAGAGCGAGGTATGGCAAGCGGGTCCAACTCAGGATAGCGCTCCAGATAAGCCAAGTGACGCTCGTCATTGTCTTCTAACGCGGGAGGCGGCACATCGTAGCTACGGCGCCAGATTAATACCTGGTCTTCACCGTGTTCAGCGGCAGTTTCGGCTTTATTTAAACCCTGCAAGGCGCCGTAGTGTCGTTCGTTTAAGCGCCAGTTACGGTGCACGGGTATTTGCATCAGATTCATTTCATCCAATACAGACCAAAGCGTACGAATAGCGCGTTTCAGAACCGATGTGTAGCACACATCAAACTTATAACCTTCGCTTAGCAGCCGTTGCCCCGCATCGGCAGCTTCGGTGAGGCCCTTATCCGTGAGGTCAATGTCATACCAGCCGGTAAAACGGTTATCGAGATTCCATTGGCTTTGGCCATGACGAATAAGAACAAGTTGAGGCACTGGATAATCCTGATATGCGGGATGGGGTGGGGATTTTACATTGGAGACCTAAATCATGCGAGGCGACTTTTCGACAACCGGTATTGTCGGAGTAGGTTTAGCGTAACCAGAGAAGGTTGGTTTTCGATTACACCCAATTGTGTTGTATTTTGTATTAATGTATTTCTTAACCATTTCCGCTGCCACAGGGCGTTCTTTTCTTTGCTTGCCCACAAATTCGCAGAAAATGCAGGAGCAATTTTCTGGAGATCTAACTGCTATCTCCCAACCTAGACCGGGGTGCCTTTTCTTTTGGTTCGTTTCGCTGACCAGCACCGTCCTTGGCGCTGGGCCTTCGGCCGGTCTAAAGTCCGCCCAAATTTGTTCCGGCAAATTTGTGGGCACGCAAAGAAAAGAACGCCCCCATGGCAATGGAAAAGGCTAAATAATACGAATTTATTGTTCGTAAATACCCAGCTATCAGGTGCTCACAAGAGCACGCTTAAGTCCCAATGACTATTGAGCCGCCAACGTCTTGCGTCCTTTAAGAAGATCCAAAAAATCAGCAAAAATATTCGCCGTTTCATTCAGCAAAGCTTCAGAAAGATCCGGATCGTTACTATCCTCTTCGACAGCGTCGGACCCATCAAAATCTATATCCTCCGTAGTCACGGAAGCAATTTCTTCTGATTCAGATTCAGGGTCCTCTAATGGAATACCCTTAGCAACCTTCCAGGTGTTTAGCAGATCTTCGTCTCGGGCTTCCCAGTAGTCGCGGTCGGTTTCGCGCTCATCCAAATTAAGCGAAATGGTCTTTCGGCCGCGGCGTTCATCGCTGGCGTCCAAAACACCCATCAAATAGATCAGGTCAGGATCAGTCTCCAACCGTTGCTCATGCAAGGCTACCAAATAAGGATAATGTGGTGAGTAGTCTTCGTAGGTTCGGTGCGGAATACCGCCAATTTCGTCCCATACCAGAGGGTTTTCATAAGAGCTTTCGCCTATGTCGTCTTCATCGTAAAAGCCAGGTAAAAAGATATCTGGCACTACGCCTTTGTGCTGGGTGCTTTCGCCGGTTATGCGATAGAACTTAGATTCAGTCAGTTTGATTTGACCTTCAGGTAAATCTTGTACGGTTTGAACCGTACCTTTACCAAAGCTTCGCGATCCAATAATTACTCCACGGTTGTAGTCTTGAATAGCCCCGGCAAAAATTTCAGAAGCAGATGCACTAAGGCGATCGATCAATACCATCAATGGGCCGGTATATTCCTGGCGGCTGCGAGCTCTTTGGTCACGATAAACATTGTTCTCAGAATCGCGGATTTGAACCACAGGGCCCGGGTCAACAAATAGATCCGTCAGGGTGGCAGATTCGAGCAGAGAACCACCGCCGTTATTGCGCAGATCAATAATTACTGCATCAACTTCCTGCTCCTGGAAATCTCGCAGGATCTTTCGCGTATCGTTAGTGGTGCTGCGGTAATCAGGGTCTCGATTACGCAGCGCTTCAAAATCTAAATAGAAAGAAGGGATATCGATAACGCCAATACTGTAGCTTTCAATCCCTGTACCAACTTCAATAATCTCGCCTTTAGCGGCATTCTCTTCCAGCTTAACTTCGTCGCGCACTATAGTGATTACTGTGCGCTCTTCGCTCATTTCATCAGCATCCGCAGGTATAACCTTTAAGCGAACGGTGGATCCTTTTTCACCACGAATTCTGTCAACGACCTCATCAAGCCTCCAGCCGACAATATCAATAAAGTCGCATTCCAAGCCTTCGCCAATTTCAACAATGCGGTCAGCCGCTGCTAGCTCGCCATTCAAGTCGGCCGGCCCGCCTGGGACCACGCTAATCACCTCAGTGAACTCTTCTTGAGTAGACAGCACCGCGCCAATGCCTTGCAGCGACAGCGACATATTTATATTGAAGTTTTCTGATTCTCGTGGAGAGAAATAATCGGTATGGGGGTCGTAAAGACGGGTTAGGGCATTGAAATAATATTCAGCGACATTACGAGCATTCTGCTGGCGCAGGTTGTTCTGTTGGGTGTGGTACCGGCGAATAAGCGCTTCGCGGGCTTCAGAATCTTCTTGGTCACTTAACTCCAGATTGAGCATGCCCAAGGTAAGAGTTTGTAGCCAAAGCTGTCCGGCTGCATCTGCATCTGTTGGCCAATCGATATCGTCCCTGTCGACAGGCAATGTCTCATCGGTGCTGTAATCAAATACAAATTCAGGATCTTCCAATCGAGATAAAGTAATTTCGATTTGAGCCAGGGCACGGTCACGGTAGCGGTCGTAAATTTCTTTGGCCGCATACATATCGCCTTCTTCGGCTAGATCATCTAGCTGGTCAGAATACTTTTGCCGAAACTCCTGAACATCCGATTGCAACAAATAAGCATGAGCGGGGTCCAGATTCTGCAGATACTTTTCAAGCCAGAGCTTAGAAAGTGCATCATCAATCTCTATTTCGGCAAACGCCTGATTCGAAAGCACCTCTAATATTGCTCGCTGCGTAACGCCTTGGGCACGTTCAAACTCAATGGGCTGAATCTCAGACACCGAGTTAACAATGGGAGCAGGACATTCTTCAACTGCATAAAGGGCAACAGGAAAAATTGAAACAAGAACTAACAAAGGGGCAGATACCAGACGGCGCACGCTATATTTAGAAAACATTAAAACTCACTATTTAGTAGTAATAAATCGTCAGACATAATGTAGCCAAGAGAGTTCGGCAGTGCAAATAACGAATTGTTAAGGACTGTATTTTTTTGCGGCTAGACCGCAGAGATTGGTCTCGATTTGGTTGCCAAAAGTAAAGAGCCAAAAGAACGCCGCGTGGCAGCAGAAATGGCTAAAAATAACCTTCTATCAACAGAAGCGGTTTGCCGTCCAAATATAAGAAAATAAGATTTATGGCGCGGAATCTATTCCAAAGATTCCCAAAACACAAATGCTATGGCCAGTCCAACACTAACATAATGATCAGTTTCAAAAAGCGGACTATCCCGATTTTCAATCCCCGACAAGTTGTCATAACGCACATAACCCTTTAACCACCAATTATCGATACGGCGATCCAAGCCAACCTTAAAAAACGCACCGCTATAACCGCTCGACGCTTCAAATTCTGCGCGTTCGGCAGTCGCATCTAGGGCAGACACGCCATAAAGGTATTGATGATAATCCGCATCGCCAAATACAAAGCCACCATCAAACTTAAAATTAGTACCGTTCCAGAGATCTCGGTGCTTATAGGTGAGTTTCGGATTTGCCAGTATTCCCACATGGCTAATATTGGGCGCATCTACAGCAAATACGCCGCGAACGGGGAATCTGGCTAGCCAGCCATGGTCGAGATCGTCTCCCGAGATGTTAACCTCGAGAGAAGGGCCGAGCTCAAAAGTGGGGTCTAAAGGCTCCATACCAACGCGAAGAGGGTTTTTTTTACTGTCCTCGGTATAAGAAGCGTCGGCGCTAATCGCCAGCTCTATACGGTCGGAAGAAAATATCTTTCCCTTAGCGCTGTCACGGTCCAGTTCAATAAAATCGCCTCGATATACAACGTAAGGGAAGGGCAATGCATTAGTTTGGTGCTCAGTAGAACCCCGGTAATCGCGTAGAGATTGAACCGCGATGCCCGCGCCTAGCGCGATTTTTGGCTCAAACACTGCCGCATCTTCTTGCGCCGACACCGCAGCGCATACTAGAAGAATAGATAAACAGGCTAGGTATTGCGTAAAACGGTAATTCAATTCAGGCACTCCGTGCTTAAGTACTAAGCAGTAGCTATTTCAATTTTGGATATTATTCTGGCTTGGTCAAAGCCGGGCAGTAGCTTACCATTCTGCCCTTACTAAATTCTTTAGTTCTTTTATGTTCTTCATGCACCAATTTGTTAACGACCACCGATCTCAGCTTTCAAAGCTATGGCCATCGGTATTGCTGATGCTTGCTTCGTGCTTGGCTTCGTCCGGGGTGCATGCAGAGCACAGCTACCATTTCCACTGGGGTAAAATTCCAGTTGCAAGCTTTAGCCTTGCGCTACCGGACGCAGACAGTCAGATAATTAAGCTAGAGGGCAGGACTGTGGGTTTTGTCGGGGCGATATTCAGCTACGACGGAGTCATTCAATCGGACTACAGCGATTTAAACAGCGTAAATTTTCAGATTAGCGGTATTGATAATGGTTTTTCTGAACGCCGCGAAATAAATTTTTATTCAGATCGTCCCGCGGAAATCGTAGATTTTTTAGATGATGAGCAAGAGCAACCAGCGACTGAGATTGTTGAATCCATGGGTATTACCGTGGACCCGTTGCGGGTGGTCTTTGCTCTGTTATCTGGATCAAGAACTGAATCAAAAGTTGGGACAACAACTGAAACATTATCCGCGCGCGACCGCTGCAACGGCGAGTATTCGGTTTTTGATGGCAAGCGGCATTATCGGTTAAAGCTTGAAGCGGCAGAGGACGAAACGCTTAAAGCGGATCGAGGCTGGGGCTACACAGGGCAAGCGTTTCGGTGCGATATACTGGTTGTCTCTTTGGAGGCCACAAGCGGGGAAGAGCAGAACCCCTGGTATGAAGATGATACGGATACGCGATCGCTTTGGTTGGCTGAAATCGATGAACAGCTGACGCTGGTTCGAATATCAATGCCGGGGCCTATTGGCCGGGTAACCGGGCGTCTGGAAATGCTTAAAGAGCTTTAATGATGGAGACCGATAGGTTGTTGTAAATGTTGGTTTTTGTGAACTATTTCACATGTCTATCTTTCTTGAGTATTATTTTTGTCCGATTTGGGAAGTGCGGAGTATTTCAGGGGTGTAGGCTATCATTACAAAAATACACAATTTCTACTTACTTTTAGTTGGTAGAGCCCATATAATCTAGGCTCGGACGAGTTTTCAGTAAGGATTAAACAGGAATTAGCAATGCATACTTTTACAAAAAGAATAAATTCAGGCTTTGCTGCGATGGTTTTCGCGGTGATACTTTCTAGTAACGCCTTCGCGCAGGCACCCGTTGCCGCTGCGCCTGCTGGCACGGTTACTATTGTAGGAGCGACAATGTCAGTCGCATCAGCAATCGCGGTTGGAATAGTTTCCTTAGTTGTTGTTGGTGCTCTTGTTCAGGTGGTTGACGAAGATGACAATGTGCTCGTAGTCACTCCTCCTGCGCCTACGCCTACGACTACGACTACTCCAAGTACGAGTAGCACAACTACAACCGGAACCTAGGTTTTTAGTAGGTTAATAAAAAGGCGGCATTTGCCGCCTTTTTTGATGTGTATTATTGGCAGAGCCCCCTAACCGATGCATTCATTATTGTCACGCTGTGTTATTTTCCTGTGGTTAGTGGTAGCTACTTCAGCGCTGCTAGCTGCTGATTTGGGGACCACTGGGTTGATTGATACTCCCACCGCCCGAATGCGTCCAGATGGTGAATTTTCTGCCGTTATAAGCAAGCAGCCACTGGTTGATATCTATTCCCTGAATTACCAAGCCACCCCTTGGTTAGAAACTACATTTCGGTATTCTGTTTTTGATTTTGGTCTTTATGATCGCAGTTACGAAGTTAAATTACGTCTGATGAAAGAGCGCGAGTTAATGCCAGAAATATCTGTTGGCGTCCGGGATATATTGGGTACCGGGGTTTTTGGCGCAGAATATCTCGTCGCTAACAAGACTTTTGGGCCGCTAGATCTTTCTCTGGGGATTGGCTGGGGACGCTTAGCGCATCGTGCTGCCTTCTCTAATCCGTTGGCGCAACTTGCTGACCGATTTTCCGAAAGAGATCCAGATGTTGGGAAAGGTGGCACAGTTCAGGTAGATTCTTTTTTTGCAGGTCCAGATGTGGGTGTATTCGGCGGCTTATCCTATGATTTAAGTGAGTACAACCTTCGGTTGCTGGCCGAATATAATTCTGATAACTATAGCCGTGCGCGCTCAACTGGCTCTGTTGAAGACCCCTCGCCAATTAGTTACGGCGTTGAGTGGGAAGTTTTGCCCGGTATCAAGTTGGGAAGCAGTCATCAGTTTGGCGAGCAGTGGGCATTTAGTATTGAGTCCAGTCTAGATTCAATATTCACTCCCGAACCTTACGCAATCATGCCCTTTATCTCTTCGGGAGAGCTTGTTACAGGGCCATACGGCCTAAATCTGAACAGCTGGTATGACCGGCTTCTATACGATGTTGAGCGTTCCGGATTGCGTTTACACGAAGCCAAAAGAAGTGCGGATCAATCGGAAGTATCACTAGTTATTTCTAATAGCGATTATCCTCTGATGGCGGACGCTATCAAGCGTGCACTTGTTCTAGCAGAATTACATTTGCCGGTTTCCTACCGATCATTAAGCTTGGTAATAAATGAAAATGGAATCCACCCAATAACTATCAATTACAGCCGTCAAAGAACCGCTGAAGGTTGGGTACAGCAAGGTGCGTCAAGCATTGATCTGCTCGCAGGGCGAGAATTAGATAGTCCGCAAAATCTCACTGGTTTTACAGCCAGAAAGTTGGCTTTCTCGGCAGATATTGGAACTAGATTTCAATTTTTTGACCCGGACAATCGACTAGGCTACCAAATAAATTTGGAGCTTGGTGCGTCTTCATACCTTGGTTGGGGGTGGAACCTTTATTCCCTATATGTTCTTGATATAGACAATAGCTTTGGTGAGATTACAAGGGGGTCGGATTCTGTTCTTCCTCATGTTCGATCAGACGTCGCGCGATATTTGCTAGAGGCTCCAAGTGGACTGGAAGCGCTTTACTTGGATCGACAAGATAATTTTTCCAGTGAGGTATTTTACCGCCTCTATGCTGGCGTGCTGGAAGAGATGTATAGCGGCGCTGGAGCGGAGGTGCTTTATCAGCCCTTTCGCTCTCGATTAGCCTACGGCTTTAGCGCAAATTGGGTTAAGCAAAGAGACTATGATAAATCCTTTAATTATCTGGATTACACTACGACTACTGCCTTTGCCAGCGTTTATTGGGCCACTCCGTTCTATAACTATGATATAGCAGTACACGCAGGTCGGTTTCTCGCGAAAGACTTAGGAGCGAAATTTGAAATTCGCCGAACTATGGATAATGGATGGTCGATTGGGGTATGGGCGACACTTACCGATGTCCCCTTCGAAGACTTTGGCGAGGGAAGTTTTGATAAGGGCATGTACTTGAAAATTCCACTACAGGGCTTGCGAGCTGATGCCAACACACGGTCAGCTTATAACACCGCACTTAGATCAACTCAAAGAGATGGTGGCCAGATGCTAGAGAATTTTAGCGGCAGGCTTTGGCACGATCTGCGCGCCACAAGGTATGACGCGCTAGATAATAATCGAAGCCGGATGGCTCCCTAGTTCATGCCTTTTCTCCGCAACATTGCCTTGCTACTAGTGACCACGCTTTTATTTGGCTGTTCTTTCCACTCTCGACAATTGCAGGCGATTCAACAATTGGTATTGAGGGAGCCGGACCCTCTCGAGGAATTTGCCTGGACAGCGAGCTGGAATGGAAATCAACATAGGCTTTACGCGATAGCTGTTTCGGAGAATCAAACGCTTTTTGCTTTCGACAGTTATTATCTGCTCAATATTGAGAGTGGGTATCTGCAAGACGTTCAGGGGTTTTTGCCCAATGAGGATGCAGGGCGCATTGAGCTGCAAGGAGAAGAGTTACTGTACTTTGTGAACGATCGATTGGTGGCACGGCATCAATGTGACCCTTGGGTGCAAAAAGAAACCTACCAGGGTGGAACTCAACATTCTCAGAATTGCAATGGCCGTGAACCTTATATCAACACAATTGATTTGGATTCAAATGGATTAACTTCTCGACTAAGTTTTCTGATGCATCCAGAATACCCATCTATAATACTAATGCCGAGCAATAGCGGCAACTAAAGATACTGACCGCCGAAGACTAAATAAATGAACAGAAAAAAAGAAATACAATCCAGTTTATCGCTAAAAATATTGGTGCTCATGGTTATGGCGGGACTATCGAGCCAAGCTTTGGCGCAGAGTATTGACGATATTACGCCCGAACAAATAGCTCAGTTCTCTGCGTTGCCTGCATCGCTTCAGCAGCAGTTGGCCGGGCAGCTGGGCGTTGACCTTAGTGCTCTGCAAGCTTTGTCTGCTGGAGGAGAAGTAAATCAGGCACCTGCGGTGGGGCAACCGGGTGAACCCCTTGTGCCGTATGAGGCCGATGAACCCCTAGAATTGGCTGAAGCGCTTGTTGAAGAAGCGGCGTCGGAGTTGGTTCGTTATGGTTTAACGCTTTTTGATAGAGAGGTTTCTACCTTTGCGCCGGTAGATAATGCGCCTGTCCCCAGTGACTATGTGGTTGGGCCAGGAGATTCCTTTAATGTATTGCTATTTGGTGCGGATAACCAAAGTCTGCTTCTCTCAGTGGATCGTGAAGGCGTTATTAATTTCCCCCGGTTAGGGGCAATCTCAGTAGCGGGTTTAACCTTTGCTGAATCTAAACGCCTTATTGAAACCAGAGTAAATGAACAACTTATTGGGGTTGATGCGGTTATCAGTGCCGGCCGCCTTCGCGCTATCAATGTATTTATGGCGGGCGAAGTAAAGACTCCTGGGGCTTATTCCGTATCTGGATTAACTACAGTTACTCAGGCGTTGTTTGTTGCCGGTGGAGTATCAAATATAGGTACACTCAGGAATGTTCAAGTACTGCGCCAAAATGAAGTAATAGCGACGTTTGATGCTTACGATTTGCTGCTGCGCGGAGACGCTTCTCAAGATATCCGTCTTCAATCGGGAGATGTGGTATTTGTGCCACCTTTATCCACCGTGGTTTCTATTGACGGAGCGGTTAGAAGGCCCGCAAAATACGAACTAATTGCAGGGCAATCCGTCACGGACCTTGTTGAAATGGCGGGTCGCTTCGAAACCAATGCCTATATCAAGATGGTCACCCTGAAGCGCTTTGATCGCAATGATGCTTTGCCGAAACTGATTAATCTCGACTTAACGTCAGCTGAAGACAACGCCCTTAGTTTACTCGACGGTGATTACATACAAATTCCTGTTGCCGGAGAGACTTTCTCCAACAACATTCAGATTAAGGGCGCAGTGATTCGTCCAGGGACCTATGCGTATGAAGAAGGTATGCGTATTTCTGACCTGTTGCCAAGCGTGGATAGTCATTTGAATTTTGACGCTGATCTCAACTATGCCTTGCTTGTTTCGATTAAAAATGAACGGCTAGACATAGAAGTCACCAGCTTTGACTTGGGCAGAGCCATAACTAATCCGGGCTCGGAATGGGATCCCATGTTGAGTTCTCGAGACGAAATTCTCGTGTTTGATCTCACTGAGGTTTCGAAAGAAGTCGTGGCAGGAGTGCAACCAGATTTATCTAATCAAGGAGACGAGACTCCGGTGGCCATAACGATCGGGGAAAATACCGCCTTGGCCGCAGCTCAAATTCAAGAGGCATCTAATCGACGAGAGCTTTTAGCTCCGGTAATTACTAAACTTCGGCTGCAGTCCCGCGAAAACGAGCCCGTGCAAATTGTTTTCGTAAGTGGTGCTGTGAAAGCTCCCGGAGAATACCCGCTAAAACCCGGAGATCGACTATCGCTTCTTTTAACCGCAGCTGGAGGGTTGAGGGGCGATGCTTTCCTT
This sequence comes from uncultured Cellvibrionales bacterium, assembly GCA_913063225.1. Taxonomy (GTDB): domain Bacteria; phylum Pseudomonadota; class Gammaproteobacteria; order Pseudomonadales; family GM7GCV1; genus JABJGI01. The sequence continues at coordinate 70,535 of CAJXYP010000009.1, forward strand.
AATGAGGCAGAGTTGCGCAGGGTTATGGTTGATAATCAAGGCTTTGCAGATATCGAGATTACTGCTGTTGATTTAACGCTAAGACTTACCGACGATCAGCATAATCCCATTCTGGCAAGTCGAGACCATATCTTTGTGCGTGCGATACCAGAATGGACACCCAGTCGCAGTGTAGATATAACGGGAGAAGTTCGCTTTCCTGGAACCTACCAAATCGGCCCGCGAGAGACCATTAGAGATGTAATTACGCGCGCCGGCGGGCTTACTAATATTGCCTTTGCTGCGGGGGCGATATTTACAAGAGAAAGCGCTAGAGACCTGCAGCATGCGCAACTTGTAACTTACGTCGATGATATTAGAAAGACTATTGCCGCAAAGTCACTCACCTTAGAAGCGCAAAGTGCCGACATTCAAGAGCTGGAATCCATAGTTAGTTTGTTGATAAATAAAGAGCCTCTTGGTCGCCTTATCATCGATTTTCCAGCCATTTTTGCCGGTAATACGGTATCTGATATCGTGATACAAGATGGCGATAGTATAGAAATTCCAAGGGTGAGCAACACGATATCGGTAATAGGGGAAGTTCGTCGAGAAGGTGTCTATCGATATCAAGATAGCCTGACCTTAGATGATTGTTTAGAGCTAAGTGCCGGAACGACCGTTCGAGCGGACGAAGACGCGATTTACGTAATCAAGGCTGACGGGTCGGTAGATACCCTGCAGAATAATTTGTTTAGCTTTAGTGGTCCGAGCAACTCGTTAAGCCCTGGCGATACAATAGTGATTCCGGTTAATTCTCAATACCGAGATACTATTTCCTATTGGAGTACCGTCACCGGAATTATCTATCAGACTGGTATTGCCGCTGCGACAGCTATCGCGTTATTTTAGCTAGATATTTGACATTTTATGAACTTTACATCTGTCACCTCGGCCACTACGAATAGCCTCTTTAAAGGGCTAATCTTAGTAGTCTTGTGCGCAGTTATTGCGGGAATATCTGGAATTCTGACGGTTCTTTTAATGTTTTGGTTAACCCGTCAAAAAATCGCCCAAGACTGCCATGAAAAACACGGGATTTCTCATCAATCGGCGTCCCGGCTAGGTGGAGTGGCTGTAGGCTTTTGTGCGTTTTGTATCTATTGGGTATCGGGGGAAATGCAGCTGCCGTTAGAGCGTGTTGAGGCTACATTTTTTTCGAATCTAACAATCTACGCCCTGCTAATTGGTGCAATTGGATTCTGTGATGATATTTATGGTCATATCTCGGCAAAGGTGAGAATTCTTGTAACGACACTAATCTTTGCTGCCTGCTTGATTATAAATCCGGGATATATTCCGACGGATATTGGAATTCCTATTATTGATACCGCACTGGATATTTGGCCTATCGCTTTTGTACTTTGTTTGGTGGCGTGCATTGGAATGTTGAACGCAACTAATATGGCGGATGGTGCGAACGGTTTAATGCCCCTGGTTTTTATGGGCACTTTTTATGGATGTGCACTAATCACGGGTGAGCTGATTTATTTTGCATTGTCCATTGGTTTAATGGTCTTTAGTCTTTTTAATGTGCTTTCAGGAAGGCTATTTTTAGGGGATGTAGGTTCCTATGGGCTTGGAGCGATGGCCGTGCTTGGCGCAATAAAAATAATGAGCGAAACTGAAGCAGAGGTTTGGCTCTTCCTGTGTCTTGGCGCCTATCCGACTATCGAATTCTTTGTAAGTGTATCCAGAAGAAAACTGGCGGGCAGATCTCTGTTTTCTGCAGATAGTGACCATATGCATAACAGGCTTTATGCATACATCCGACGATTCTTAAAATCTCCATTGGTAGCAAACTCAGTCTCTGGATTAACTATTGGTCTTGCTTCAACAGGTGTTAGCGTTCTTCTGCTTAGCCAATGGGACACCAACGCTAACTACTGGGCTCTACTTTTTGCGGCGCAGATTAGTGTGTACCTCTTAGCGTTCTATTTACTTCCATCCAATGAAGTGGCTGCCAGTGAATAGCAAAACACCCAAATTGGTCGTCGCGGCAACCCATATAACTTCGGCCCTAAATAATGCCCCAAGAACCTAATAGAGCAGCCGAATACCCTGAGTCGATGTCGAACCAGTGCCTGCAGATCAAGCAGCGCAAGCCATAAAATAAACATCCCTGTAATCATGACTCAACACATGGTTTCGGGCGAGAGTAATCATTTGGTACCAGAGGCCTTAAAATGAAGTGCATAGTGAGCAGGTTTTTTGTTGTAGCAGTCATAACCGCCGTTATCCTGTCTCCCGTCAAATTATCTGCAGAACCCTGGGTAGATACCCGTGATCCCTGGATGCGGGCGGATATTGAATACCTATCTAAAATTGGGTTGATCCAGGTCCCGATCAACACCTGGCCGCTGATGTGGTCGGCTATCCTGGACGATTTGGAGCGCGCCGATCTTCAGGGCCATCCCCAGCGAGCAGTAACCAGCTATGAAAGGCTAATGGTTGCTGGAAGCAGGGCCACGAAAGTCAATCGACCCCAACAGAGTCTGCAGCTAGCGGCTGCCACTGATTCCCAACTGTTCCGCCACTTTGGCGATAGCGCCAGAGACAAGGCGCAACTGACACTGGGCCTTCATGGTTTAACTCGGCACTTCGCCTACAATATCGAGGTCAGCAAAGTGCAAAACCCCTGGGATGGGGACAGCACACATTTTGACAATAGCTATCTGGCCGCGGTGTGGGGCAACTGGGTGGTGGCTGTGGGCAATATACAGCGCTGGTGGGGCCCGAGTTGGACCAGCAGCCTAATACTCTCCAATAACGCGCGACCCACCCCTAGTCTGATGCTGCAGAGAAATTATTCCGAGGCCTCTGAACTGCCAGCGCTAAAATACCTAGGTCCCTGGACCCTCAGTGTCTTTGCCTCGAAATTGGATGATGACCGCCATATTAGCGGTGCCAAACTGCTGGGGATGAGTTTGGGGTTTAAACCCAGATCAGATCTGGAGATTAACCTGCGGCGCACCGCCCAGTGGGGTGGGGAGGGCAGACCCGAGAGTTTTGATAATCTACTTAAATTGCTGACCGGCAATGCGGACAACTGTGATACGGCTGAATGCAGGCTCGATGAGCCCGGAAATCAACTAGCGGCCATAGATTTTAGCTGGCAGATGCCGATGTTCGAAGCAACCCTGTATGGGCAACATCTGGGGGAAGATGAAGCCGGTTATATGCCATCGAGAAGTTCCCAGCAGTGGGGCATTAAAAGACCGATTGCCGGGCAGGGTGCCAGCGGTACTCTATTCCTAGAATTTGACGATACCACCACGGCTTACAAACGGCGATACAACATTCTCTATGACCATAGCATCTATAAAACCGGCTATCGCTACCGCGGCAGAGCTCTGGGCGCCACCTGGGACAATGATTCCAAGATAACTAGTGTGGGTTTTGTCGGCCAATTGGTTAATGGCGATCAGCTTGATATTCGCTACAGTCGTGGTGAGATCAATATGGACAGTCTCAATGGCGCGCCAAGCAGGCACAGCATTACTACAACCGGGGGTGAGGTGAGTCGGCTCTCTGCCAAATGGCGGCGATCTTTTACCTGGGGTGATGTCCAATTTGCAAGTTACCATGGAGACCGTCTGCTGGATGAATACGGCCGGCAAACTAAAAAATTTAGCATAGAGGCATCGGTTAATTACAAGTTGTACTAAATCGGAGGATGCTCCTCGCTTGCCTCAGATAACAGAGGCCTGCACACTACCTACTTCCATCCAATGAAATGGCTGCCAGTGAATAGCAAAACACCCAAATTGGTCGTCGCGGCAACCCATATAACTTCGGTCCTAAATAATGTCCCAAGAACCTAATAGAGCACCCGAATACCCTGAGTCGATATCGAACCAGCGACCATACTACGAAGACGAAATTGATCTCCGTGAACTCTTTATGGTTCTCTGGAAAGACAAGTTATGGATTGTCGGAATTACCTTCTGTGCAGCGATCATATCTGTTGCAGTAGCTCTTTGGCTGCCGAATATCTACCGAGCAGAGGTACTTCTTGCGGCAGACGAAGAGGGTGGTGGTGGCCTTGCAAGCTTGGCTGGACAATATGGCGGGTTGGCCAGCCTGGCTGGCATATCCCTTCCTGCGGGTGGATCGAGCGAAAAAGCCATAGGCCTTGCAAAACTGCAATCGCGACAGTTTTTAGCGGGCTTTGTGGAAAGGCACGATATTCTTCCGGAGTTGATGGCAGCTGAATCATTCGATTGGAATACGGAAGAATTAAGTTACGACAAAAAAATCTATGATGTGGATGAGCAAATTTGGACCCGCAAGGTAAGAGCCCCATTGGAGTCGAAGCCATCTGCGCAAGAATCCTTAGTTGAATTCCGAGAAATTTTAGCGGTTTCAGAAGATAATGAAACGGGATTTGTCACCATTTCAGTTGAGCATCTTTCTCCCATAGTCGCTCAGCAATGGGTAACTTGGATGGTTAATGATGTGAACGAAGAAATGATGTTGGACGCCACTGCCGAGGCTCAGCAATCGATCGACTATTTAACGGATCAGCTCAAAAACACCCAGGTTGTTGCGCTGGAAGAAGTGTTTTACTCGCTTATAGAAGAGCAGACGAAAACCATTATGCTGGCAAATTCCCGCCCAGAGTATCTATTCAAAACTATTGATCCGGCCGTTGCGCCCGAAGAAAGATTCAGTCCCAATCGCGCGTTAATCTGTGTATTGGGAACGCTTTTGGGAGGCATGTTAAGCGTATTAGGGGTATTGATTTTGCACTACGTATTCAAGCCTGAAGGGGCGGTCCAGCGAAGTTGAATATCCAGTGGATCGCGGTTATGACCAAGGCGCGACAAGAGCGCAAGGCGGTCACGAATCTGCAAGATCAAGGCTTTAGTGTCTACCTGCCCAGCACGCCAAGGCGTGACCCATTTGGCGAGGCGCTTGGCCTTGAGCCGCTATTTCCCGGCTACTGTTTTTGCGCTGCACACACTGAGCAGCCCATCTCGCCACTGAGATCCACTCCGGGCGTTTTGTCTGTGGTGCGTTTTGGCCAGCAGATTGCCTACATCGACGCGCTAGCAATCGACCGCATAAGACTGGCAGAATCCTATTTGGCCGAAAATCCCACAGAGGGTTCTATTCAGGCCGGCGACAAGGTGAGGATAGTGGATGGCCCACTGGCAGGGCTGGAAGGGTTAGCTTCGAACACCGGTCAAAAGCGAATCGAGGTGTTGATTGAGATGCTGGGTCAGCACCAGCGGTTGCGATGTGACCGGGATCAAATAGTCAAAGCCTGATTTCCCCAAAGGCCGAAGCCTTCGCTGAAGCCATCAAACCAGCATAAGAAACTGCCTGTGGGCTTGATAATTCGCTGTAATTAAGTAGTATGTTCACTGCTTGAACAGCCTTCTGTGTCTATGGCTTCAAGGAACTAGCGGGAGTTTTCCCTGCGGTAGCCTGCCCGAATTAAACCTATGACCGATATCGAACTTCAATACCAAGCCCTTAAACAGCTGCAACGTAACCCAAAGCTCACTCAGCGCCAGCTGGCCGAGATCTTGGGCGTGAGCTTAGGTAAAACCAACTACTTGGTTAAATCTCTGCTGGATGTGGGCTGGTTAAAGCTCGAAAACTTCAGAAAATCAGATAACAAGATGGGATATATATATCTGCTGACCCCCATGGGTATAGCGGAAAAGGCGGCGATTACGCGGCGATTTTTGGAGAGAAAACGATCTGAATACGAGCGATTGGTGCTCGAGATTGAGGCGCTCGAGAGCGAAGTTTCTGCGCCCGAGGCTCAAAAATGACAAAGCCGTTGCAGAGATCGCTTACCGGATTGCACGGTAAGGCTTGCGCCCGATAATGGCTCTTATCGCGTGCTATCACCTTTTTTATCGAGATAAATATGTCTCGATACTAACTAACAGAAGTAATGCAAATTTATGTGCGGGATTGTAGGTGTGGTCGCAGAGCGGCCGATCATAGAGATCTTAATTGAAGGCTTAAAGCGCCTAGAGCACTGCGGCTATTATTCGGCAAGTAGCGTGGCAGTTTTTCACCGAGAAAACTTGTCTCAGTTGCTGGTCGTAAACTAATTCATGAGAATTTCGATTAAGGTTAAGAACTCAGCCTTAAATATGGTAGGCGGCGCTCTGCCTGGTCTTATAGGATTGGTGGCTCTTCCCGAAATTCTCGCAGAGCATGGAGACGTCTTTCTGGGCATTTATATGCTACAGATAGCACTACTTTTCGTGCTTAGCCTAACAGACCTGGGTGTTTCGAGAGCAATGATGCTTGTTAAATTCGACGAGCAAGTTAATCCAGGCGCAATGATTGGGCCTCCATTTGCTGTAGCAAAGGCACTGGTATTTAAGTTGTCTATTTGGTCAGCATTAGTTGTCGGGCTGATAAATGTCCTTTTTCTATCACAGTCTAATCAAAATGATATTGCCGTAGCTAACTTTGCATTAATAATGGCTGGCCTTATATCATTAAATACACTTCCACATAGAGGTGTTCTGGAGCTCGAGGGGCGATTCCTGCTACTGAATGTGATTAGAGGGCTCAGTGCATGCGTCATCTATGTTGCGCCTCTTATGTTCGACAAAAATACAAGTGATTTATTCTTAAAGACTGCCCTCGTTATACTGTGTGCTCGGATAGTGACTTACCAAGCTTATCGCGTTGTCACGTTAGGCCAATCAAAAATTTATAGTAGCGATATGATTTTAGAGCTAAAGGGGGTCATGTTTAGCAGAGCTAAGTGGGTTGGCTTGACTAATATTTTGTCATTGGGCCTCACATTTGTAGATCGCTATATCGTTGCTGTGGTTGTATCAGTGGGAGCAGTTGCTAGCTACACGCTTGCAACAGAGCTTAGCACCAAGGTTTGGCTGATTACAGGGGCTGTAATGTCTGCAGTCAATCCTGGTATCGCAAGCAATTACTTTTCCAAACTCAATCCTGGTGATTCGATGATTCGAATAGAAAAGTGGATTGTATATTTTAGTATCATTTTCCCAGTGATCCTATTTATTTTAAACTCTCAAAGGCTCGTTGAATTATGGCTGAAGGATAGTCTGGCAGAGAGTGTCGGGTATATTGCTGTAATTCTTTTGGTTGGAATTTCAGTAAATTCACTGTCACAGCTAAATTTCACCTTACTCCAATTGGCTGGTCGTGAAAAAGTTGGAGCATACCTTCAGATTTATGGTTTTTTTGGGTTGGTGGTGATGGCGTCGATTCTAGGGTTTACATATGGAGTTGTCGGAGTAGCCTGTGCATTTTCACTTCGGTTGATTTTAGATGCGCTAGCAGTCTCTTACCTGGTTAGCCTTGAAAAGAGTATTAAGAAGCCCATTTCTATATATGAATTGATGTTTGTTGTATTTTCTTTAAGCACATTGGTGGTCACATTATGAATAGTTGTAATTTTAAAAATTTAAAAGTAAGTGAGGAGCAGCAGAATTCTTACTCTTCAGCTAGCCCGTTCCCCCATATATTTATTGACGATTTTTTAACGAACGATCGTTATTCTGAGTTGGCTGAGCAATTTCCTGGTGTGACTGATACTACTTGGTACAAGTTCCGATCTGCGATGGAGAACAATAAGCGAAATAGTACTGATCTAGAATCCTTGCCAAGCTGTTTCCAGGAGGTCATGAGAGATTTTAATGGTTCTGAGTTCATAAAGTATTTAGAGGAGATGACAGGTATTACAGGATTGATTCCAGATCCTGAATTTCTTGGAGGAGGGCTACATAAAACTGGAATTGGGGGTAAGTTAGGCATGCATATAGACTATAATTTACACCCTACTCTAAAGCTTGATAGACGCCTAAATGCAATTCTATATTTGAATGATTATTGGGAGGACTCCTGGGGCGGAAGTTTAGAGCTCTGGAATGAGAATGTCACAGAATGTGTTACGAAAATCTCTAATAAAGGTAATCGATTGGTCATCTTTAATACGGACGAGAGAAGTTGGCATGGTCATCCCAATCCACTTGCATGTCCTGAAGACGTTTATAGGCACTCAATCGCATTTTATTATTACACTGAAGGGCGGCCAGCGAATGAAATTGCTCCTGAGCACAATACAATTTTCAAACTTCGTTCTGGGGAGGTTTTAAAACATACAGTTTATGATCGGTTATTGGTGCTAATACCTTCGTTTGTGAGAAATTTTTTACGTAAAGTTAAAGGAATGCTGTAATTAGATCGAGAGCCAAGGTTACACTGATTACTCCAACATACAATCAATGCGAGTTTTTACCAGCAACCATTGACTCTGTTTTGGCTCAAACTTATCGTAATATTGACTATGTTGTTGTTGATGACGGGTCGATCGATGATACATCCAAAGTGCTCTCAGAATACCAGGATGCACTAACAGTTAAATCTCAAGAGAATATTGGTCAGGTCCGGACCCTTAACAATGAATGGCTTAACAGTGATGCTGAATTTTTTGCCTATTTAAGTTCTGATGATTTACTAGATCCAAGAGCGGTGGAGGTATGTGTTACTTACTTACAGTCGCATCCTACCTGTGTATGTGTATTTCCAAATGCAGACCTTATCAATTCTCATGGTAAGGTAATAAAAAAAGGTGTTTGCAGAGAGTTTGTGCTGGAAAAGACAATAGTCGAGCAAGAATGCTATATTGGGCCAGGTGCAGTATTTCGTAGAGATGCATTTTTGCGAGTAGGACCTTGGAACCCTCTATTAAAGCTTGCTCCTGACCGTGAGTTTTGGATTAGATTGAGTCAGGCAGGTTCAGTTGATTTTATTAAAGAAACTTTTGCGCAGTATCGAATGCACAGTGGCTCGCTGTCTTTTGCCGACAAGAGTGCCGAGACTGCGATGGAGTACATAAGTGTACTCGATGATCTGTTTTTAAGTTCAGGGCATTCTATTTCGCACTTAAAGCAGCCATCCTACCAAGCGGCATATTTGTTGGTTGCACGCAATTGCTTTTTGGGAGGAGAGACTCGAAGAGGTTTTAATTATATATTGAAAAGTATGAAGCTTGGCATTGGTTTTTTGTTTTTTAAGAAAATTTTGTCACTCCTTAGAGTTCTTACAGCTCGACTATATTGGAAATTAAAAGCTTAATGGAACAGCCTTCAAGTACCTCCAAGATGTCAAAAAAAAAGTGGTTTTTCCCACTTATAATGTTTCAAGCATATCTTTCGCTCACTGTAGTTTTATATTTTTATGGGCCGTGGCCTTGGCCGACCAGCGATCCGTTTCGTCTAGGTGTCTTCCTGCTTTTATCGCAGATTTTCATCTTTGTCGGGTATGTTGGCAGTTATAGTCACTTTAAAAAGCGCAACAACAATTTAATCGGTTCATCCGTTGGGAATGCGCTGAACGCTCAGCGTCTAAGTATGATTGTAACAGGGGTTTTTATAGCACCAACTGCTCTTTCCCGGTCAGGAAGCTTTATCCCTGACATGATCTCAGGAATACTGTCTTCAGGACAGGTATACAATGAGTTCCAAGCCGTTAGCGGTTCATTTGTTATTGTGGAATATGGTCGCATCGTTTTTGCTCCACTTTTAGTAGCTTTTTTCCCATTAACCATTTTCTTCTGGAAAGATTTAAGTAGGTTAAACAAGCTTTTATCGACTACTTTAATTTTCTACTGGTTATCCATATACATTGCATCAGGGACATCTAAGGGTTTAGCAGATTTTATTATTACATTCCCGTTCCTGTTAGTTGTGCGCCGATTTTGGATGCCACCAAAATCCCTAGCTTGGAAAAAGCCTCTAGCCGGACTAATAGTAATATTTTTAGCTTTTCTAATGTTTTTTGGCGAGGGTCAGAAGGGCAGAGAGGGTGGCGTTGGAGAAAATGGTGTGTTTAATGATGGGGCTGATCTAATTACGAGTGATCGCTTTTCAGGTTTGAGCGCGGTTTTAGGGGATAATCAACTAGTTATTTACGAATCTTTAACGAGATATGTCGTCCAAGGATATTATGCACTTGATATGGCTTTTGATATAGAAAGCAGACATACCGGATTCTTGGGGCATTCGATGTTCCTGTCTGCACAAGGGAATACAGTGACCGGCTCAACGTATTTTACTGATAACTCTGTTCCTGGTGTTTTAGAACAGGAAACAGGGTACGGAATGTACTCTCTTTGGCATTCTATATATGTTTGGCTAATGTCCGATTTTGGATATTTCGGGACTCTGCTTTGTATGATGGTTTTTGGATATTCACTAGCGATTTTTTGGATTGAGTCGATGTTTAGACCTTCAATGTTTAGTTTAGCTGGACTTTATCTATTAGTTATCTTGTTTTTTTATATACCTGCAAATAATCAAATTTTTCAAAATGGCGAGTCAACTATGGCATTTCTCTTTATTGGAGTTATTTTTGTATTGAAAAAAATTCAGAGAAAAATATAGAAAGATAACTGGGGCAAGGAGCATAGGATACTATGAATAAAAAGTTGGTGAATTTAATCCGGGAAAAATTGGAATCTGAAAGTCTCACCTTGTCAGAGAAATTTCAAGAATCATCTCGCCATGTAGGAGTGCGATATGTGGCGATTGATGATTTACTACCCATCGAGCTTTGTAATGAAATATATTTAAAATTTCCGAAAGTTGACAAAATGCGATTCATGTCGTCTTTCAGAGAGCAAAAATATACTAGCAAAAACTTTGATGAATTCGACCCTATTTTAGCCGAAATAACTTTCGCACTTCAAGATCCCGAGGTTGTAAGGTTGATAGAGACTATAACGGGTATCGAGGATCAGTCGGCGGACCCTTCTCTGTATGCTGGCGGTTTAAGCGCCATGACTAAGGATAATTTTTTAGGCCCTCATATTGATAATTCCCATGATGGTAATAGACAGCTTTATAGAACCCTTAATTTACTCTTCTACGTTACCCCAGATTGGGATGTTGAGTATGGCGGAAATCTACAGCTGTGGGACCAAAAGGTTAAAAATAATGTCACCATACATAGTAAATTTAACCGTCTCGTGCTGATGGAAACAACGCCCACGTCATGGCACTCTGTCAGTCGAGTTGAAAGCGCGCGCGCTCGTTACTGCGTCTCAAATTATTATTTTTCAGCTCAATCTCCTACAGGAAGAGAGTACTCCAACGTCACAAGTTTCAGTGCTTTACCGTCGCAGCGATTACTTAGGATATGGTCAAAGTTAGATTCGTTTGCTCGTCAAATGGTGAGGTCTTTTAAACCTGGCGGTGTTGGTAAAAAGGATATATTTGAGAGCTCAAAAATTGGAAAGTAGAGTCATTTTTTATGCTCCAAATTAGATGTTGGTTTCGCAATTCCTCACCCAAATAGTCTGATTAAAGGCTAGTCGAAAGTGATTGCTCTCTACCGACGCCATTGCTCTGGTGCCTTAGCAGAGATGATGTAGTTTTTAAATTGGGAAGTTTTTAGTTAACTATCACGGAAGTAATTGATCTTGGTACACAAAAATAGAAAGGTTTTGTTGAACTCGTTTGGCGTTCATGCTGGTGGAGGACTGGTGCTCCTTAAAGAATTGATGTGTGAGCTTCGAGGCTATATCGATGTTGCGCTGCTCGATGGGCGCATTAAGCACCTATTCGATGAGTTCGATCAGGGGTCTAAATTAATCTTTGTCCAGCCGTCATTAATAACTCGAGTTCTAAATTTTTGGAAGTTAGCAAGTAGATGTGAAAAAGGTCAGGTTTTGTTTTGTTTTAATTCTCTTCCGCCTTGGAGAAAGTGCTGTGGTTATGTGATAACTTATGTGCATGCTCCACATTTTGCCAATATCCATATTGGTGTGAAATATCAATTCAAAGCACGTTTGAGACATTTGCTTGAACGGTGCTGGTTTAAATTATTTTCGCAAAATGTGGATGAGATATGGGTCCAAACTGCGTCTATGTCGTCCGCGATGAAGAGTCAGTTCCCAGGTATGAAGATTAGGCAAGTGCCGTTTGTCGATGATCATTTAAATAAAATTTTAAGCCAAAATGATCGTCAGATTACACCCCTCCCTTCTGGAAAAAGTGATCAGCAGTATAAATTCTTTTATCCAGCTGATGGAGTGGGCCATAAGAACCATGTTGCCTTACTTAAGGCATGGGAGCTTCTCTCTCAGAGAGGTTTTTCTCCTGTTCTCACGCTTACGTTGAGTAATTTTGAATATGACAGGCTTGTGAACGAAAGCGGAATTATAATCGCTAAGAATTTAAATATAAAGAATGTTGGTCATATCAGTAGGAGCGGCGTGTTAAATATATTAAGTTCTAGTTCAGCTCTTATTTTCCCTTCATTAGCAGAAACCCTAGGAATTCCTTTGTTGGAGGCCACTGCCCTAGGCGTGCCTATTGTTGCATCAGAATTTGATTACGTAAGAGACATTGCGAGTCCTATCGAAACATTTAATCCACACTCACCAGTATCAATTGCCGATGCAGTGCAAAGATTTGTGGGTTTTGAAAGAGCATTGGATACGAAGTTTTTTTCTGCCAAAGATTTTGTTGAGGAAATTCTTAATGTCAATGAACAGTTCTAATAACAAATTCATTTCATGGTCATTAGTTAAAGGATCGTATCGGTGGAAATTTTGAATAGAAGTAATAAGCATGTCTTAGTTTTAGGTGCCTCTGGAATGTTGGGTAATGCGGTGACTCGGTACTTTTTCCAGGAGACCGATTTCCTGGTAACGGGGGCGGTGCGCTCAAAAGACAGCATAGGTCTTTTCCCGCAAAACTTGCAGGAACATATCGTTTGGGGGGTTGATGTTGACTATTTTGATACTGTGCGTGGATTTATCAAGGAACAGCAGCCAGATATTGTTATTAACTGTGTCGGGCTGGTGAAGCAATTATCGGATGCGAACGACCCTCTCATAGCGTTGCCTATTAATTCACTTTTTCCTCACATTTTGGCGCGATGTTGTGCTGAGTTTGGTGCTCGGGTAATTCATATGAGCACAGATTGTGTATTTAGTGGTTCCAAGGGTGGATATTTAGACAATGACATTCCGGACGCTCACGATTTATATGGAGTGAGTAAGCGCCTTGGCGAGGTCGATTATCCCAATGCGGTAACTCTTCGCACGTCTATAATTGGCCATGAACTCGATGGGAATCGTAGCCTGATCGATTGGTTTCTTTCTCAAGAGGGGAGTGTTAAAGGCTTTAGTGAGGCTGTTTTTTCTGGTCTGCCAACTGTAGAAATAGCTCGTATAATTAAGGATTATGTAATTCCAAATAAAGAGCTTCGAGGTCTATACCATGTGTCAGCGGAGCCAATTAACAAATATGACCTACTGTCCTTAGTTGCGGATATTTACGGCCATAATACTAAAATAATCAAAGATACCTATTTCAAAATTGATCGTTCGCTTGATTCTTCTCGATTTCGGGCTGTTACAGGTTTTAAGCCAGATCCGTGGCATGAAATGATAATTACGATGAAAAATTTCGGTTAATTTTACTATAGGAAATTAATAATGTTTAAAGATAAGGTTTTGATGATAACGGGTGGAACAGGATCGTTTGGTAATGCTGTTCTTCGTCGATTTTTGGATTCTGATTTTGCAGAAATCCGCATCTTTAGCCGAGATGAGCTAAAGCAAGAAAATATGCGAATATCGATAAATAATCCCAAGGTAAAGTTTTATATTGGAGATGTACGTAATTACCAGTCAGTCTTCGATGCTATGAATGGGGTAGACTATGTTTTTCATGCCGCGGCTCTTAAGCAGGTGCCTTCCTGTGAGTTCTATCCCATGGAAGCAATCCGCACGAATTGCTTAGGCGCTGACAATGTTATGTCTGCTGCCATAGCTTGTGGCGTGGAGAGAGTTGTTGTGCTTAGTACAGATAAAGCTGTATACCCCATCAACGCGATGGGTATGTCCAAAGCTATGATGGAAAGACTTATGGTTGCCAAAGCGCGAATGCGACGACCAGGTGAGACAGTCCTATGCGCCACAAGATATGGCAACGTTATGGCCTCGCGAGGTTCGGTTATCCCTCTTTTTATTGATCAGATGAAAAAAAACAAAACGCTCACGGTGACAGATCCGAGTATGACGAGGTTTCTAATGTCATTAGATGACTCTGTGGATCTGGTTATTCATGCATTTAAAAATGCTGATCAGGGCGATATTTTCGTGCAAAAGGCTCCGGCATCTACCGTTCAGGATCTGGCGCAGGCTTTAAAGGAATTATTCCGTTCAGATTCAGACATAAAAATAATTGGGACCCGTCATGGTGAAAAGCTGTATGAGTCCTTGCTCTCTAGAGAAGAAATGGCAAAAGCAGAGGATATGGAGCGTTACTATCGGGTGCCCATAGATGGACGAGACCTAAATTACAATAAATTTTTCGTTGACGGCGCGGCGAGCGTATCTTGCGCCGATGACTATACTTCGCATAATACTACACGGCTCGATGTTTCGGGAGTTAAGGAGTTGTTAATGAAGCTCCCTTTAATCAGGAGTGCCCTAAATGCTTAAAGTAATGACTATAGTGGGTACACGGCCAGAAATCATCAGGCTCTCGAGAACTGTTAGTAAGTTAGATCAGTTTTGTGAGCATGTTCTAGTTCATACGGGTCAAAATTATGACTACGAACTCAATGAAGTTTTCTTCAGTGACTTAGGGATTCGAAAGCCTGACATATTTTTAGAGGCCGCCGGCAAAAATGCCGCAGAAACAATTGGGCAGGTCATTATTGCAGCTGACCAAGCCATGGAAGATTTCAAGCCTGATGCTCTATTACTACTTGGCGACACTAACAGTAGTTTGTCTGCTATTCCTGCTAAACGTAGAAAAATTCCCATATTTCATATGGAAGCCGGTAATCGTTGCTTTGATTTCCGTGTGCCAGAGGAAATCAATCGTAGGATAGTTGATCATACTGCTGACATAAATTTGACATACAGTGAAATTGCTAGAGATTATCTTCTAAGGGAAGGACTTCCCCCAGACCAAGTGATAAAAACTGGTAGTCCCATGCGCGAGGTTCTTGACTATTATGCTTCGGAAATAGATTGCTCAGATATCATTAACAAGCTAGGTTTAGTTCCTCACCAATATTTTATAGTAAGTTCGCATCGTGAAGAAAATGTAGATTCACCTGAAAATCTTATTAGACTAGTCAACATATTAAATGATTTAGCTACGCGCTATCAAAGTCCTATTATATTTTCCACCCATCCTCGCACTCGAAAGCGGCTTGAGAGTCTTGGTGTGGAGACAAACCCGTTGATACAGTTTCTAAAGCCATTTGGATTTTTTGATTATATAAAGCTTCAGGTGGAATCTAGATACGTACTTTCAGATAGTGGCACCATCACAGAGGAATCCTCGATACTCAATTTCCCAGCGTTAAATATACGTGAGGTTCACGAACGCCCTGAAGGTTTTGAGGAAGCTTCGGTAATAATGGTTGGGTTAAATTTAGATACCGTTATTCAAGCATTAAATGTTCTGGATTCACAGCCAAGAGGAGCTTCTCGATTATTGAGACTAGTGGATGATTATGCCCCCCAAAATGTTTCTGACAAGGTGCTGCGGATTATTTTGAGCTACACCGATTTTGTCAATAGAAAGGTTTGGCACAAATTGGACAAGGGTGGTTTATAAAGCTCTATGCGGATCGCCATTGTTGCAGACGCTTATCCTCCGATGCAGAGTTCTGCAGCTGTTATGTTGCAAGACATAGCTATTGAGTTTCGCGCCCAGGGTCATGAGCCGGTTGTCATTATCCCTGCTCCCGATATAAGGGATTCGGTTGTTAGATCGATCATCAAGGGCATAGAGGTTCTTCGAGTGCCGTGCCCACCAACAAAAGACATAAATTATTTTCAGCGGACCCTTTGTGAACTTTATATGCCGTTCGCAATGAAGCGACGCTTAAATAAAAGTGGCTTTTTATCAATCAAGTTGGATGGAATAGTTTGGTATTCACCCTCTATCTTTCACGGGCCATTGATAAGGGCTCTTAAGAAATCCCATCATTGCAAAAGTTACCTTGTATTAAGAGATATTTTTCCTGAGTGGGCCGCAGATTTGGGTATTATGCGAAGAGGGCTTCCTTACCGCTTTTTTAAGGTTATCGAGAGATTGCAGTATTCAGTGGCTGATACGATTGGCGTACAAACTCCTGCGAACTTGCAGTATTTTCATAGAAATCAATCTATTGCTCCTTGCCAGGTTGAGGTGCTTCATAATTGGTTATCAGTATCAGAGTCAAAGGAATGCACTATCTCTTTGAGTGACTGTTCATTAGCAGGTAGAAAGTTATTTGTATATGCAGGGAATATGGGTAAGGCGCAAGATATTGCACCTTTTTTTAAAGTTATTGCAACTTTAGACCAATCAAGAGACGACATAGGCTTCGTATTTGTCGGCAGAGGAAGTGAAGTTGAGTCACTTAGTGCCGAGATATTCGATCGAAATTTGAGTAATGTTCTTATCTTTGATGAAATACAGCACAGTGAAATACCGGGTCTTTATGCGCAGTGTGATTTTGGCATGGTGTTTCTAGACTCTCGGCACAAAACTCATAATATCCCTGGTAAGTTTATTTCGTACATGCATTGTGGACTGCCGGTTTTGGCCTGTATCAACGAAGGTAATGACCTTTTTGATATTATTAATTCCGAAAGTCTAGGTCTTGCATTTTTTGGTGTCGATGCTGAAAGAGTCGTTTTGGCAGTTTTGGAAATGGTGGACGATCCAAATTACGTTACTCAAATACCAGATAACTGTCGAATTTTAGCAAAAGAAAAATACTCTTCGAAGATTGCTGTTAAGCAGATTGCAGCTTCTTTAGTGCAATGATCATGGACGTTTTTTCAAGCAAATATCTTAATACTCTTATCTCAGAGGCAGGAGTATCCGATAGAAAAAGGCAACATCGAAATATTCATCGTTCTTTTGACGAAAAGTGTCAACGACTGATTAATGCAATTGGTGTTGACAGCTATATCGCTCCACATAGGCATCGTTTAGATCCCAAAAGTGAGTGTTTGATTGCAGTAAGAGGACTTTTCGCTGCTGTAATCTTTTCGGACAAAGGTACTGTCGAGAAAATTGATTTTTTTGGCACAGAAAAATTTAAGAATTTAAGCGTTGGATTAGAATTACCCCCCGAAGTGTGGCATACGGTTGTTGCACTTACGCAGGGCTCGATACTTTGTGAGGTCAAAGAAGGACCGTTTGATCCAAAAAAGGCAAAAGAGTTTGCTCCTTGGGCGCCTTCGGAAGGATCGGCTGATGCGCAAGATTACTTTGATCAATTAAGAGCCTTATGTAAGCAGAGGCTACTAGAAAGTTCGGACGAGCGTACTTTTGAAACTTATTCGATAGCTTAATATATCCAGTTTCTAAGATATTTTATGGCCGTCGAATCCGTCTGCCATCCTCCTCTCAACATAATCTTTTCCAATGGCTCACCTTGCTCTAATAGATCAAGTGCAGCGCCCACCCTAAATGAATGGCCGCTGAGTGGTTGTTCATTTGGCCCAGATTTTAATTCTTTCTGTAGCGTCTTTAGTATTGTGCTGATACTTGCTGGGTTTAGGTTATTTCCAATATGCCCGTGTTTGTTAATGGATCTTAGGATGCTTCCCTCATCGCCAACTATCTCTTTCCATGTTTCTAATAAGTTAAGCAACTCCTCGCTTATAGGTAAAACCTTACCTGTTCCAAATTGATCGGTTTTTGAGAAGTTAAGTCTGATAATAGGTTTACCGTTTGGTGCTTGGTCTAAATCTTCAAACTTAAAGATGCAGAGTTCGGATCTTCGCCGCATTGTTTCGTAGCCGAGTCTTAATAGGACTTTATTCCTTAAACCCCTAATGCTCTTATCGCAGTTATTGAGCAGTTGGTTGAGTAAGCTTTTGGTGAGTGGCGTAGCTTGCTGCTGTGCCCATCCAATTTTTCTATGCATTCGCTTAAGGGCCAGTATCACTTCCGGCTGTTTGGTGGGGTCATGATTTTTTGATAGCTTTAGTACTGTGCCGAGGCTATTGATACGCCTGCGGATGGTAGCACTTTTGTTGTTTTCACTGAGGTAGTCCACGTACATTGCCATAGTCTCTGCTGTGGCGGGAATTGGTTCTTGGTTATTTTGTAGGCACCAGTTTTGGTATTGGATAAAGTCTGATCTGTAGGCCCTGATGGTATTTTGTGCAAAGGCGCCATCAAATTTGGCTAAGATATCGTCAATCATGTTATTCTCCATAAAAGGAAATTTAAGCGCTTTAAATGGAATAATATACACCATAAATGGATAATAAATGATTTCTGCTGAACAAATCAAGGCTTCTCGTGCATTAATTGGCTGGAGTGCTGCTGAATTGGCAAAACGAAGCTCTGTTGGCGCTACAACGTTGAGGCGGTATGAGATGATTGGAGGGGTTCCAAGTGCTAATTTGTCGGTATTGATGAAGCTAAAATCTACGTTAGAAGCAGCCGGCATCGAATTCACTGGTGACCCTTTAGTTAATCCTGGGGTTGTCCTGCACCTAAAACGCGACGCCGACCGGGCAAGTTAATTGTTGTCAATACCTTAAAGTGTAATTTTCGCCGATCTTATAGTCATAACGGAGGTGTTTATATTGAAGAGTTCAGTCAAATCTATTACCACTTTGCTGCCCACACCTAGGCTTCTCCCTAATGAGTCTGAGGCAGAATTTCAATCAAGCCTACAGGGCTTACTCTCTGAGCTTGAAATCCCATCTCCGCTTAATATTGCTCTGGTGATCCAACTAAATGAGTGTCTTTGGTGGATTAAACGGCATACGGTCGATAAGGAGCTCTTGTTGCATGAGTCAATGGCTGGAATATTAACCAGGTCTGCTGAATTTCCTCAATCCTATGATAATCGCCGGGTTTCCATGGCTCTTGAGGGTTTCCTTGCTGGTAATGCAAGTGAGGAGGATGAACAATGGATTGACGAGTTGTTAAACCGTGCCGAGTTGACCGTGTCTGATCTTCGGGCACGTGGTTTTAAGGGCGCGTATAAACACATTAAAATGGCGGATGATCTAATTCATCGCCAGTATCAGACCATGCGACATCTACAGAAGAGTATTGACTCGGTGGATTTTAAGTCCAGATTGATTAAACGCATGGACCTTGAGTTGGCCGTGCTTGAAAATAACGCCCTGGCTATCGATGCCAATCCCTCCTAAAACCCATACCAACCGTCGCAATGCGCAGCGATCAACAGGCCCTACAAGCACCGAGGGTAAGTTAGTTAGCAGCCAAAATTCCCGTAAGCATGGCCTAAGTAGTGCCCCCGACTTTGAATCGTCGCTTGAGTATCAGACGCTTGTCGATCTCATCGCGGAGGAGGGGTTCTCTGCCTTTGCCTGTGCCGATATTGCCGCGGGACTTCTCAATTATCGACGTGTGATGGATGCCTATTACGATACCTATACCAGCCCCGAGCCGGTCAATGAGTTTATGCGTGATATGAACGTGAAGGCTTCGATCCCTATCTTCAGAGAGCTACTCAGTCCGTCGGGCAGTGAGCCCCAAGATGTGCGCGACATGGCAGCTTTTTTTGCGAGCATGCAAAGACAGGAGCGGCGCAAGGGTGGGCCGGTATCCCGTCGCTCTGCGGACACCCACAAGCTGATACGCTACCAGCGCAACGGCATCGCTCGGTTATCGAGAGCGGTTCGCCAAGGCTAGACTAAAAAAATAACAAAACGAAGCCAAATCCCAATCCCAATCGTGGCCTGCGATAAATGCCTTTATCAAGCTTAAAGTGATTTATTTTTTGGTCACGGAATATATTCCCCATTCCACCGTCTTCTCAATCTTTTTTTCTACTGAAACCTACTTTACCGTGACTGAATTGATTTTCATGTAAGTGTTTTTTATTTGTTATTATTTCTTGCAGAATGCCTCAAAATTCTTTGCCGCATTCTCAGACAACTCCGAATAAAACAATGCTGCAGCATATGACTTTTCAGATTCTTCCTCGTTTCCTGCTATTCTCTCTTTGTCTGCAGTTTTTAATACTTCTCCAGACGTATATAAGAAAAATTCTGCGGCTTCACTGACTTTTTTACAGTCTTCAGTCTTCCAAAATCCTATATCGGACTCTTCAACATCGGAATATCCTGAGAGGGGAATAAGTAAAATTAATAGACAGAAGAAACAGGTAAATTTATTCAAGATGTAGCCCTAGTACCGGAAAGTTTAGATTAGCACACTAGCACAGACGACATAAAAATATTACTAGGTCTGACTAGCCAAAATAGTGGTATTCGAGAGATATCTTGGACATCTTGATTGGGTATTGGTGGTTTCTTGACTCTTCTACTCTAGAATCTCGTTGATTCTTTCTCTTCAAAACTGAATGAACTGATTGAGGTAACTACTTGTTACCTCTTTGAGTAGGAATACCCCATTCATTCATCTTCCTACTTATCCTTCTGTACCCCAATCCTCCCATATCATGAAGAAATGTAATAACTGATGGATTACTTCTTGTTTCTTAGAGTATGTTTGGTGATGTGTGAGGTTGTTTGATTGACCCTCGATGGTGAATTCTAGGTGTGGGATTGTTCCTTGAAGAACCCCACTACCCAAAACTATTCCACTGTTACCGACTTCGCCAAATTCCTCGGCTGATCCACATCCGTACCCTTAACCAGCGCGATGTGGTAAGCGAGTAACTGCAATGGAATGGAATAAACTATAGGCTCCAAAAGCTCAGGTACATGCGGCATCGGGATTACGTGAATCGTTTGATCACTACTAAATCCGGCATCAGAATCAGCAAATACATAAAGTTGCCCGCCTCTGGCTTTGACCTCCTCAAGGTTTGATTTCAGCTTTTCCAAAAGTTTGTTGGATGGAGCTACTGCGATAACCGGCATGTTTTCGTCTACAAGGGCCAGTGGTCCGTGTTTAAGCTCCCCTGATGGATAAGCTTCAGCATGAATATAGGAAATCTCTTTTAGCTTTAAAGCTGCTTCCATAGCAACTGGGTAGTGCACACCCCGACCTAAAAATAGTGCATGGTCCTTATCCGCAAATTTTAGGCTAGTCCGCTCAATAATTGGTTCGATACTAAGTACTTGCCGGCAAAGCTTATTTAGCTGTCCAAACAATTTAACCGGTTTAATTTTTTCGTCTGATATTCCTTTTGCCTGCATCATGGCGCAGGTCATTAGAAGGAAGGCAACCAGCTGTGTGGTAAATGCTTTTGTCGAAGCGACTCCGATTTCTGGGCCTGCATTGGTGGAGATAAGTAGATCGGACTCTCGTACCAGGGAGCTACTTGTCACGTTACAAACCGCTAGGTAACTTAGATAGTTAAGTTCTTTGGCTTTGTACAGGGCTGCCAATGTATCTGCAGTTTCGCCGGATTGAGAAATGGTTACAAAGAGTGTTTTGTTGGGGATTACTACTCGGCGGTATCGATATTCACTGGCCACTTCTACGGTAACCGGGATATCCAGGTATTTTTCCAGCCAATAGCGCGCAACAATGCCCGCGTGATAGCTGGTTCCGCAGGCAACAATGCATATGCCTTGAGCTTCCTTAAAGAGTTTTTGGGCTTCCAGTCCAAAGGCTTCAAGAAGCACTCCTTCGCGGCCAAGGCGACCTTCTAGGGTACGTTGCATGGCTGCTGGCTGCTCATGAATCTCTTTAAGCATATAGTGCCGATATGTGCCCTTGTCGGAATCTCCAGCATCTTCTTCAATATGGTGGGTATCTCGTTCGGTTTCGCCGTGATTATCGTTAAATAGTTGATATCCGTCCGCAGATACTACGCCGTAGTCGCCTTCTTCGAGGAAGATAAACCTATCGGTCACTGGCCTTAGGGCCATTTGATCAGAAGCGACGAAGTATTCACCCATGCCGACGCCAATTACTAACGGGCTGCCTTTGCGTGCGATGTAGATTTCGTTTGATGCTTCTACGTTAATAACTGAAAGGGCATATGCGCCCTGCAGCTCGGCGATGGATGTTTTGAGTGCTTCTATCATCTCACCGGTTTTGCTCCAATGTGAATGGATCAGATGGACAATAACTTCGGAGTCGGTCTCGGAGAGAAAGGTATAACCCTGTTCTTTAAGACGCTCTCGTATTTCTACATAGTTTTCAATAATACCGTTGTGAACCAGCGCAATGGGTCCGGACAGGTGGGGGTGGGCATTGGCTTTAGTAGGTTTGCCATGAGTGGCCCAGCGGGTATGGGCTATACCTAGGTTTCCCGTAGATTGGGCCGTGATTTTAGACTCAAGTTCCGCCACTTTGCCGATGGTTTTTGTGCAGGAAAGTTGATCATTGTTGAGCTTAAGCGCTATACCGGCGGAATCGTAACCACGGTATTCAAGTCGACGCAGTCCTTCGATTAATATTCCTTCCACTGGTCGCTGAGCGATGGCTCCGACAATTCCGCACATGTATTGATTTTCCTATTTGGTATGGACTTTAGTTGGTTGCGTATTTTGCCAGAAAATTTATGCTGAGTGTGTATCGCTTACTGGAATGCATTATTAAAGGAAATCTGAGCGATATGTACTGATACTTTTATTAGGATCCAAATATTTTCGCTGCCACGGGGGCGGTCGTCGCTTCCCGCTTGGCACGCACTTTCCTGCACGTCCAAGTGCCCTCAACCCCAATAAATACCTCTCCGCTCAGCAAACTCAAACGAGGATAGAAAGGGATTTTAATGCAATATAATTACAAACTGAGGCTTGAGCTACGTGACTCTTCTAAGTCGCGATAAGACCATTGGCGCCGATAATTTCCATTACCCTGTATAAAGCTGTGAATCATAAAGGCTATTGTCGTCATTGAAACCTCCTGCTATCTATTGCTAATTTGAAAATCAAGATATATCATGAAAAATAAAGTTATATCATGATGGCGTCAGTTATGTCAGTAGTAAGAGAAAAATTTGCAACTCAGGTCGACTCAACGCTTTTGGGGGCTGTGCGTAAGCTAGCCAAGTCAGAGGGGCGTCAGATTCAGGCAGTAGTTGAGGATGCACTTCGGGAGCATCTGGAAGCAAAAACTGGTGAGAATGTTCGGGGCCGAGAACATGTTATGGCCGCGTATCTGAAGAGTACGGAACGGTTTTCCGGTTTGTATAAAAAGTTAGCGCAATGAGATTTGACTACATTCGCGTTGATGACATTCTTGCTATTCATGCGGATCAGATAGCGCGGTATGGTGGTGGTGAAGGAGTTCGAGATCCAGGCCTCTTGGAGGCAGCGCTCTTTAGACCTCAGACCGGGTACTATCCGACCTTGATCGATGAGGCTGCTGCGTTATGGGAAAGTCTCTCGCAGAACCACCCCTTTATTGACGGAAATAAGAGAACGGCTTTTGCAGCGACCTATGTATTTTTGGCGATTAATGGGCTCGAGATTATTGCCACTGATAAGGATTCTAAAGCCTTTCTTATAGGTCTGTATGAGGTGGGCGGCGTGAACTTTGAAAACCTGCGCGGTTGGCTTACAGAGAATACTAAGTCAAATTAGTTGTTGCTAATAAAATTACCCTTGCGCTGATACCAGACTTTCAAAATAAGGCCGCATTACATTTTTTACCCGAGACAATTGTGAATCGCGTACCAACTCATCGGTGGTAAAACGCTTTTCGCCCCAGCCTTTCCTCAGTGCTTCCAGTGCGACATCAAACCCGATTTTACTGCGATATCTAAAGCAGTTTGCCATCGTCCTGCCAGGCTAAAGGCTTTTATTTCGACTCCATCCACCCTGTGACGCTGGGCGATCGCGCCGACAATTCCGCACATTTATTGGGGTTCCTGTCGGATGAGGACTTTAAATCTGGCGGTATTCTGCCAGAAAAGCCCAATTCAGTAATTGTCGACTGCTTGTAAGCAGCTATTTCTTCTCTGGGCGTTTCCATCCAGAAACCTGGATTTGTTTATTTCTTGTAAGCGCCAGAGTCTCTTTTTCTAGATCTTTGGTAATGGTAGAGCCTGCACCAACGGTTGATCCATCAGCAAGCTCTACAGGCGCAACAAGCGCCGTATTGGATCCAACAAATACATTGTTACCAATTTTGGTTTTGTGTTTATTTACACCGTCATAATTACAAGTAATGGTGCCTGCACCGATATTGGTATTTTCTCCAATGTCGGCGTCACCAGCATAGCTTAGATGGTTAATCTTGCTGCCTTTGCCTAACTTGGTCTTTTTGGTTTCTACAAAGTTGCCAACTTTGCTTCCGTCCGCCAGTTCTGATCCGTCACGCAGTCTGGCGTAAGGGCCGACAGTGACCTGTGCGCCTATATTGGCGCCCTCTATATGCGTAAAGGCCTTGATCGTTGAACCTTCGCCTATGCTTGCGTTGCGAATAACGCAGTTGGGTTCGATAACTACATTGTTGCCAAGCGTAACCACACCTTCAAAAACGGCATTAATATCGATTTCTACGCCGGTACCTACCGACAGCTCTCCGCGGATATCAATACGATTTGGGTCTGCTAGGCTGGTACCGTTACTCATCAGCTTATTTGCGAGACGAAGTTGAAAGGCGCGTTCTAGCTCCGCTAGCTGTATTCGATCATTTGCGCCCATAACTTCCTCGGAACTTCCTGGATTTGTGGTCTTTATGCTTATGCCTTCGGATACGGCCATAGCGATAATATCTGTTAGGTAGTATTCACCTTGGGCATTCTCATTTGAAAGTTGATTAACCCAGCGCACCAGATTTTCTGAACTTGTTGCCAGAATTCCGGTATTAACTTCGGTGATAGCCAGTTCTTCGGTAGAGGCATCTTTATGCTCAACGATCGAGGTTACCGCGCCTTGGCTGCCTCGAACAATACGGCCGTAGCCACTGGGGTCAACCAGATCGACCGTAAGCAGCCCTAAGCCATTTTCTGCGGCAGTTATTACCTTACACAGCGTCTCGCTTTGAATTAGGGGTACATCGCCGTAGAGCACTATAGTTGTGGAGCCTTCAGGAAGATTATTGCCCGCAATTTGCACTGCATGCCCGGTCCCCAGTTGTTCGCTTTGTTCGACAAATACACATTCAGGATAGGCAGATTGCACCTGCGCGCTTCCGAATCCAGCGACTACGATCGGAGCTAAGGTATCTAGGGATTTTGTTGCGTCTAATACATGGCCCAGCATAGGCTTGCCGGCGATTTTAAGTAGCACCTTAGGCAAATCGGATTTCATCCGAGTACCTTTGCCGGCGGCAAGAATTAGGGGTTGAATCGGCATCGAATTAGTCAATTTTGGCCAATCCATTGAGAAAGGTCTGCAGGCCTTCTTTTAGTTCGGGGTGCTCTAAGGCCATAGCTATATTAGCTTTTAGATATCCCAGTTTATTGCCGCAATCGTGGGTGGCTGACGCCATACGGTAAGCATCAAGAGCATCGCTTTTTAGTAGTTCATCCAGTGCGTCTGTAAGCTGGATTTCTCCGCCAGAGCCGGGCTTAGTATCTTTTAATATCTGCATAACCTTAGCAGGCAATACATAGCGGCCGACAACGGCCAAGTTAGAAGGAGCTTCTTCAGTTTTGGGTTTTTCCACCATGGCAGAAAGTGGGGATGTCATTCCAATATTAAGAGCAGCGCCTCCCATATCTGCAATACCATATTGATGAATATCTTTATCGGGTACGGCTTCCACCATAATTTGGCCGTGACCGGTTTCATCCCAGCGGTTAACCATATTGGTAAAGTCGTTCTGAGTGCCTGGGTTTGTAGCGGGCATTACCAGTACATCCGGTAGCATTACAGCAAAGGGATCATCGCCAATAACTCTGCGGGCGCAGAGAATGGCGTGGCCTAGGCCAAGAGCCTCTGGCTGGCGAATTGAGACCACTTGAACATGGGGCGGAATAATATTCTTGATGCTGGTAAGAACAATATCTTTGCCTTTACGTTCCAGCTGGGTCTCTAATTCAAAATGGGCATCAAAATGGTTTTCGATGGCTTCTTTGCCAGAGCGGGTTACCAAGATTATTTCGTTAATCCCTGCGGCGATGGCTTCTTCAACCACGTGCTGAATTACGGGTTTGTCCGTAACTGGCAGTAATTCTTTTGGAATCGCCTTGGTTGCCGGCAGCATCCGCGTTCCCAGTCCAGCGACGGGGATAATGGCTTTTTTAACGGGTTGGATATGCGGCATAAAATGTCCTGAGTGGGCGGTTCTTAGTTGAATTTGAAGGTCGAAACCAAAATCTGAATTCGAATTTTATCCCATTCTTAGGCTTTGATGGGTTTGGATTAATCACTTAAGCTTCATGGCAGACAAGAGTCCGAGGTGTTTTACAAAAGGATCGAAATCCTTATCTGAGTAGAGCAGGGGTAAATGTTCGTGGATGCAGTAGGGTGCGATAATGGTACCTGCAGTTTTTCGGATAGTGATGCCTTGTTTTCTAAGTGCTCTAAAATTTTCAGCGCATTCGACTGCGCGTGTAGCATTAAGCATTGGATGAATATCTAGGTTTTGAAGTAGCCTCTTAGCCGAATCAAATTGAGAATCGTGACGAAACCCCTGTAGTACCTCTGTGAGTATTAAATCGCCAATGGCTATCGGGTTAATTCCAAGAGTCTTATCTAGTTTTTCCGTTTGTGCAGTGTCGATGCCACTGAAATAGTCAATCCATACACTGGAATCAACAAGGATCACGAAGCAGTACGCATCTCATCGAGATCACCTTCCCAGCTTAGCTTACTTCTGAAATCCCTTATTTCAGAGTGCTTTCTCAATCGCACTAAGGTTTTTAGCCCTAGTTCTACTGCGTCTTTTTTGTCTTTAGTCCTGAGGCTTTCATGGCTCTCTCCATCAGCAAATCGTCGATTTCTATATTGGTTCTCATACCGAACCCTCCTTAACATCTCCAAATGTGTATAAAATATGCCGTATATACACATAGGAGGCAATCTTTGTCCCTTAAAGCCCTAAACCAGTAAGCCTTTTAGCTCTTCTATTTTTTGCTCTAACAAGGTCTGATCACCTCGCGTTTCGACATTTAGACGTACCAAGGGTTCGGTATTGGACGATCGCAGGTTGAAGCGCCAATTATCGAAGGCATAGCTTATGCCATCGGTGGTATCCAAATGGCCACCCTGTGGCGCGTAAAAGTCATTCACTCGCTGAATCGTTATTTTTGCTTCTGAGATGGTGAAGTTGATCTCGCCGCTGCAGGGATAGGCTGCAATGCGCTCGTCAACTAGGTCTTTTAAGCTGTTGCCGCTCACGCACATAAGTTCGGTAATAAGTAGCCAGGGAATCATTCCCGAGTCACAGTAGGCGAAATCCCGAAAGTAGTGGTGCGCGCTCATCTCGCCACCATAGACTGCATCTTGTTCGCGCATTACTTCTTTTATAAAAGCGTGGCCGCATTTTGATAATATAGGCTGGCCGCCAGCTTGCTTGGTTTGTTCAATGGTATTCCAAGTCAATCTTGGGTCGTGAACAATTCCTGCGCCGGGATCCTTGGCTAGCATCATCTCTGCTAGCAGCCCAACAAGGTAATAACCTTCAATAAATCGACCTTCAGCATCAAAAAAGAAACATCTGTCAAAATCACCATCCCAGGCTATGCCTAAATCGGCGCCAGTTTCTTTAACTACCTTTGCGGTAGCTTCTTGGTTTTCAATTAATAAGGGATTGGGAACGCCATTTGGAAAGTCGCCGTTGGGTTCAGAATTAAGATGTATAAACTCAAAAGGTAAATGTTTTTCAAGCTGTTCCAGAATAATTCCTGCGCCGCCGTTGCCAGGATTAACGACTACTTTAAGTGGTTTAAGGTCGTCTATATTTATATAACCAAGCAGGTGTTGAATATAGGCGGACTTATCATTTTTAATATCGATTGACCCGGCTTTTGATCCGAGCCCATCCGAAGCGGTGGAGTATTCGTTTGTTTCCACCAATGCTTTTATATCTAACAGGCCAGTATCTTGGCTAATAGGTCTAGATTCTTGTCTGACCAGCTTCATGCCGTTGTGGCCTTTGGGATTGTGGCTAGCGGTTACCATGACTCCGCCATCTAACGGGCCATTAAATGTAGCAAAATAGACTTCTTCGGTGCCACATAGACCTATGTTCTCAACGATAGCGCCACCATCCGCCAGGCCGTGCATTAGGGCGTCTGAAATCACGGGGCTTTCTGTACGGATGTCAAAGCCAACGACTACACGTTTTGGGGCGTAGAGGTCGCAGTAGGCTCGGCCTACTTTGTATGCAATATGCGCATCGAGATCTTCGGGGACTTTGCCGCGAAGGTCGTAAGCTTTAAAAAGACTCATTTGGTGAATATCCTGATCAGAATGTGCCCTTTTTTGGGGCGTAAATATGGTGAGTTATAAAGCAGCGATTATAACCTTTGTTATCACAAATTTGGACATCAAGTTTTTCGGCTGATGCTCAGCTAACTAAAGTTTTAATATATTATTAGTTAAATAGATAAAAAGTTAATTTGTATAAATAGAATTCCTGTGAGCATAATAGTTAAATATATTTAAATATTATTAATGAGGGTATATGACT